>JAFTVM010000077.1 GCA_017465745.1 Oscillospiraceae bacterium
CAACGCCGAAGCCGATAACCAGTGCATCCAACAAAGCCGACTTGATACGGTACAGCCAGCGGGGGAGCCGGAGCCGAAAACGGCGGGAATAACGGCCCCTGGGGCGGTGGAAGCACCTAGAAATCGAACGCAACAAAATAAAAATTTTGTTGCGTTTGGTTGAGGAATATGGTATAATAAACCCAAATAAAGAATTTCGGAAGGGGTTATTCCAATGCAGCGATATTTAGATTGTCCGCAGATTTTGCGGGATTTTCTGGCGTACCATGAAACGATCAAGGGGCAGTCGCAGAAGACTATCTCTGAATACTATCTGGATCTGCGGATGTTCCTACGATTCATCAGACTGATGCGAAGCGAGATGCCCATCCAAACCCGGCTTGATGATATTTCCATCCGAGACATCGATCTGGAATTTATCCGCCGGATCACAACATCAGAGGTATTCGACTTTCTTTCCTATCTTGCCAACGACCGAAATCCTAATCCGGATTCTGCGGAACAGGAACTGGGAATCTCTGCATCCTCCAGGGCCAGGAAGCTATCTGCAATCAAATCCTTTTTCAAGTATCTGACAGTTCGAACCAAGCAACTGGCGGAGAATCCGGTTGCCGATCTTGAATACCCGAAGCTGAGAAAAAGTTTGCCGAAATATCTGACGTTTGAGCAGTCTTCAGCACTTTTGAAAGCTGTTTCCGGTACCAATCAGAAACGGGATTATGCCATTCTGATGCTGTTCCTTAATTGTGGTATCCGCCGCAGCGAGCTGGTGGGACTGAACCTGACTGACGTGTATGAAGACAGGATCCGGGTGATCGGTAAAGGCAACAAGGAGCGTTTTGTCTATTTCGGCGCAGCATGCAGGAAAGCCATCGATGTATATCTGGATGAACGCAACAAAAAAGTGCTGTCGGACAATCGCGCACTTTTTGGATCCCGGGACAATAACCGGATCAGCGTCTCTGCTGTCCATCGGCTGGTGAAAAAGGCATTGCTGCAGGCGGGACTTGATTCCACCCAATTTTCTGCCCATAAACTGCGCCATACAGCTGCTACAATGATGCTTTCCGGCGGCGTGGATGTCAAAACTGTCCAGGAAGTGCTTGGACATGAGAATTTGAACACCACGCAGATCTATACCCATATTGAGAATACAGAGCTAAAAATCGCTGCGGAGGCAAATCCTCTTTCTAAGCTTGATTTTTCGGAATAAATCGTGTAAAATGTCGAATGCAACCAATAGTTGACAGCAAATTTATGCGGAAAGTTGGATTATATGTCGATTGGAGAGAGAATCACAAACCTTCGGAAAGCCTGTGACCTGAGCCAGGGACAACTGGCGGCCATGATGGGCGTCAGCAGGCAGGCGATTTCCAAATGGGAAAATGATCAGACCAGTCCCGACACGCTGAATCTGATCAAGCTTGCCGAAGTTCTGGAAAGCGATGTCGCGTACCTTGCCACGGGAGAATCCACCGCCGTTACGGTTCCTGATCCATTTGTGATGACAGTCGTCAAGGAAGTCATCAAAGAAGTGGAAAAGCCCGTTGAGGTGGAAGTTGAAATTCCCGTCATCAAAAAAGTCGAAGTGGAAAAGGTTGTGGAAGTTGAACGGATCGTTGAGGTGGAAAAACCGGTCATCCGCCGCCGGATCCGCGTGAAATACAGGGATAACCCCATACACATGCTGATCCTGGGCGGCGGATGCTTCCTGATTGGGCTGATTCTGGGGCTGATCTTGTGAGCCCCTCCCCTGCCCTCAATTTTATAGCGCAGTCTCGATTGCTTCCCGGAGATTTCTGACGCGGTAAACCGTCAGGTCTTCGGGAATTTCCAATTTTTCGGAACCGTTTCTTGGGATAATGCACTTTTTGAACCCTAATCTTGCAACTTCTGACAGTCTCTGGTTCATATTGGAAACACTGCGGATCTCCCCTGTCAGGCCCACTTCACCGATGGCCACCAGATCATCGGAAATGACCTGATCCCGGTAAGATGATGCCACCGCCAAAACCACCGGAAGATCCGCACCGGGTTCATCCAGCCGCAGGCCACCGATCACATTGATATATGCGTCGAAGACGTTCAGCTTCATGCCTGCCCGCTTCTCCGCCACTGCCATCAGCAGAACGGCCCGGTTGAAATCAAAGCCGTCGGCAGCCCGCCGCGGCACATTGAAGGTAGTCTTTGTCACCAGGGCCTGGACCTCTGCCAGGACCGGGCGGGTACCCTCCATGACGCAGGCCACACAGGTTCCGCTTGCACCTTCCGGACGTCCCTCCAGCAGCATCTGGGAGGGATTCGGTACTTCAATCAGTCCCTTATCCGCCATTTCGAACACGCCGATCTCGTTGGTGGAGCCGAAGCGGTTCTTGGCGGCCCGCAGCAGCCGGTAGGAGGAATTTGGATCGCCCTCAAAATACAGGACGCAGTCCACCATGTGCTCGAGCACCTTGGGGCCGGCGATATTGCCGTCTTTATTGATGTGACCGACAACAAAGACCATGATACCCCTGCTCTTGGACATCTGCATCAGAGCCATGGTACAGTCCTTGACCTGGGAGACACTGCCGGGAGAAGATTCATTTTCCTCATTGTAAAGGGTCTGGATGGAATCAGCGATGAGAATATCGGGCTGCATCTGTTCCACGGCCTCAAGTATATCGGAAAGCCGGGTCTCGGACAGGATATACAGCTCATCGGGGGCGACCCCCAGCCGCTGTGCCCGGAGCTTGAGCTGCCTCTCGCTTTCCTCACCGGAAACATAGAGCACTTTGCGGCCCATGCAGAGGCTGTCGCAGATTTGCAGCAGAAGCGTGGACTTGCCGATGCCGGGTGCACCGCCCACCAACACCAGGCTGCCTGCTACCGCGCCGCCGCCAAGGACCCTGTCCAGCTCGCCCATGCCGGTGGAAAACCGGATCTCATGGCCGGTATCCACATCCCGGATGCGCTGAGGTCTTCGGCTCATGCCGACAGGGGAAGATTTGGCCTTTCCCACAGCCGTGGGCTTTTCGATATGCTCTTCCATGGTGTTCCATGCGCCGCAGGCAGGGCAGCGTCCCTGCCATTTTGGGGTCTCGTTGCCGCAGGCGGTGCAGAAAAATACAGTCTTTGTCTTTGCCATGGGGTGTTCTCCTTGCATTTGTTTTCTACATTATATCAATCATTTGTTTGCCCGTCAAGGAAATTGCTGAGCGTGGTACCGATAACCGCCGCGATTTTCTGCTGATAGGCGGGCATACGCAGAAGCACTTCCTCCCGGGGATTGGACAGGAACCCGCATTCGGCCAGAATGGCGGTGCATGATACGTTCTCCATCAGATAGATCCCGTCGGCGCGCTTGATTTGGCGCTGAATGCCCGGATTCAGCACGGTGCTGAAAGTATCCTGTATTTTTTTCGCAAGAGCTTCACTCTCCCCTGCTCCGTTGAAAAAAACCTGGACGCCGCTGTAGCGGGAATCCGAAAAGGTATTCTGATGGATGCTGATCAGGATCGGATCCTCTGTACTGGTGACGATCCGCACCCGCTCCCGCAGATCGGACACCTTTTTCTGGGCCAGGGTCGCTCCTGTTGTGTAGACGGAAATATCCGTGGTCCGGGTCATGCGGGTTTGATAGCCAAGCAGATGCAGCAGGTCGTTGAATTTCAGAGCAATGCTCAGGTTGATTTCACTTTCCTTTGCTCCAGTGCAGGATACCGCGCCGCCATCCTCTCCGCCGTGGCCGGCATCGATGATGATGATGTGGCTGCGATCCACCGGAATTTCCTGGGAAATGACTGTCACCGCTTCATTGCCGAGATAGGTAGCCGCCAGGAAGCAGGAGACCACCGCAAAATAGATCATCGCCTGTGAGACACATTTTTTAATGTTCATAAGCTCACCTCGTTTATTTCTATGCGGATTTTCACAGCAGATGAACGCACCGCATAGAATGACACGGAACGACAGTTCTGAAAGGAGGAATCACAATGAACGCGAAAAAGAAAGGCAGCCAGGGCCGTTTGCCTGCCATGGCGCCCCTGGCCAATCCGTATGTTCCCTTTCAAATGGAGAATCCGCCCCGGTATGAGGCTGGAAAAGCCATCATCCGCGGCACCCTGTATCCGGGACTGGATTTGCCATTCATGGGTCAAGTCAACAATCAGCCCCTGCCGGATACGCCCAAGGCAGCCCTGCAGACCCTTGCCTTTGCCATCCAGGAGCTTGCCCTGTATTTGGATACCCATCGGGACGATAAGGATGCGCTGGAGCAGTACCGGGCATATCAGCAGATGTACCGCAAATGCATGGAAGCCCATCACCGCCAGATGACCCATCACCACGAGGGGCGCGAAGACGAATACGAGTGGCTCTGCGATCCCTGGCCCTGGGAATACGCTGCCAACAAGGAGGTGTAACCATGTTCGTATATAGCAAGAAGCTTCAGTATCCCGTGAAGATCGACCGTCCCAATCCCCGCCTGGCACGGATCATCCTGACCCAGTACGGCGGCCCAGACGGTGAACTGGGCGCCAGCCTGCGCTACCTGAGCCAGCGGTATTCGATGCCCTTCGATGATCTGAAAGGACTGCTGACCGATATTGGTACTGAGGAACTGGGGCATTTGGAGATGATCGGCGCCATCGTTCATCAGCTCACCAGGAATATGAAGGATAAGCAGATGAAAGATCCTGCTTTTGCACCCTACTTCGTTGACCATACCGCCGGTGTCTATCCTGCTGCGGCCTCCGGGACGCCCTGGAGCGCGGCTACCATGCAGGTCAAGGGCGATCCCATGGCGGACCTGGTGGAAGACCTGGCGGCAGAGGCTAAGGTGCGATAAAGGGTACGATGCGAAAAGTGCATGTGCCGCAATGAATTTGTTTACGCTTTTACAGGGATGCGCGAGATACGGTGATGATCCGTTAAAACGCCCAAAAAATCGTAACCGGAACCTGTTTGGTTACCCGGTCACGGTGTCCGATTGCGATATGGTCAATGAGAATTTCTGTCATCGCTGCGGTCAGAGGCATTTCGTTTACATAGCGTCCGATGATCTCGGCGCGGTTATCTGACTGGGCTTTTTCCCGTTCGATATCCGCCAGTCTCAGCCGGCATTGGGCGATCCGATCCTCGATCCGGGCGCTCTCGTTACGGAAGGATTCGGCCATGGCGGTATAGTCTTCCTGGCTGATCATTCCCGTTACCTTGTCTTTATAGAGCATCGCCATGGCTTCTGCACACTCTGCGAGCTTTTCCTGATGGATATTCTGCTCTTCCATTGCTTTTTCAGCCCGGAGCGTGAGCGCCGCAGAGAAATCGATGTTCCGGCTCAACTCCCCCATGTCCAGAAATTCACGCGAAAACTTGCGCAGTTCCCTGAGAACGATCTCTTCCAGCTCCAGAACCGGCATGAAACAGCCCTGGCAGGCGTCTTTGGAGATCAGTCGCGTGTTGCACTGCAGATAATGACGGTTATGATTTTTATGTGCCCGAACATGATAGCCGCAGTACATGCAAACCACCTTTCCCGAAAAAGGATGGAACATTCCGGTATTTTCAAAGGGTCTGGCATTGGACTTTACTTTCCGCTGAACGCGGTCCCAAAGATCACGTGCAATGACCGGCTCGTGGGTGTTCTCCACACGGATCCATTTACTTTTGGGACGTGCTCGCAGCTGTCTGCATTTGTAGGACACACTTTCAGCCCTGCCCTGAACAAGATTTCCGATATATACTTCGTTCGTCAGGATATTTGCAATGGCAGAATACTTCCAAAGGGTATTCAGGTGACGCGTGGCTGTCTTGTATCGGAAGCCATGCAGGCGTTTGTATTCCGTGGGATTGGGCTCTCCGCGGTCATTCAGCATCCGGGCGATATAGGTTTTTCCGTATCCGGAAGCGAATAAGGTAAAGATCTCCTTCACCACTGCCGCGGCCTCCTCGTCAATGATCAGATGCCCACGCAGTTCGGGATCCTTTTTGTACCCATAAGGCGCAAAGGCGCCGATGTGAAACCCATGTTCACGCCGGCTGGTCAGGACGCTTCGAATGTTCTCGGACATATCTTCCAGGTACCATTCGTTGACCAGTCCGTAGATCTGACGGGATTTCTTGTTGCCTTTGTTGTCGGTATCTGCATGATCGACGATGCTGACAAAACGGATGCCCCAAATCGGGAACAGGCCGTGGATATACTTCTCAACCAGCTCCAGCTCACGGGTGAAGCGGGACTGGGTCTTGCAGAGGATGATGTCGAACTTCCTGGCCTTGGCATCTGCAATGAGACGCTTGAACTGGGGTCTGCTGCGGTCGGAGCCTGCGTAGTCATCATCGCTGTATATATCAAAAATTGACCATCCCTGTCCCAAGGCATACTGGATTAACATGGATTTTTGATTTTGGATACTGTTGCTGTCGTCATATTCATGAAGCTTGTTCCGATCTTCTTCCGAAAGACGGCAATAGATCGCTGCTTTCATATATTCCCTCCTGCCCAATGCTAGAATTGCCAATGAATCTCCACCGGTGTGGTCTTTGATACGGGATCCCGTTTTCCAACCAGGATATGATCGATCAGAATATCAGTCATTTCTTTCGTCAGGTGCCGGGTTCCTGCGTACCGCCGGACAAGTAATTTTCGGTCGATCATCCCACCCAATGTGATGTCGATCCGGGCGATTTTCTCCCGGCATTGGATGATCTGCCGGGACATCTTTTCCTGATCGGCACGGAACGCGGCAGATAGGTTCTGAAATTCAGATTCTGTGATGATTTTCTTGATCTTGTCCATGTACAGTCCCCGCAGACCAGCGGTAAGATCCTTGGATCTGCGGCGATAAAGGGCGATCTCTGACTCCAGCCGGGCACGTGTGGCTCTGAGATCCGGGTAAAGATCAATGCCATTTTCCAGTGCCTCCTGGTCCAGCAGCGCTTCTGAAAGCGCCTGCAGTTCGGCGGCAACGATGCGTTCCAGCTTCGGCAGAGAAATGGATGCACCGATGCAGGCGTCGGCCGATACGCTGTGGGTTTTGCATTTGTATCCGCGCTTCTGACCGTTCTTGGTGGAACACATGCGGTATCCGCAGTGCATGCATCGTATTTTACCGGAGAAAATACCGGGCTGTCCGGTGCCGGTAGTCGCAGCCTTTTTGCGGATGAGAGACTGAACGTTGTCCCACAGCTGCCGGTCGATGATCGGCATATGGGTTCCCGGGACTGTGATCCACTGATCCCGGGGCAGATGTATTTTCTGCCGGGATTTATAGGAAGCAACAGCGGCTTTCCCCTGGACCATATTACCGATGTATACTTCGTTGGTCAGCGTCTGGCTGATTGTCGTGTACCCCCAGAGAGTCCTGACGGGTGTATTCCGGTTGCGTACCATGCCGTGGAGCCGCTTATACTCTGTGGGGGTTGGGATCCCCTTCTGGTTCAGAATTCTGGCAATTGCCTGCTTTCCGTGACCTTCTGCGTACAGTGTGAAGATCGTCCGGACAACGGAAGCTGCCTCCGGATCAATCAGCAGATGCCCCTTTTGATCCGGATCCTTCATGTATCCATAGGGCGCGAAGGAACCGATGTGCAGCCCCTTCTTCCGGCGGCTGGTCAGGACGGACTTGATATTATCCGACAGGTCTTCCAAAAACCACTCATTGACCAGGCCGGTGATCTGCCTGGATTTTTTATTGCCGGTGTTATCCGTATCGGCATTGTCAACAATGCTGACAAATCGGATGCCGAGCCGCGGAAACAGGTCATGGATATAGGTCTCCACCAACTCCAGCTCCCGGGTAAACCGGGACTGGGTCTTACACAATACAATATCAAATAATCCGGCCCGGGCGTCCTGGATCAGACGGTTGAACGCCGGCCGGCACCGGTCGGAACCGGCATAGTCGTCGTCACTGTAAATATCGTATATCGTCCAGCCGTTATCGGAGGCATATTCCGCCAGCATGGCCTTCTGATTCTGGATACTGGCGCTGTCGTCATTTTCATGCAGCTTATCCCGGTCTTCATCAGAAAGCCGGCAGTAGATCGCTACCTTCATGGATTTGCTTTCAGACGTTCCAGGTGATTGATGAGACGGATCCATAGCTGGGTGTACTCATCCTTTGTGGGATACCTTCCATTTTTGAATACGTTGCGAACAGCGTTCCCGGGTGCAGAAGTTTTTTCCATCCGAACATCTCCTTTCAAACAAGTCATACAATCCTATGCACACGAATCCACCTTCTTTCAGCCATCATCAAACAATATGCGCCGCCGGTGTCGAATCACCGGCGGCGCGAAGCCTTGGGTTTCTGCCCTTAGCTGGCTGTATAGATCCTCTTGCATTGCAGCACGGAACGGGCTATAATTTCTCTGATCACTGACACAAAATTTACACACATCCAGCCTACCATAAAGACAGAAAGGAGGCATGGGCCATGAATATGAAGATCCTGATCGCGGAGGATGAACCCAGGCTGCTTGCTGTTCTCTGCGATTATTTCAGAAGCAAGGGAGATCTCCCCTTCCCCGCGAAAGACGGCGCGGAAGCCCTGGAACTGGCTGAGCGCGGCACCTATGACGGCGTCCTGCTGGACATCATGATGCCGAAAACAGACGGACGTGTCGTTTGCCGCGCGCTTCGGAAATTTTCGGATGTGCCCATCATTTTCCTCACGGCGCTGTCCGACGAGGACGATAAACTTCTGGGATATGAGTTGGGCGCAGACGACTATGTTACGAAGCCCTTTTCCCTGGCAGTTTTGTACGCAAAGATCTCTGCACTGGTGAACCGGAGCCGTGGCAATGTCCTGACCGGGGATCAGCTTACCGCTGGAGCGCTGCGTATGGTGCTCTCTTCCCAGGCTGTGTTTGTGGATGGAAATGCCGTCGCCCTGACGCCGAAGGAGTACTCCCTGCTTCTTTGCCTGATGCGAAACCGGAACATGGTGCTTTCCCGGGAACAGCTTCTGGTGAAGTGCTGGGGTTATGATTACGAGGGCGAGGCCCGGGCGGTGGACACACACATCCGGCGCCTCCGGGACAAGCTGGGCGCCTGCGCAGCCATGATCAAGACGGTATACAAGACCGGCTACAAACTGGAGGTGTGAACGCTGTGAAAGAGAAAAAGAGAAAGCCCCGGACGGGGCGTGCGCTTACATGGCGGGTCGTGAGCCTGACGCTGGCGCTGTGGCTGGCGTGCATGGTGATCCTGACCTGGTGCGTCGCTTCGGATATGCGCATCCAGGTGAAGCAGAAGCTGCAGTTCTACATCAATAATGGAAATTGGATCTACCGCAGCGACAAAAGCTGGCATGGAGTGGCAGAACAGAATATGATCGACCATCTGGGCAGACCCTACATCTGGATCAATCTTGAGACGCTGCTTCCCTTTGCGGAAGGTCAAACCTTTGGTAACTACATCAGTTCCGATGACTGGATGTGGGGCAAATGGGATCTCTATTACGGCTTTGAGCCTGCCATCATCCATTATGACGAAAACGGCGATGAGATCATCCGCACCGGCCATTATCTGACCTTTGACTACACCACCGCCGAACACTGGTCACAGCAAATTGTTGCTCCAACAGGGGTAAGCTACATCGCGCTGGACGAGATCCCCGGGGGTGCGGAACGTTTTGAACATATCCTATCCAATCACGCCATCGGTGATGTGGGCATGGGGATGCTGTATCCCCTCCTGCGGCTCACAGGATGGTTTGAGGAAAGTGAATTTCATCCCACTCTGATCGAGAACGGAGATTACATCAATTATCAGGGACAAGTCACGGATCTGGAGCAGCTTGCCGCCCTGGATACCCGGGGAAAGCTGGAATGGGAAACCATGCTCACCGCAGAAGTCCCGGAGGATCAGGAGCTGGTCACCATCTACGCCTTCGAGCCCGGCGGATACAATTGCACGACCCGACCTGTCACGGTAAAGGGCGAAACCTTCGACACCCTGGCGGACTATCTGGATACCGCTCTGCGCAGTGAAAACCCCTTCTCCTACGAAAAACACAGTCTGCTGGAAACCATTGTATTCTATTCCAGAACCCATACAGACGATCTGGGGCAATACCGCACCGCCGTGGCCATCCGGTGCGCGCCACTGCAATACGCGGTTTTGCGGCTGGTTTGGACCTATATCATATCCTTTGCAGTGGTTGCCTTGATCCTGTGGCGGATCCTGCGCCGGATCCGCCGGAATCTGACCGCGCCCCTGATGGAGATGGCCGGAGCTGCACAGCAAGGGTATCTGGTCAAGGCGTCCTCCGGCTGGGCAGAGCCTGCGGCCATCGAAGAATACTTCGTGGGAACCCATCAGACCCTGGCCGAGAATAAAACGGAAATCACCCGGCTCCGCACCGCCCTGGAGTACGCCCATGACGCCGAGGAAAACCGCAAAGCACTGATCTCCAACATCACCCATGAACTGAAAACACCTCTGGCCATCATCCACAGCTATACCGAGTGCCTGCAGGAGGATATTTCTCCCGAAAACCGGGCGCAGTATCTTGCCACCATTCTGGAGGAAACCGAGCGGATGGACGCCATGGTCCTGCAAATGCTGGAGCTTTCCCGGCTGGAAGCCGGCAGGGTACGGCTTGCGACCGAACCCTTCTCCCTGCTGGAGCTGACAAACGCCATCGCAGAAAAACTGGAACCCCTGATGGCGGAGCGGAAACTGACGCTTTCCTATGGTCTTGCCCAGGATTTCGTGATGACAGCCGATGAGAGCCGCATGGGACAGGTCATTACCAATCTGCTGTCCAACGCCCTGAAATATACCACGGAGGGCGGCACCATCCGCATCCAGATTTTCCTGACCAGGGGAACTGTCTGCTTGCGCATGACGAATACAGCGCCCCATCTTTCTGATGAAGCCCTCCACAAGGTCTGGGACAGCTTTTATCGGGCTGATTCCTCCAGACACACACCGGGCACCGGTCTGGGACTGGCGCTGGTGAAATCCATCATTGCCCTCCACGGCGGCAGCTGTACGGTTCGCAACACCGTCATGGAGGATGGCCGGGACGGCGTGGAGTTTGGCTTTGAAATTCCCCTGAAATAAGAATGCCGTAAACCGCTTACCAAAACAAATGCCCCGCTGCAATTGATTTGCAGCGGGGTTTCCCGTTAAATAAAACGCCTTTCGCAGGAAGTCAGCAGCAGATTGCCGCTCCACTCCACCCAGTCGCCGGGATGGATCTCCACGCCTGTTGCATCAAACAGCGTATACTGATTACCGATCCGTCCCAAAACCGGCAGCTTGTGACCGTGGAAGTCCACGCAGGGAGGGCTGCGCCACATTCTCAGCACACGCAGAAGATACGCCGCCAGATCCCGCAGACGAAGTTTGTCCGGCAGCGTGGTCGTCCCGAAGCCGTCCTCCCGCCCCAGGGCAACCACTGCCGCTTTTGCACTGTGCTTCAGGACACAATAGCTTCCGTAGCCTGTTGTATCTCCCGGCTGCAGGTACTTCAGGTCCGCGACCCGTGCCTTGCACACGTGTACCGATTCCAGCATCACCGGGGACGGCGCAAGCAGCCGTCCCACCAGGGCAGAGCCGATGCGCACCGCATCCAGCCGGGTTTCCGTAAACCGCAGGGCAGCGTTGCTGTTGGCAATGTGCCGGATGCCTACATTGTACCCTGCTGCCTCAAGGGCGTTTACTGCGCTGAGAAAACGCCGAAGCTGAATTTCGGTGTGCTGATATTCCTCCTCAAAGGAACAGGAGAAATGGGAGAAGATTCCCTCGAAGGAGAACCCCGCCAGCGCGTACAGCCACTCCAGCTGCGCGGTATCCGTCCACCGGATACCGAATCGCCCCATACCCGTATCCACCGCCACATGGACCCGGATTGGATACTTGCCCGTAGAATCACTGTAAAACAATGCATTTTCAACCCCGGTCACCGTCAGGATCACATTGGCATCGATCATTCTCTTCAAAGTCTCTTCGTCTGCCACGGGACTCATCAGCAGAATATCCTCCTGAAAACCGAATTTCCGCAGCGTCAGGGCCTCCTCCGGCCGGGACACGGCGAACATGGTTACCCCGGCATCCGCCCAGGCCGCAGCCGCCTCTGCGATGGTGACGCCGTAGCCATCGCATTTGACAACGCCGATCACCGGTACCCCCACTGCCTTACACACCGCGGCCGCATTGCGCCGCAGGGCGCGGCGGGAAATCTCAAGATGATTGGACTGGCACATAAAAAACACCCTTTCGTATCTGTCTTGCTGACAGTATAACGAAAGGGTGCATCATGTTTCGCCTCAGTGGTGCATCAAAACTGCATCATTCCGGGAAAGAGACCCAGAAGGAGCCGGAACCGGTGACATAGAATTCGATGGCCGTCCTGCCGTATTCCGCGTTCTCGAAGAACAGGCCGCCGTAGAGCACTTCCTCATCCAGCTCCCCGTAATCGATGTTTGGCTCCACATTCTCCTGCTCGTCCAGAATGCCCAGCTGTCTCAGATAGATATGGACAAAAGCGTCCATGGTGGCGGCGTTCCGGGTCCAGACGCCATCCAGGGAGAATTCGCAGTAGCGGTCATAGCGGATGGAGAATATTTTCCCGGTCTCATCGTCCACATCCACCACAAGATTCTGGTAGGGATCGTTATCGTTGACAACGGTCACCGTCCAGAAGATACCGTAATGATCCGGGGCACCCGGATCAATGCAGAGCTTGGGCAGAGCAATCCAGGCGGTGTAATCAAACCAGTCGAAGATCCCGGCTTCGATGTATTCTGCCATCGCCGTTTCCACTGCCGCGTTGACGTCAGCTGTCGTCATGGCGGCTTCCCGCTCGGTGATGCTGATCATCTGCCCCCTGCGCAGCAGTTCAATTTTACCTGCGGTGGAAAGGCTCGGCTTTTCCTCGCCCATTTCCAGGGCGATGGAGGCCATATCCTGGCTGCCGGACTGACTGGCGGTTTCCAGATCCATTACGGACGCTGCGATCTGCGGGAGCGATGCCCCAAATCCAAGCAGAGCCAGGGTCAGAAGAAGGATCAGCGCGTTTTTCAGCCTTCTCATCCCGCGTTCACCCCCATGTCCGGGAATTGTGTGTAAAAGCCATATTCGTCCACGTAGAAATCCACATTGAGCTCCCCATAGACGGCGTCCCCGAAGCGGTAGCGTACAGCGATAGTATTTTCACCAACATATGCGCCATCCAGATCAGCTGTCACAAAAGGGGCGTAGGCAGCAAGACCCAGACTGCAAAAATACAGATCCGTAAAGACTTCGCGTATCTTTTCCCGCTCCGCTGCCGAAAACGCCCGGTCACCGGTGTAGCTGACCGCCAGAAGATGCCCGGTTTCGTCATCGATGGCAGCGTCAAACTGGGCGAAATTCTGATCGTCTCCGCTGATCAGGGTCGCCATCCAGAACACTCCGTTCACAGATGCATCAGAGGAAACGGTGGCCAGCATGCAGCGGCTTTCATACACGACGGCGTCAAAGGACGCCACCAGTCCGGCATCGATATACGTCTGCAAAATGTCATAGAACCGTGCTTCCGCTTCTTCCGCCGTCATGGATGCCATGGTATCGGATATTTCCAGACCGCCATCCATCAGGCTGATCCTGGCCAGCTCCTTCAAGGGGGAGGCCGCTTCCTCCCCTCGGATGTGCAATTGAATGTTTGACACGGTCTCATAGTGCGTCTGCCCAATGGCAGCACCGTCCTGGCAGACTGCGACCAGCCCCGGCAGGGCGGCACAGGCAGTGATGACGACTGCCGCCAGAAGCAGCAGCAGGATGTTTTTGCCTTTACCCATCACGCTTCACCGCCTTTGCGTACAGTGTCACCGTGACGGTGGTACCCCTGCCCGGCTCGCTTTCAAAGCCGATGTGGCCGTTGTGGAGCTCGGCGATCTGGCGGCACAGGGACAGTCCCAGACCCGCGCCGCCCTGGCTGCGGGAACGGGCTTTATCCACCCGGTAAAAGGCTTCCGTAATTTTGGCCAGTTCCGCACGCTCCATTCCACGCCCCTGATCCATCACCCGGAACTCACAGCCGCCGGGAATGGATGCCGCCTGCACGGTAATCGTACCGCCATGGTCCATGGCCTTGGCGGCATTGTCCACCAGGTTGTACAGCAGAGATTTCACCAGATCCGGTTCGAAGGCAACTTTTGTTTGCTGCGCCTTACAGAGCAGCCGGATATGCTTTTTCTCCATCACAGGAGCCATTGCCCGCTCCACTTCGGATACGAAGCTGCCCAGCCAAACAGTTTTTGGCTTCATGCCGTCCTTTTGCAGCAGAAGCAGATCCAGCAGCTTAAAGGACAGTCGTTCCAGCCGCCGTCCCTCGGAGAAGATGTATTCCGCCGCCATCATCCGGGTGCTCTCATCCAGGCTGTCCTGGCGCAAAAGGTCAGCAAAGCCGATGATGGACGTCATGGGTGTTTTCAGCTCGTGGGCGAAGGCACCCATGAAGTTTTCCTGCCGCTGCATTTCCGATTCCAGACGGCTGATATTTTCCTGTAGCTTGTCTGCCATCACGTCAAAATCCCGGGAAAGCTGGCCGAATTCGTCATGGGTGGTCAGCTTCGACCGGCGGGACAGATCGCCGCCGGAGATCTTCCGCACGGTGGCCGTCAGATGCCGCAGGGGGCGCGTCAGCATGACAGCCAGCACAGCCGACGCCAGTACGCCGAAGAGCACCACCGCTGCGTATACCATCAGATACTGCCGCTGCTGGGTCTGGCGCAGCTCATACACATCCGAAAGGTCAAACCGGCCCATCAGCTCCAGCGCTGCATCCCCAGCCTGAATCATGCTCATAACCACCAGACCGTGACCGTAACTGTCCGTGACAGAGGTATAGGTGCACTGATCCGCTGCCGGAACGGGCATATCCAGTGCTTTATCAGACATGGTTCCGCTGCGGTACAGGGATTCCCCCACCGCTTTCAGGGAAAGGGCCTGCCAGCCGCCCATGTGCTGGCTTTCCATCTGCTGCAGGGCGTTGGTCAGGCTTTCGTAATCCGTCTGATCGCCCAAAGAGTTCAGCAGGTACAGGGTATTCTGCACGGATTCGAAGGAATCCAGCGCCGCCTGAGTTTCCTTGTCCAGTGACGCCTGAAAGGAAGTGGTGATCATCAGCGTTCCGCCGATGCCGAAGGCAATGGCGATCAGCAGCGAGATGGTCACTGCCAGCTTCAGCCGATAGCTCATACGCCTCCCTCCAGTCGGTAGCCCAGTCCGTAGACGGGCCGGAGCTGTTCTTCCCAGCCGAGTTTTTTCTTCATCCGCTGGATGTGCAGCTCCACGGTGCGGGTCTGCTCCGGATATTCGCCGCCCCAGACCCGTTCGTAGATGGTCGCCTTGCTCAGTACCACGCCGGGATTCCGGGCGAAGAGCAGCAGCAGTTCATATTCTTTTCGGGTCAAGGGGATCTCGCCGCCGCCCCGGTTTACCTGCATGGACAGGGTATTGATCTGCAAATCGCCAATCCGCAGCGTCGTCTGCAGCTTGCCGTGCCGCCGCAGCACGCCATCAACACGGGCAAGCAATTCGAGCACATCAAAGGGCTTGATAATATAGTCCTCCGCCCCCATCCGCAGTCCCTTCACCCGGTCGGCAACCGCATTCTTGGCAGTCAGGAAAATCACGGGGATTTCCGTAGACCGGATATAGTCCATCAGTTCAAATCCGTCGATACCGGGCAGCATAATGTCCAGCAGGATCAGGTCAAAGGTCTCCCTTTCAATTATATTCGCGGCCTCAAAACCGTCACAGGCGCAGACGCATTGATAGCCCGCCCGTCCCAGGGTCAGCCGCAGTAATTCGGCGATGGGCTTCTCGTCATCCACCGCAAGAATTCGGATCATCGCAAACACCTCCATGATTACTACCAAAGTATATCATATCTGCATCACAATTGCATCATCACAAAATTGCCCCCACTGCATTTGAAGCAGTGGGGGCTGAACCGGATTATTCTGTAATGGTGATTTGCAGCTGGCAGGAAGGTCCTTTTTCTTCAGGAAGCTGATCCGGGGACAGATAGAAAAGACCATTCACCGAGACTGTGTAGGTTCCGGCAGGCAGATGAAGCTGCGGATCCTGATAAAAGCTTTCCCAGAAATCTGCGTCAGAATCGTTCACACTGTATCCGCCGGACTTGGCATACTCAAATCGGTACACCTCGCCCTTTTGCAGTGTGGTGCTGGTAAGAATATCATGCACCAGGCCACCGGAGTTAAAATCGCCGCCGTCTGAAAGGGAAAACGTGAGATAAGGATCTCCGTGCCAGATGGTGATCGTATCACCCGCCCCCTGATATTCCAGCGTGGCCCAGATTTTGATCTCATCGTCAGTGGTGTAGGTATCCTGATCGGCATAAAGCTTGATCTCAAAGCCATTGGCCATGGCGGAACTGCTGATGGTTTTGACGCCGAAGTATGCCGCAGCCTGGGCATAACATTCTTTGATCTGATTGTCGATATGGGCCTGGGTATCCGGCCAGACCAGCAGGGGAAATTTTGCCCGGATATCATCGGCATAGTAAGCGCCGTCCCGGGGCTGCCAATATTCGGTCAGAACATATTCACCGGAATCAGTGATATAAAAGGTCAGCGCAACAGGAATGTGACTGCCGGACTCTTCGCGAAGAATACCGTTCTCAAGGGCGTATACGCAGTGATATGCAAGGCCATAGACCGTTACCGTATTTCTGTTCCCGTCCCTGGCAAGCTCTTTGAAGCTGGCTGTTTGGCAGAGACCTTCATGACTGCGGGAGTCATTGTGGTCGAGGATCCCCTGATGAATGGCCTCTTTCAGGGATGTCAGGTGCTTCGGCTGGGGTGCGTACATACTCATCATCGTATGTAATCCGGTATCTGGGTCAATCATGCTGCGGACGACCCAGTATTCACCGATCACACCTTCCAAAGCCTCGGTTCCCTCCGAAAACCAGATTGTCAGGTTTTCATCGCCGCATTGGAGCGTTATGTAGGCTCTTTCTTCCGCATCTGCTTGAATGGCATCGCCCATGCCGCTGTCCACAATGGTACCGCTGTACCAGATCATTCCATTATTTGCATCCTCGTCAGTGGGATCCGTCAGCAGGCAGACTGTCAGCACAGCACACAGGACAACTGCAATGACCATTACCCAGATGGCAGGCTTTTTCCACTTCGATAAGTTACGGATGCGCCCACTGGGATCCCCTTCCCCGAAAGCAAGGGGCGTTCCTGCGATGATGCGCCGTCCGGTGGCCAGGGTCAACAGGGATGCAGCGTAATCGGCACGGATGCCAGATCCCATTTTGCGCACCACTGCCTCGTCGCAGCTCATCTCCATATCCTTCGATGCAAGGCTGAAAGCCAGCCAGACCAGCGGATTGAACCAATGCAGGCACAGAGCCAGAAAAGCCAGGAGCTTGACGATATGGTCAAAACGCCGGATGTGGTACTGCTCGTGGAGGATGATATAAGCGCGTTCCTTTTCGCTGAGATTGGAAGGCAGATAAATCTTCGGACGGACAAAGCCCACTACAAATGGGGATTGGATGTCATCCGCAATCAGAATATTCTCACGAAGCGGAATAACCACCTTAAGCCGCCTGCGGATCTTCAGATACGAAATGATACTGCCCAACAGTATGATGCCCATTCCGGCGAGCCAAAGGATGGTCAGGTAGGCCGTTGGTTCAGCAGAACGTGATACCGTGACGACAACACCGTTGCTTTGCTCCATCTGTTCCAACGCCTGCTGGTTCTGAATCCGGTCCGATGGCGTTTCAAATTCAAAATCCGGCAGAACATCGTTGATCTGCGAATGGCCGACGGGTGACACTGCCGGAATGGCACTGACGGGACTGGGGATGGTCACAGGGAGCAGCAGCCGCAGCAGAACCACCGCCCACAGGACGTAGGAAAAAATCTTCGGTGCTTTTCGAAGGAGCAATCGGGCAGCCAGTACAACCAGAATCACAATGCTGGCGACAACGCTCATGTCCAGAACTTTCAGGAAGATTTGGATAAGCTGGTTCATGATCTCACCCCCGCATCTGCTCGATCAGCTTCTGCAGTTCATCCACTTCCCTGTCGCTGAGTTTCTTCCTGGCGCCAAAGGCCGCCAGGAACGCCGGCAGGGAGCCGCCAAAGGTCTCCTCCACATACACTTCGCTGTTGCGTGCGTAGAATTCCCTCCGGGAAATCAGGGATGTGACGGTGCCGCCCTGGTTCTGAAAGATCCCGCGGTCACACAGGCGCTTGAGTACCGTGAAGCAGGTAGTCTTTTTCCAGTGCAGGGCCCCCTCCCCCAGCTTGGAAAGCTGTCCGGAGGTCAGTGGCTCATTTTCCCAGATCAGGTCCGCAAATTTTGCTTCCGCTGTGCCCATTTTGTAGTCAGACATTGTGGTTGCCTCCGTTCTACAGATTGTAGTACACTTATATACTACAACATGTAGAATATCTTGTCAACGCAAATGCAGAAATCTTAATAAAGAATTCATAAGGGAAAGCGGAGAACTTCGGTTCGCCGCTAAATATCAATTATCTTCTGTACAGACGGTATAATGATCGATGGCAGCGCCTGTCACGGAGCTGGCCAGACTGCGCCACAGCTGCTCCCAGGTGTGGGTATTGTCATGGGTCAGCACGTAACGGCTGATATTCTTGTGTTCAGCCGATGTCACCAACGGGGTGCCGGAAACGGAGTATTTCATCAGGTACTCGTAGGTTCTTACATCATCCTCCGTCCGCAGGACGAATTGTTCTCCGTCAAAGGACAACTCGTGGACATACAGTGCCGGATAATCCTGCCGGTAGGCTTCGTAGGTTGACGGAGCCGTCCTCTCCGGATCCAGTGTATGGTAGTGTGCCACATATACGAATCCGGGATCACCCTTTTGAGAGGACTCATAGAAAGCCTGCCATGTGTCCTCACCGCCGGTCAGTCTGCCGTCCTCCACAATGACATACCCTGCCTCCCGGGCAGCCTGGAGCGCTCCCTCCTCCGCCTGTCCGGACGGTGCGTATTCGCACAGCCAGGAAGAATTTGAGCCGGAAATCAGCAGCAGCTTCGTCTTGTCCGGGTATTCTCTCAGGGAGTAGACCTCCCAGACGATTCCCTCGATGTGGGTCTCCTCTGTGAAGGTGTCCAGGAGCCTGTCAGCAGTCACATTGGCAGGCTTCGGGTCGGTCAGTGAATAGCGGTAGGTCGCACCATTGATGGAGGTGAATAAGTACCCGGCGTATAACCCTCTGAGATTCGTCTGCGTGGGCTGCATGGCGGTCTGCTTTGGCTCCACATAGTAATGGATTCCGAAAGTATCCAGATCCTGAATGGCAGCCCGTCCTGCTTCCAGCGCAGTCTTGATGTCCTCAGAAGTGCCGTTATTGTAGGTGACCGTCACAAGGTGGCTGCGGATGCTTGCGAAGGAATATTCATATTCCGCATCCTCATAGAAGACCTCCACAGCATCGTCAGTGGGAAGCTGCTCCGTCACTGTCCGATCCTCGATGCTGACGATGACGGGCTTGAACGCCCCGAAATCCATGGTCAGCTGCTTGCCGTCACCGCCACCGGCATCCGCCAGGATCAGCTTGCCGGTGGCCACCAGACTATCCTGATTCAAAGGCCAGCTGTTGGGAAAAGTGAATTGGTCACACAGAAGCGTTTCATCTTCCAGTCTGAGACTATAATCATAGCTTCCCCGGTCCCAAAGGGTGTATTCCCGACCGTTAACGTAGTCGTAAACCACCACATGGGTGTCGATCAGCCCGGAGCCAAAGCTGACGGTGGCACAGATCTCCGGGTAGCTGTCCCCGGTCAGGTCGGTGAAGAAAGCGTTCCAGATGGGCATACCCGTGATCAGGACGGTTTCGCCATGGTCATCCTCCGCCGTGATCTCAACACCATTACATCGGAATGTCACGCCGCCATATGCCGGATGGTCCATCTCCAGATCCATGGAAAAATCGTATTCATCCTCCATGACATAATCGAACCACTCCATCATCCCATAATCCACTTCCACATTGCCATCACCGTAAAACAGGTGGATGACTTCCTCCCCTGTTCCACGCTGACCGCCGCCTGCCACATCGTGAAGGGGCTGCAATTCCAGATGAATGAGCCAGCCGTAGATCTCCCCGGCGCCATTATCGGAATAGGTGATCAGACGCTCATAGTCGTCAGGGCTTCCCTCGTCCAACTGCGTGACGATGTACCCGTCCGCATCGGGGCACATATCCCGGATGGCATCCTGGGGCAAAAATTGGAGCGCCTGGAGGTAGTGATAGAACAGGAAGATCCGGTCCTGCTTCGTCCATGCGGTGGGTTCCGTCACATAGAACTGCTCCTCCTCCAGGAACAGGCGAAGCTGGGCGCTGTATTCCTGCTGGTGGTCGTAATAGAAGAACCGGATGGCACCGGAATTCTCCAATTCGAAGTCTTCTTTCAGATGCAGATCGAAATTATCCCCGTTGACGTAGAGCTGGAAACCGTCATCGAGCCCTTCCATTTCCGCAATGGTGTCCACAATGAGCCGGGGATCCAGGTCTGCCACATTGCTGCCCTCCATGGGAAAATCACGGCTGGCTGCGGGATCCGTCAGAAAGCATACCGCCACAGCAATGCAGATCACCACCGCCAGGACGATGACCCAGAAGGCGGGCTTCCTGTAGCTGAGCACATTCTTCACCCGCTCCTTCACGCCCACTTCCCCAAACGCCAGGGGACAGGCGGCGATCATGCGGCGGCTGACGCTGCAAGAGAGCAGCGCCTGGGAATAATCCGCCCGCTGGTCGTGCCCCAGCTCCCGGATGACCTTCTCGTCACAGGCAAGCTCAATATCCCGGCACAGCAGGATATAAGCCACCCACATAAGTGGATTGAACCAGTGGACCGTCAGCAGCAGAAACCCCAGGGGCTTCCACCAGTGGTCTTTCCTGCGGATATGGGTCTGCTCGTGTGCGATGACATGGGACATATCCCTTTCGTTCATGCCATAGGGCAGGTAGATCCGGGGTCTGAAAATGCCCAGAACAAAGGGCGAGGGAATATGGGCGCTCTGGAAGATTCTGCCGTACAGCTTCGTAGCCGTGCGGACCCTGTGATGCAGGTATAGGCAGCTGACGGCGGTATAGATGGACATGAGCGCCATGCCCATGATCCATACCCCGGCAATGACCGGGATCCAGATCTGCAGGGGATTGGCGCTTGCCATGGGTGCAGGAGCAAAGGATTCAGAAATGATGGGATTGACCATGCTGTTGATGGCGGGAATACCCGTGGTGATCTGCGGCGTCCGGTCCATCATGATATCCGGGCTGATCACTTCTGTGCTGGGGATCAGACTCAGGGCGCTCTCGATTGAGAAAGGGCACAGCAGCCGCACCGCCACGATGCCCCACAGCAGTACATGGACCCATCTGGGGGCCTTTTTCAGGCACAGCCGCAGGAGCAGCACAGCGAGGACCAGCCAGGTGGCGGCAATACTCATATTGACGATCTTCAGAAAGAGCTCAGTCATTGTCCTCCCTCCTTCTGTAGCGGTCGATCATGGCCTGAACGGCATCGATCTCGTCCTTGGAGATCTTCTGATGCTTCGTAAAGGCGGCAATGAAGGCAGGCAGGCTGCCCTCGAACTTCTTTTCCACGAATTCGTCGATCTCCGCTGCCTGGACCTGATCCTTGGAGACTAAACTCGTGACCACTGTGTTCTCATTTTTCAGTACGCCCCGCTGGGCCAGGCGCTTGATGATGGTGTAGGTGGTGGTGGGCTTCCAGCCCATCTGCTCCTGGCAGAGGCGAACCAGATCCTTACTTTTCACCGGCTCGTGCTCCCACAGGATCAGGCATAAGCGATATTCGCTCTCATGTACCTTGGGTGTTTCCATTATTGCACCTCCTTTACTCTACTGCGGTAGAGTCTATATATACTCTACCAGAGTAGAGTTATCTTGTCAACGCTTTTTCTGATTCTTTACAAAACCTTCAAAAGCCGCTGCCCGCAGCAATGCACATGCCCCGGAAATCGGCACGATTTCCGGGGCTTTTCTATATCCTTACTTTTTTGCGATGGGGAGCCAAAGCTCGCAGTAGCGGGAGTTGTTGAGCTTGTCGTTGCCCTCCTCCCAATACCAGTGGATCACGCCGATCTCCGGGGCGTCCCGCAGCTCGTAGCCGGATGTGGGAAGCCATTCGCTGACAGCCTTTCGCCGAAGCTCATCCTGGAGGGTTGTAGGATACTCGCAACGTTCGGTTTCGCATACCAAATACTGGCCGGCAGGAATCTGCAGATGCTCATAGCTCTTTGCCACCTCACCAAGCTCCTGGTCGAAATCCGTGAGAATCCAGCCGGGAAGCTGATAGGCAAAGTAGAAGTCATAACCCTCCGGGGTGAAGTTGGTCAGCACCTGATAGGTCGTTTCGTGCTCTCTGGACATACCCTCCAGAATGTACTGCAGCACGCGGTTCTCACAGGCAAAGTAATGGTCCTGGTCTTTCTTGTCGTTGGGAGAACCGGCAAAGCGCCGCTTATAGCCCGTCAGCTGCATCGCAGGTTTTTCTTCAATTCTGTAATTCATAATATTACCACCTTCCAAAGATACTTTGATGGACAGGCGGGAAAAGGATTTGAGCATCACGCCGCTGCTGCGCGCCTGCGACGGTGTGATACCGTGGAACTTCTGGAACGCCTTGGCAAAGCTTTCCGGGTTGTCATAGCCATACTTGTAAGCCACATCAATGACCTTTGCACGGGTATTTGCCAGCTCCGTCCCCGCCAGCGTCAGGCGGCGGCTGCGGATGTACTCACCGAGGGTGTGGCCGCAGAGGATGCTGAATACACGCTGGAAATGGAAGGTGGAAGAAAAGCTCTCCCGGGCGATCTGCTCATAGTCCAGTTCCTCAGTCATATGATCTTCGATGTAATTGATGGCTTTTTGTATGCCGGTGATCCAGTCCATGTTGATCCCTCCTGTCGAGAATCAGTATAGCAGAGGCGGCCATAAAATGCCTGACATTGAATGCTATCATGTATCGGCTGGCAACGGTGTCAAAGCGTCAGCCGATACCGGGCGCCTTTCACGGTCTTTTCATAAGCCCGGAAGCCCATGCTTTCAAAGCACCGTCTGGAGCCCTCGTTCCAATTGTAGATCTCATTCACCAGCAGATGGCCGAAGCCCAGTTCCCTGCCCCGCCGGATCATCGCGGAAATGATCTTTCTGCCGATTCCCCTGCCCCGGTAACGGGGATCACCGATGACGATGGGCAGATCCTCCTGCCAGAAGGTCACGTCTCCGATCGGCTGATACGTACCGTTCTCCAAAATTTCGATGAAGTACAGCTCTCCGGCATTGTTCAGATATTCATACATACCCTGGAGCCGTTCCATGGTATACAGATCGCGTTTGCCATCCACCAAATAGACGGTATCCTCGTTCTGATACCATTTCAGGGCGAAGTGGTACAAGCCATGATATTTCCGAAGCCGCAGGGTTTCATCGATCTGAATCACAGCAGGCTGTTTGATTCCTTGTATTGCCATATGAACCTCGATTATCTGTCGAATTGTCTGTGGATCTTTTCAAGAATGGCATCCAGATCCGTTTCTGCGGACACCACATGGAGATCATGGGGCTGGGTATCGAAGCAGCCGTGTTTCTTCTCCAGCATGGCAGCAACGGGTGCGGGCAGGCTGCCGCGCATCCGCCGGGTGAAGCGGGATTTGATCAGTTCCAGATCCGCCGTCACAAGGATACGCAGTGCGCCTTCCGGCAGCAGCGCCAGATGCTCCTTCTCAGAGATCACATAGATGATGTTCTCACCGTTGACCGCAGCGGTGAGTTTCTTTTGAAACATTACTTTGGCGAGATTTTCATTCTTGGCAAGGCGCAGGTAGTCCTTACCCGTAAAAACTTCGCATGGAAAGCTGGCGGCGATCTTCTGGGCAAGGGTGCTCTTGCCGGTGCAGCTTTCACCAAAAATTCCGATAACCATAATTCTCCTTTCTGTATCCGGGATTGTGGAATCCCTCCAAAACAAAAAATGGCGTAAGCAGAAGCTTACGCCATAAACATCGGATTCGAGGAAAAGGGCATGGCTTCTGCGTCCGCAAGCAGTATTGTGAATGTCCATCATGAAGCCAATTCCTCACTGAAACTGGAAATATCATAACACTGCAAGAAAGAATTGTCAAATGAAGATACAGCAGGCATCCGACTCCCTGATTTTGAGGTATTATAAAAAATAAGCAAACAGTGAAACCATTTATCCTGTTTTTGAGATATGATAAGTGAAAGCAGCTTTCAATACAGAAGGAGTCATTTCCCATGACAGAACAGACGATGATCCGAAAAATGCGGTCCAGGGATCCGGCGGGGCTGGAAGCCCTGATGGACCGCTACATACCCTACGTGTCCGCTGTGGTATGGAATCTTCTTCGTTTTTCCATGCAGCCGGAGGATGCGGAGGAGGTTGTCTCCGACGTGTTTCTGGCGGCCTGGAATCAGGCGAAGGATCTGCAGTCCGGCAAGGTGAAAGCCTGGCTGGCGGCTGTGGCCAGGAACAAGGCAAAGAGTAAACTCCGCAGCATGGCCAAAGACCTTCCTCTGGAAGAGGATCTGCTGGAACTGCCCGGGCGGGACAGCCCGGAAACAGAACTTACGCAGACGGAGGAACGCTTCCTGGTGAACTGGGCAGTCAATGACCTGCCGGAACCGGATAAGGAGATCTTCCTGCGGCATTACTACCATGCCCAGACCGTCCGGGAAATCTCGGAAGAAATGGCTCTGAAGGAATCGACCATCAAGACAAAGCTCCGCCGGGGCCGGGCGAAGCTGAAAGAAACGCTGACGAGGTGGGGTGCGATATGAAAAAGAACATTTCCGATCTGCTGGATGCATACGGCGATCCCAATATCAAACTGGAACAGGCAGCGCCCCTGTCCTCAGAAAGGATCAAGGAGCTGACCATGAGTAAGATCAAAGAAGAAAACGCGCCGAAGAAGCGGCGTATCACATTTCGTGTGATGATGGCTGCGGCTATCATCGTGACCCTGGCGGTGTCTGTCTTTGCGGCAGGCAGCGGCGCCGCGTGGTTTCAGGATTTCTTTGCAAAGCAGAGTCGTTCAGAAATGACGCAAAGCCAAATTGAATACATCCATAAAAATGCAGCGGAGCAGGCACAAAGCAAAAGCATCAATGGATATACCGTAACGCTGGATTCCTACATCACGGACGGAAGCACAACGTATGCCAAAATCAGGATCGAAATTCCGGAAACATCGGCGGTATCCGGCGGCAGTTTGACCTTCGAAGACGGCCCCTGGCTGATGAAGGATGGCGAACCCATTGGCGGTGCGTCCACAACCTGGAAGATGCTGGAATGGGACGAGGCTGCCCGTGCCGGGACTTATTTGCTGCGGTATCAGTTGATCCACGTAACCCGGGGAGATGTCCAGACCGGAAACGTGGAATTGGTCATGACGAATTTGGTTTCCACCGATGACAGGAAAAACTATCTGGCGGAAGGAAGCTGGCAGTTTCAGGTGAACATCCCGGAGGCAGAGGTATTGGAACTGGGGGAAGAGTCCCTTGGGAAAGTGGAAGTCCGTACTGAGGAAGACGAAACCATCGAAGTGGAACTTCTGCAGGCGGATATGACAGCCATGGGACTGCGGATCGAATTCCGGGAACCGGTCAATGATACGTTTTATTATTTGATGGGTGTGAAAGCCGTCCTGGGTGATGGGACAGAGGTTCTTCTGCGGGCGAAAACCTTCGGTGCAAGGGACTCGATCCACTGGATGTATCTGGAGCCTGAATCCCCCACGCCTTTGGAGGAAGTCATGTATGTAGAATTCCCCGGCGGGGCGCGGATTACTTTTAATATGGCAGAATAACAAAAAGCCGCAGTTGGAGAATCAAAAGCTCCAACTGCGGCAATTTTCAATTCGTTACGAAATCAAGCTATGCGCAGGCCGGATAATTTCTGAAAATCTGAGCCGTCCTGTAAAGGTAGACCAGCTTGACGATGCCGACAACGGCGGTGCCGATGACGGATACCAGCATCGCGATGACACCCAGCAGCGGAAGGATCAGCATGACCACAATGCCGCCGATCATGGCGCAGAGCAGTCCGATATACCACTTCCACAGCTTTTCCCACTTTTCAGCCAGCAAATTGTCCACGCCGGTCAGGACAGCGGAATGTGCCATGCACTCATTGTACACGCCGAAAAAGCTGGCTGCGGAAGCAGGAAGGGAGATCAGCAGCGTCCAGGTCGGTGTCTCACCGCCTCCGGAGACGACGGCGATCAGGATGCTGGCAGCGTTGGCAATCAGGGAACAGATACCCGCCGTACGGTATCTCTCTTCCTCTGACGCCAGTTTCAGCAGAATGACGCCGTAGACAGTCAGCACGGTGACGTCCAGAATCATTCCCGGGATGTACAGTGCAGGCACCATTTCCACCGCCATCTCGTGGGTCATCAGACCGGCGATCTCATTGGGAATGATGAGCCAGAACAGGATCCACAGCCATTTGCCCAGGACAGGCGCCCGTCCGGCGATGGCGGCTTTCCGCTGTTCCTCTGCCTCGATCCGCCGGATGCGGTATTCGGGTATGCTGTCACGGCCCCGCAGGGTGCCGCAGTTGACGCGCAGGCTGCAGGTGTCGCAGGTCTCGTGACTCTTGTTCCGGACGCATCTGGCAAGCTCACAATCCCCGCCAAACTGCCTACCGGGGCCGGCTTTACAGCCCGGACAGTTCAGGGTTTCTTTCTTGGCGCATTCGGCGCAGGTTTTGCCGCAATAGGTTTCAGCCATCATAATCCCCTCCCCCGTTGTTATCATGCTTTGACGATCAGCTCATCGAGCTGTGCTTTCAGTCTGGCAAGCTCACTGTCAGCGGCAGCTTGCATCTGTTCCAGTTTCTCGATGGTGCGGGTGATCTTGCTCCTGGTGGAAGATACGGAATCATAGGACTGACTGATCCGGCTGCCTACCGCCCAGTCCGCAAAAAGGCCATCGAAGAAGTAGTCAGCAAACCGCAGGAAGCCGTCGATATTGACCTGGACATCTGATTGGATCTGGATGTCGGCAAGCTCGGTTTTGAAGCGTCTGAGTTTACTCTGAAGCTCGGAAACCAGATCCTGGGCGGAATCCAGATGGCTGTGCTTGGCAACGTGGGTAATGATACCGCCGCCTCCGATCAGGTCCCAGGTGTTCCAGTTATCAGCGCTGTTCAGCTCAGACAAAATCTGCTCTGCCGTTCCCCGGGCGCTGAGGCCGGCAGAGATGGCTTCCCGGATCTCCTTCTTTTGCGCTTCCAGCAGTGCGATCCCCTCTTCCAGGGTCAGGATTTGCTCCCCGGTCTCCGTGCCGGAGTCAGTCAGCTCCTTCCGCTTTTTCTCCAGGAGCCGGGTATACGCCTCTTCCGCGCTGCCGATTTCAGAAAGCTCAGCCAGGATCCGGCTGATGTCTTGTTCGATCCTCTGAATTTCCCCCTGGGCAGCATCCAGTTTGACCTTGGCTGCATAAGCTTCCTGACGCTCCTGATCCAGCTTATCATCCAGTTTGCCGATCACTGCGAAGAAATAATTGGATAGGCTTCTGCCCTCCAGCTTCTCCACATCCTCCTGCTCCTTCCGGAAGGCGACCCGCAGCGAGACCACCTTTCGCTCATATTCCCACTTCTGGGTGCGCAACTCTTTCAGCTTCGCCTCCAGCTGATGCTTTCCGGCAACTTTCTGCCGGAGCTGTTCCAATGTATTCTCACTCATATCAGATCCTCCTCTCAATCTTTTCCGTACAGCAGATTTCCTGCACTGTCGTATATCGATTCGCTGCCGTAGGCAGTTTCCGCATGGGCGCTGCCCTGCTGCTTCCAATAGTGGACCAGGATCCGGTGCGTGTAACTCAAGCTGTCCGTGGCTTCCAGATAGATGGCCAGCTCGTCGCCTTCCGTCACTTTGTATTCCTTTTGGTATTCGTCACGGAAAAAGACACCCTCGGGATAGCTCGGATCTTTCAGCGCATCATTGGTGATATCTTCCCGGGTGATTTCCTCTCCGTTCAGCTCCGTGACCAATTCAAATTTTTCAAATCTGACCTTGGGGGTATATTTCGTGGGCGTGCAATCAACGATCAGTGTTCCGTCCAGCGTATACTTGCCATCGGTGAATGTGCCGGAGCCGCTGATATCGCCGTGATACAGGCTGGGCAGATATTCGGTCCAGAGGTAATTGATGTAGATTTCGTCCAGATATTCGGTCTGGACACCATCGGCGGTGGTGATGGTCATCAGGACCTGCTGGTCCTCGGTAAAAAGGGCCACCGGAAGCAGACCGATGAAAGCATTGTCTTTTCTGGTAAGTTCCGTTTCCACATTGTCGCAGCGCACCCGGATCGTCATATCATCGGTAATGACCTTCGGGACGATTGTTATTGCGACATCGACTGTATGGAGCTCCGTGTTCAGGTCATGATACTCATATTCCGCACTGGATACGAGGCTTGCCTGTTGTTTCAGCTTTTCATCGACATTGTCGTAAATGTAATCAATATTCTGCATTATCGATTGATATTGATTGTTCAGCTTACTTTCCAGACTGCTGACCTGAGATTCCAGACTGCCGATCTTATAATAGCAGAACAACAAACCGATCACGAGCAATACGATGATGGTCAGCTGAAAATCCAATTTTTTCTTATCCATCTGTTACCCCTCCCCCAATGTGTTTTATGGCTTACCCCAAACCATCTGTCTGCCTTTTCATCCTGCAATGAACGGCCCGTCATAGTCGGATCCATGACCATACTCTTTCCATATTGATTGTATCATACCAGGGCATATCATACAATCGTAAGAATTCGTTGTTTACAGAAATTCCATATTTTAGAAATGTCATTTACTGAAGCCGCAGATCCATTCGGCGCATGCAAAGCCGGTGCACAATTTGTCACTTGCCGTCATATTCTGTTCCAGGCCCCTGTATGGGGCAGAAAGGAATGATCCTATGGCAATTACAAGATCCACAAAAGAATTAAGCACCACCGCCATCGATTGCGGCGGAACCTTTGACGTGATCCTGACACTGGGTGCGCAGCCGGAGATTACAGACAATCCAACGGATATTGTTCTGATCCTGGACCGGTCCGGCAGCATGACGCAGAGCCTCCCCGCCCTGAAAAATGCCGCCAATGTGTTCATCGACATCATCGAGGAATCCACTGACGGCGTCCGGGACGGAATTATCGGCGGCGGAAGCAGAATCGGGGTCGTCAGTTTTTCCAGCCAGGCTACCCAGGATACGCAGCTGATCACCTCCGTGGCGGCGCTGAAAGCATCAGTCAATGCGCTGAATGCGGGCGGAGATACCAATCATGCCGATGCATTCACCAAAGCCCTGGCGCTGTTTGATCCCCAGTCAGCCAATGCAAAAGTCATGGTTATGGTCACAGACGGCTTTACCACCACCGGTGGAGATGCCAATGTGGTTGCTTCTGCCGCCAAAGCAGCAGGCGTGAGCATTTATATCATCGGCCTTTCCGGCAACGGCGGTATTGACGAAACGGCGCTGCGCCAGTGGGCGTCCCAGCCGGATACGGAATTCGTATCCATCGCCCCCAGCGATGCGCAGCTGGAGGAGATCTTTGGCCAGCTGGCTCAGACCATCGTAAGCCCCGGTGCCACCAATGTGGTCATCAACGAGTATCTGTCTGACTGCTTCCGAATTCTGTCGGTATCCACCCCCTCCAGGGGTACCGCCATGCTTGTAGATGAAAACCATCTGCAGTGGCTGATTCCCGAGCTGGGCGTTACCCAGGAGGAGGAGGCTGTCCTGCGCTTCACAGCGGAGCATCTGGGTGCGTGCAGCGGTCTGGTCAGCGTCAACGAATCCATCGATTATGATGACGCCCAGGGCAACACCCCTGACTTTGGTGATCCTGAGATTCTGGTAAACTGCGGTGATGTGGTGATCCCGGAGCCCTGTCCCCTGCCGGTCAGCATTACCATGGAGGGCTGCGAGGATGAAATTGAGATCGATGCCGGTGACGCTGTGCTGGAATCCCTGGGGCGGATCCTCAAGCTGGACGTGACCATTCCCAATGTCTGCCCCGGCAGACGTGTGGCACTGGCCGTTATCCTGACGGAGGAAGACGACGAGGGCAACGAATACCGCCGGGGCATGAAGACCCTGGTGATCCCCGCCCACGACGGGGAAAGCTGCCGGGATGTGACGGTGCGCTGCATCCGCTTCGTCCTGCCGGAGGAGCTGGATGTGTCCGGCGACGCGGGCAGACTCTGCGACCAGCGCAATTTCAGAGTCCGTTTCATCGCCAACTATATCGACGCCGGCTTCACCTGCTGTACCCCTGATGACTGACAAATAACAGAGAAATCCGGTCTGGTGCGTTTATCAGGCCGGATTTTTTGTATCAGAAAAAGAAATGTGAATTACTGCACAGTATCGGGAAAATACTAATGGCATCCAGCAAAAAGGAGTTGCCGCTATGATTGAACAGGATACCATCCGGCTGCTGCGGGAGTGCGATGCCGGCATCAAAATGGGGATTTCTTCCATTGACGATGTTCTTCCCCATGTTAAAAGTCAAAAACTCAGCCAAACGCTCAGCCATTGTAAGGATGAGCATGAACATCTGGGCAGCGAGATCCAGAAGCTTCTGTGCCGATACGGCGACAGCGGCAAGGATCCGAATCCGATCGCAAAGGGCATGTCCCGGATCAAAACAAACATGAAGCTTGGCGCGGCCGAATCCAATGCCACAATTGCCGATCTGATGACTGACGGCTGCAACATGGGTGTGAAATCCCTGAGCAAATATTTGAATCAGTATCAGGCCGCTGACGAGGCATCCAAAGATATCGCAAAGCGGCTCATCAGCATTGAGCAGCAGCTTGCCGCTGATGTACGCTGTTTCCTGTAATGGTGCATACGACGCGATGGAAGCTGCCTACCCTATCCTGATGTGTCTGACACAACCAGTTTGCGCCATCATTTTGCAAATAGAAAGTAAGATTGCGTCGCAGGAAATGGATTTGCTGTCCTGTTTTGTGGGCTAAAAAGTTGTTTTATATTTCATTCAGCAGAGCAAAAAGCACGAGTGACCTACGACAACATTCTCCGGCTCAGTGACGACCCTGATGTCAATGATGTCATCCGGTTCCTGCGGGAGCGGGAGGTGGTCCATTTCCAGCGATTTGGCGAGGCAATCGAAAAATTGCGGGAGAAGCTGGATCAGCGCAACGTATATTGCATGAATCCTGCCATCGATATCTAACCTCCTGATCCCTGCAGACGCCCCCGCTGCCGTAAAAAACAGCGGGGGCTTTTCAGATCCATCGGATTGCGGGCAAAGTATATCATTTCAGTATCAAGCGCACGATTCCCATCGTGCTTCAATTGAACCCGGACCTGTAATGTGCTATCATAATAAAAATGCAATGTGCCATGCAACCGTGTTGGCGTTTTTCCGACTGGATAGGTACAGGAGGTGATCCAAATGGATGACGCGAAGATCATCGAGCTATACTGGCAGCGATGCGAGGCTGCCATATCAGAAACCCAAATCAAATACGGTAAATTCCTTTTCTCCATCGCCAACCGCATCCTTCCCTTCCGGGAGGATGCCCAGGAGTGTGTCAACGATACATATCTGGATGCATGGAATGCCATGCCGCCCACCCGGCCCAATATTCTCTCTGCCTTCCTCGGCAAGCTGACCCGGCGGATCTCCATTGACCGCTGGCGCTGCCTCAATGCCGAAAAACGGGGCGGCAGCCACGTGACGCTGGCACTGGAGGAGCTTGCCGGATGCATCCCCGGAGAATCAGATCCGGCGGCGGAAGTGGAGGCGAAAGAGCTGGCCCAGGCCATCAACCGCTTTCTTGACGATCTGCCCCGTACCGAGCAGCAGGTCTTTGTCCTGCGCTATTTCCACCTGGCGTGCATCCAGGAAATTGCCGCGAAATTCAGCATGAGCAGCCCCAAGGTCAAATCCATGCTGCACCGAACCCGGAAAAAACTGCGCATGTACCTTGCAAAGGAGGGATACCGATGAACGCTGATATCTTGCTGGATGCATTCGGTCTGATTGATGACCGTTTTATCATCCCCGATGAAAAGCCCCGTGTCATTTCCTGGCGAAGAAGTTTGACGGTTCTGGCAGCCGCGGTGCTGATGGCTGCAATGTGTGTTGGTACCGTCATGGCTGTCAGCGAGGATTTCCGTTCCTTTGTCTTTTCCATTTTCCGGATCGAAACGCCTGAACAGCCTCCGGCAGATGAAGAAACCCACCCCACTGAGGCGGGGCTTCACAAAATGGATATCGTGAACATTGACGGCGAAGTGAATGCCTGGTATTTCTCCAGCGGCGGCTATGTGATGGCCTGCCAGGGTGGATTTTATACCAGCCAGTGGTCTGAAAACGGAACTGCTCCGGCTGATCCCGCCTTCTGGGAGATCACCTATGATGGCGCCAGAGAAGTGAAAAACACACGGGTGGACTTCCCTTTCACTCACAGCGGCAAAACATTTCGGATCCTCTTCGACTATGCCATTCTGAACGGCAATCTATCCATTCGGGTATGGCCGGAAAGGCTGAACGAAAACCCGGTGGGCAACGGGTGGAACCTGGAGACCATCGGAAACCGCACCGATGCCGCTTTGCTGACTGTCCCGGTCTTATCCAATAATGACTATACCCATGACCTGTTCCTGCTGGACCTGGACACGCTGGAGGTCACGGAACTGATTACAGATACAATACAGCGCGGCGTGGCCGCGGACGGATACCGGGTTTCGGAGGATCTTCGGTACAGTATCGTGACCGGTACGGATCTCCAGGCGGATAAATACGGTATCTGGCTGTACGATCTGCAGACGCAGAGCATGACCTCCCTGCCTGAAGCATCAGCGGCGGATGCCCGTTTCCTTGATCATAACACCGTTCTGTTCAGGCAGTATCTGGACCAGAACCACTTCAATATGGTGTTCCTGCACATCCCCACCGGAACCAAAACCGTCCTTCTGGAAAATGTCAGCAGCGGCGAATACAGAGCCATCCGGAGCCATCGGGCCGACGGCAGACACTGCCTGTTGTTCCGTGAGGATGGCAGCGTCGGTCTGATGGACTTCCGGACAAAGGAGATCCTGAAGCTCACCGGCCTGTCCGCCGAAAACCTGACCTGTGACGAAAGTCCCGACGGAAGCCATATCATGCTGGGCGATAAGGATAATGACGGCTACACCAGTCTGGGCATCCTGGACCCTGAAACCGGTCTTCTCAAGTTGCTGGAGCGGGAAGTCAGTGGTTCCGAGTCCTTCGGGGGGTGGCTGGACAACGATACCCTGGTCATCACCGCCCATGATACGCCCGATTCAGATCTGCACTTTACCCCCGGTGATGGATATTATGTCTATGTATACCGCTTCTGCGAATAAAATCAGCGTCATATTCTTTATGGATGCTTGACAAACCTGACTTGCGCACATTATCATATCCATATATAACAAAAATGAAGGAGAATTTCATTATGCGCGCAAATCTGAACTGGCTCACTGATCCCACCGTATTTCGTGTGAACCGACTTGACGCACATTCTGATCACATCGCTTACGCAACCACCGAGGAAGCCGCAAAGGGAAATACTTCCCTCCGCCAGTGTCTGGATGGTCAGTGGGCATTTCACTGGAGCAGACGCCCCGCTGACCGCCCAGCTGATTTCTGGCAGGAAGACTGGGATCTGAGGGACTTTGCTTCCATCAGGGTTCCCGGCCACATGGAGACCCAGGGCTATGGCCAGATCCAGTACATCAACAAGCTCTATCCCTGGGACGGCCATGCTGAAATCCGTCCGCCTCAGATCGATATGGACTATAATCCCGTCGGCAGCTATGTCCGTGAATTCGACCTGGATGAAGGCCTGCGGGGCAAGCGTGTCAGCATTTTATTCCAGGGTGTCGAATCGGCCTGCTATGTCTGGCTCAACGGCCATTTTATCGGCTACAGCGAGGATACCTTTACCCCTTCTGAATTCGATCTGACGCCCTACATCCGGGATACCGGAAACCGGCTGTGCGTGGAGGTTTACCACTACTGTTCCGGAAGCTGGCTGGAGGATCAGGACTTCTTCCGCTTCAGCGGCATTTTCCGCAGCGTTTACCTCTGTGCCAAGCCCGTTGTTCATGCAGATGATATTTGGTTCCGGACGAAACTGGACAGGGATCTGACCACCGGCCATATGCAGATCCGGATGAAGCTCAGCGGTGAGACCGAACGCGTATGTGTCCATTGCGCCATTGAGGGTCTGTTTGAAGGGATGCTGGAGCTGCGGGAAGAAGACGGCTGCCTGGTCAGTCAGAATTTTACTTTTGAGAATATCAACCGCTGGGATCACGGTACGCCGCACCTGTACAGCGCCACGCTGACGGTCCGCAGCGATGATGCCGTCGCGGAGGTCATTCCCTACCGCATCGGCTTCCGCCGCATCGAAATGGTGGATAAAATTATGTATATCAACGGCGAACGGCTGATGATCAACGGCGTCAACCGCCATGAGTGGAATGCAGAAAGCGGCCGCTGCATCTGTGAGAAGGACATGCACGACGCCATGGAGATCTTCCTGCGGAACAACATCAACGCCGTCCGTACCTGCCATTATCCCAACCGCACCGAATGGTACCACCTGTGCGACGAGAATGGTATCTACATGATGGACGAAACCAACATGGAGACCCACGGCTCCTGGCAGAAGAATATGACTGTCGATCCCAGCTGGAACGTTCCCGGCAGCCGCCCCGAGTGGCACGACGCCGCCCTGGACCGTGCCAGGTCCATGTTCGAGCGGGACAAGAATCACGTTTCCATCCTGTTCTGGTCCTGCGGTAATGAGGCGTTCGCCGGACAGGCCATCGTGGATATGGCAAATTTCTTCCGCAGCGCCGATTCCAGCCGTCTGGTCCACTACGAGGGCGTCTACTGGCCCCGGGGCGTCGCCAACGGCACACCCACCAGCCCCCACTGGCGGCCTGAATATGAGACTGTCTCCGATATGGAAACCCGCATGTATGCCACCCCCGCGGAGGTACGGGAATACCTGGAAAACGACCCGCCCAAGCCGTATATCAGCTGTGAATACATGCACAACATGGGCAACTCCTTGGGCGGCATGGAGAGCTATGTGTCCCTGGCGGAGGAATTCCCCCTGTATCAGGGCGGTTTTATCTGGGATTATATGGATCAGGCCCTGTGGTACGAAAATCCCAACGGAAAGAAAGTTCTGGCCTACGGCGGCGACTTTGGGGAACGCCAGAGTGACTACAATTTCAGCGGCAACGGCATCGTCACCGCCGACCACAAGCCCAAGCCCTGTATGCAGGAAGTGAAATACTGGCACGCGACACCGCAGCAGCGGGCAGCCCACGATGCTGCCAACGCCGCTGCAAAGGCATCCGCTGTCCTGCCCGATCCCAGAAACTGCAGCGCGCCCCTGCGCATCACCCACGGCGACGGCGCTCTGGGCGTCAGGGGTGACGGTTTTGAGATTCTCTTCTCCTACGGCCAGGCCGGTCCCGCCAGCCTGGTGGTAAATGGCAGGGAATGGATCTACCGGGCACCTCGTCCAACCTTCTGGCGGGCCCCCACGGAGAATGACATAGGCTGCGGCTTCCCCCAGCGCAGCGCCATCTGGTCTGCGGTGGACGCTTATCAGACCTGCACCGGCCGGCAGGTTCTGACTGAGAACGAAAATGAAGTGTCCATCCGATACAGCTTCGGCGCAGCGGTGATGCCCGGCTTGAAGACAGATATCATCTACACGGTCCGCAAGGAAGGGACCCTGGATGTATCCGTCCGCTACTTCGGCGGTCAGGACCGGCCGCAGCTTCCTGTTTTCGGCCTGCGATTCCCCACTCCCCTGCCTCTGGACCGAATCACCTGGCAGGGTCTCAGCGGCGAAACCTATCCCGACCGGATGAAGGGTGGAAGCTTTGGGTTGCACAGCGAAGTGCCACACATTGCGCCCTACCTGGTTCCCCAGGAGTGCGGCTGCCACATGGATACCTTCCATGCCAGCCTCCATCAGGATGATGCGGTTCTGACCATCGTCAGAAATGGCGCAGCTTTCGCATTCTCCGCTCTGCCCTATACCCCCCGGCAGCTGGAGGATGCCCTCCACGCCGAAGAACTGCCGGCGCCTACCCGTACCGTGGTGTCCATCTTCGGTGCTGTCCGCGGCGTCGGCGGTATCGACACCTGGGGCAACGATGTGGAGCCAGCCTTCCACATTCAGGCAGACAAGGATATCGAACTGAATTTCCGGATCAACCTTTAATCCATAGAAAAATGGCACCTCTTTCGAGGTGCCATTTCTATTTTATTCGCTTTCAGCTTCCCACCCGGCGTAGAGGGTGATGCTCTGGGAGATCTGCATGGTCTCGAAATTCCATTCGTAGGTGCAATTCTCATCGGAGTACCAGCCGGTGAAGCAGTAGCCCTCCCGTGTGGGAGGCTCCGGCTCGGGAATCAGGTCGGAATACATCATATCAGTGAGCATTGCAACATCGCTGCCGCCCCGGGAATCAAAGGTAACGGTGTAGCCGTTGTTGGCGATGCCGTAGATGATCAGGACGATCAGGAGGAGGATGCCCACGATGATAACCTTGTCCAGGGTCTTGACGGAGATCTTCACGTGCTTGTACAGCCCGCGGAAGCTGGAGGCGGGTTTCTTGGGAGTCTGCTCTTCCATAAATTACTTGCGAACCAGATACTTTCTCATATCGATGGCGCAGGCGACCAGGATGATCAGGCCCTTGACGATGTACAGCAGGTTTGCATCGACGGACAGGAAGTTCAGGCCGACGAAGATCAGCTGCAGCAGCAGGACGCCGATGATGGCGCCGGAGACCTTACCGATGCCGCCGACGAAGGAGATGCCGCCGATGACGCAGGCTGCGATGGCGTCAGCTTCGTAGTTCAGGCCGGTGGTGGCGTTGACGGAAGCGATACGGGCAGCATCAAAGAAGCCGGTCAGGGAGTACAGCATACCAGCCATCATGAAGACCATGATGATGGTCTTGGTGACATTGACGCCGGAAACGTTGGCAGCATCCTCGTTGGAGCCGACGGCGTACATGTTCTTGCCGAAGGTGGTCTTGTTCCAGATGACCCAGACCACGAAGGCGATGATGAAGGAGTACAGCACATATCTGGGAACGGCAGTACCGTCGATGACGAACAGCTCGCCGACGACAAAGTCACGGTATTCCTTGCTCATGCCGGACAGGGTCTGCCCGGAGTTGGTGCCGAACTGCAGGAACATCAGGACCAGTCCATAGACGATGAGCTGGGTGGACAGGGTGACGATGAAGGGATGCAGCTTGAACTTGGCCATGCAGAAGCCGTTGACGAAGCCAATGACAGCGCCGATCACCAGAACAGCCAGCAGGGCGACCCAGATGGGCATGACAGCCAGACCGGGGAACAGCTTATTGGTGGTCAGCTGCAGGCCTGCGGCGATACAGGCAGCCAGACCCACCTGACGGCCGGCGGAAATATCGGTACCGGCCAGGATGATGCAGCCGCCGACGCCCAGGGCGATGGGCAGCTTGGCTGCGGTCAGGTTGATGATGTTGATAATGGAAGCGGGAGACAGGAAAAGGGGCTTTTTGATAGCAATGAATACAACTGCGATGGCAATGATGATGAACATGGCGTTGTTCATCAGAGTATCCACGATGGCTCTGCTTCTGTCCTTGGGGGACATAGCCTTCAGAGCGTCCAGCTTGGAAGGCTTCTTGGTTTTCAGTTCAGACACGATTATTTCCTCCTTAAGCAAACTTAGCGGCAAGGGTCATGATTTCTTCCTGAGTGGTGTTCTTGGCGTCCACTTCGCCGGCCAGACGGCCGCCGGACATGACCAGGATCCGGTCACAGGTACCCAGCAGCTCGGGCATTTCGGAAGAGACCATGATAACGGTCTTGCCCTGCAGTGCCAGATTCTGGATCAGCTGATAGATCTCGTACTTGGCGCCCACGTCGATACCACGGGTGGGCTCGTCCAGCAGCAGCACATCGGGCTCGGTCAGCAGCCAGCGGCCGATGATGACCTTCTGCTGGTTACCGCCGGACAGGCTGCGGATCTGCGTCTCCTGGTTGGGCGTCTTGGTACGCATGGCGTCGATGTAGTACTGGGTATCCTCCCGCTGGGACTTCTCGCTCAGCAGGGGGCCGAACTTCTTGTGACGCTTCAGGCTGGAAATAATGGTGTTCTCACGAATGTTGCGGACGCCGAAGATACCGGTGGCGCGGCGCTCCTCCGTCAGCAGTGCGAAGCCGTTCTTAATGGACTCGCCGGAGCTGCGGTTGCGGCAGGGCTTGCCCGCCAGGGTGATGGTGCCGGACTTGCGGGTACGGATGCCAAAGATGCTCTCCAGCACCTCGGTACGGCCGGAGCTGTCCAGACCTGCCAGGCCCAGAACTTCGCCGCGGCGGGCTTCGAAGCTGACATCTCTGACATGGTTGTACATACCGGACAGATTCTCCACCTTCAGGAAGGTCTCACCGGGGGTATTGGTCTTGGGGGGGAACTGATTGGTCAGCTCACGGCCGACCATCAGGCGGATGATGTCGCTCATCTCCAGATCGTCTGCCTTCTCGGTGGCGATCCACTGACCGTCACGCATGATGGTGATCTCATCGGAGATGCGCTTGATCTCAGCCATCTTGTGGGAGATGTAGATGATGCCGCAGCCACGGTCACGGAGCATGTTGATGATCTGGAACAGGTGCTCAACCTCATTCTCGGTCAGAGAGGAGGTGGGTTCGTCGAAGACGATGACCTTGGAGTTGTAGGAAACAGCCTTGGCGATCTCCACCATCTGGCGCTGGGAAACAGGCATGGTGGACATGATGGTCTTGGGGTTGACGTGAACACCCAGCTCATCAAAGACCTTCATGGTGGCGTCGTACATCTTCTTCTCGGAAGTGAAGGGACCGGTTCTGGGGAAACGGCCCAGCCACATGTTGTCCATGACGTTACGCTTCAGGGCCTGGTTCAGCTCCTGGTGCACCATGGCGACGCCATTTTCCAGCGCTTCCTTGGAATTCTTGAAGTTGACTTCCCTGCCGTCCAGATAGATGTGACCTGCGTCCTTGGTGTAGACGCCGAACAGGCACTTCATCAGGGTGGACTTACCGGCGCCGTTCTCGCCCATCAGCGCATGGACCGTACCGGCTTTGACCGTCAGGTTGACGCCGTCCAGAGCCTTGACGCCGGGGAATTCCTTGACGATTCCTTCCATGCGCAGCAGGACGTTTTCGTTGTTATTCAAATTATTCGCCTCCTGATTGGAAATATTGGGAATGCGGAATACAGCCTTTACAGGTTAAAGACATACTCAGGGGGTGACCTGGGCACATCCTTAACCTGTAACGGCGAGGGGATTTTGATACGGCAGCCGTGCTTGCGCACGGCTGCCGCGGATTGGGTAAGGTTATAGATTACTCGCCGGTGTATGCGGAGTAGGGGATGTTCACACGCCAGGTGCCTTCCAGGTCGCCGTTGACGTTGTCGAAGGTGCCGGCGCCAGCGACCAGATTCTGAGCGATCTGGACAACAGCGTTAGCCATGCCTTCTGCATCCTGCTTGATGGTACCGGTCATGGAACCGTCAGCGATCTTCTCCTTGGCAGCGTCGGTAGCGTCAACGCCGAAGACGGGGATGTACTTGCCGCCCTCAACATTGTAGCCGGCAGCCTGCAGAGCAGCGATGGCGCCCAGGCCCATGTCGTCGTTGTTGGCGATGACCAGCTCGACCATGTTGCCGTTGGCCTCAGAGTACTGAGCCAGGATGGTCTGCATGTACTCCTGACCCTGAGCGGCGGACCATGCGCCGTTCTGGTCGACCAGGTACTTGGAAGCGTTTGCGTCGTCATAGAACTTCAGCGCGGGCTTGCCAGCGCCGGCCAGAGCAGCGTCAGCGTCCTCAACGCCGAACTGGGTACGGGCGTCGGCTTCCATGTTGCCTTCCTGGCCCTTGAACATAACGTAGGAGATCTCGCCGTCGCCATTCAGGTCAACAGCGTCGTAGTTAGCCAGCAGGTACTCGCCGATCATAGCGCCCTGCATGTGGCCGGCCATGGTGTAGTCGGTGCCGACGTAAGCAGCCTTCTCGTAGGAAGAGACGATCTCCTCGGAGACGGAGCGGTTGAAGAACACCAGGGGCAGGTCAGCGTTCTTAGCCAGGTCAACGATAGCCTGAGTGGCGTCGTCAGAAGAGGCGTCAACGATGTTGACGACCAGGCAGGAAGCACCGTTGGTGATGGCAGTCTGGATCTGCTCGGTCTGGGTGGTCTGGGAAGTGTTGCCGTCATAGTCGTGGTAAGCGACACCGGCAGCCTCGAAAGAAGCGTTCATAGCAGCGCGGACGCTGGACAGGTAGGTATCACCGAAGGTGTACCAGAAGACAGCGACTTCGCCGCCCTCGTTGTTGCCGCCGGACTCGCCGCCAGCCTCGCCACAGGCAGCCAGGCTGAAGACCATGACCAGAGCAAGCAGCAGAGCAAGAATCTTTTTCATGTTTGTTTTCCTCCTTAAAAATGTTGGTGGAACGTATTCCATCCTTTCTGAATTATACTGTAAATTGTTAAAATTGTAAATACCACGAAACCGAAAATCAGCTTGTTTTGATATTCTTAACTAAAATTTGTTTCATTTTCATAAAATGAAAAAATGATTTTTGTTGATTTAGTCCAGAAGTTTCGTAGAATTTCGTATGCGCAGTGTTTGGATTTGAGATATCGGAACCAATCATATTCCGTAGTTTTGAACAAAAAGAAGAAGTTGCATCAATTTATTTTTGTGCAAACCCTTTACGAACTGCGGCAGGACTGTTATAATGTAGAAAAATGCGGAGGTGGTGTCCATGAAGCGTGGTTTCGGACAATGTGTATTGGCTGGCACTGCGGCCGGACCGGTTGTGGTCTGGCGCAGAAGAACTGCTGTCCCTTCCCTGCCCTGCGGCGATCCGGCAGCGGAACAGTTGAAATTTGAAAACGCACGGAACACTGCCAGGCAGCAGCTGCAGGTGCTTTTCGATGAAGCAGCAAAGAGCGTGGGTAAAGAACAGGCCGCGATCATGGAAGTTCAGATGCTGATGCTTGACGACCTGGATTATCTGGAAGCCGTGGCAGCCGCCATTGCCTCCGGTGCATCCGCTGCTGATGCCGCCATGGCTGCCGGTGAGGAATTTGCATCGTTCTTCGCCGCCATGGACGACAGCTACATGAACGCCCGTGCCGCCGATGTACGGGATATGGCCGGACGGATCCACGATGTTCTCTGCGGCGGCGGCAATGGGCGGCTGCCCGAAGGAGAATTTCTGCTGGCGGCGGAGGACCTCGCCCCCAGTGAGACCATTCAGCTGCCCACTGACCGGATCCTGGGCATTGTGACCCGGCAGGGATCCGCATCCAGCCACACCGCCATCCTCTGCCGCACACTGAATATTCCGCTGATCATCCAGGCTGATCTCTCCCTGGATGATGCGGCGCAGGCCCGGATCCTTGCCATTGACAGTGAAAAATGGTACCTGGATCCTGACGAGCAGACGCTGGACCTTCTTCGTGAGAAACAGGCAGGCGCTGCCGGAGAAAGAGCCACCCTGGAAGCCTACCGGGGCCGGGAAAGTGTGACAAAATCCGGCAGACGGATCGCCCTCTGTGCCAATATCGGCAATCCGCAGGAAGCAAGGATCGCTGCGGGATGCGATGCCGAGGGCGTGGGACTGATGCGAAGCGAATTCCTCTATCTTGGGCGGAACCGCCTGCCCACAGAGGAGGAACTGTTCGAGGCATATAAAGAGGTTATTGAAATCATGGACGGCAAGGGCGTGGTGATCCGTACCCTGGACATCGGCGCCGACAAGCAGGCGGAATATCTGGGGCTGGATCCGGAAGAGAATCCCGCTCTTGGCCTGCGGGGACTGCGGCTTTGTCTGGAACGTGAAGATATCTTCCGCCCGCAGCTGCGTGCCATTTACCGGGCCAGCACACTGGGGGATATTCAGGTAATCTTCCCCATGGTCACTTCCGCATGGGAGCTGCACAAAGCCCGGCAGATCTGCCGGGAAGTCCGCTCGGAACTGCTTGCGGAGGGTATCGAAGCCAAGGATATCCCCATCGGCATCATGATCGAGACGCCTGCCGCCGCGATTCAGGCCGCCGAACTGGCGAAAGAAGCGGATTTCTTCAGTGTCGGCACCAACGATCTGACCCAGTACACCCTGGCAGTCGACCGGCAGAACGCAGGCCTTGCCCGGTTCCACGATCCCTATCATCCCGCGCTGCTGGCGCTGCTGGAGCATATCGCACATGCCGCCAATGACGCCGGTATCTGGTGCGGCATCTGCGGTGAGCTTGGTGCGGATCCCGCCATGACGGAAACCTTCCTGAAGATGGGATATACGGAACTGAGCATGGCGCCCGGCTGCATCCTTCAGATCCGTAAAATCGTTTGCGAAAGCGAGGTATCAATATGACAACATTCACCCACATCATCCGAGATCCCATGGGCCTTCACGCCCGCCCTGCCGCTGCGCTGGTGAAAGCCTGCGCCGCATACCAGTGCGCCATCACTGTGGCCAATGGCAGCGCAAAGTGTGATGCCAAGCGGCTCATGGCTGTTATGCGCCTGGGGGCCAAGAACGGTGCGGAACTGACCATTACCTGCGACGGTACAGATGAGGAAGCCGCCGCGGCCGGACTGCAGGCATTTCTGGCGGATAATCTGTAAAAGGCAACATGTCAGTTGATTTCCGATAAACCATACAATATGATATAGGAGGCAACAATCATGAAAAAATTCATCAATCAGGTCGAAAACGTCGAACAGGAAATGCTCGAAGGTATTGCCAAGGCACACCCCAATCACCTGAGAAAGCTTCCTGAATACACCGTGCTGGTGCGCAGCGAAAAGAAGCAGGGCAAGGTGGCTCTGATCTCCGGCGGCGGCTCCGGCCATGAGCCTGCCCACGGCGGCTACGTCGGCAAGGGTATGCTGGATGCGGCAGTTGCCGGTGCTGTCTTCACCTCCCCCACCCCCGACCAGGTGGAGGCCGCCATCCGGGAAGTCGCCACCGACGCCGGCGTGCTGCTGGTCATCAAGAATTATACCGGTGACGTGATGAACTTCGAAATGGCCGCCGAAATGGCCGAGATGGATGGCATCCGCTGCATGCAGGTCATCACCAATGACGACGTTGCCGTTCAGGACTCCCTGTACACCACCGGCCGCCGGGGCGTTGCTGGCACCATCTTCGTCCATAAGATCGCCGGCGCCAAGGCAGAAGAGGGCGCAACGCTGGAAGAAGTCCACGCCGTTGCCGAGAAGGTCATCGCCAATGTCCGCACCATGGGCACAGCCATCACCCCCTGCACCGTTCCCGCCGCAGGCAAGCCCGGCTTTGAGATCGACGAGGACGAGATGGAAGTTGGTATCGGCATCCACGGCGAGCCCGGCACCCATAAGGAGAAGCTGACCCCCGTCAACGATATCGTTGACCACATGCTCTCCAAGATCCTGGCTGACATCGACTACACCGGCAGCGAAGTGGCCGTACTGGTCAACGGCTCCGGCGCAACGCCTCTGATGGAACTGTACATTATTAATAACCGGGTCTCTGACGTTCTGGCGGAGAAGGGCATCAAGGTCTACAAGACCATGGTTGGCAATTACATGACTTCTCTGGAAATGGCCGGCTTCTCCGTCAGCGTGCTGAAGCTGGATGACGAGTTGAAGGCCCTGCTGGATGCTCCGGCAGATACTCCTGCCTGGAAGGTCTAATACATTAGGAGGAAACAACATGATCTCCACGAAGCAGTTACTTGACATCATCGCCCGGATGGCGGAAGTCATCCAGGAGAATAAGGATTTTCTGACGGAGCTGGATATGCCCATCGGCGACTCTGACCACGGCATCAACCTTGCCCGGGGCTTCCAGGCCGTCACCGCCAAGCTGCCCACCCTGGAAGGCAAGGACGCCGGCACCATCCTCAAGACCGTGGGCTTGACCCTGGTCTCCACCGTGGGCGGCGCCTCCGGCCCCCTGTACGGCACCGCCTTCATGAAGGCCGGCGCCAAGATGGCCGGCAAGCAGGAGCTGTCCATGGACGACCTGCTGATTTGCCTCCATGAAGCCGTGGAGGGCATCAAGATGCGCGGCAAGTCCACCACCGGGGAGCAGACCATGCTGGATGCCATGGTACCGGCCCTGGAAGCCATGAAGGCCGCCGCCGGCACCCCTGCCGAAGTTCTGGCCGCCGGACTGAAAGCCGCCGAAGCAGGTGTGGAAGCCACCAAGGATATGATCGCCACCAAGGGCCGCGCCAGCTATCTGGGCGAGCGCAGCCTGGGCCATCAGGATCCCGGTGCCACTTCCTTCACCCTGCTCTTCTCGGTCATTGCAAAGGCGGTCTGATATGGTAGGTATCGTAATCGTATCCCACAGCCAGAAAGTGGCGGAAGGTGTCGTGGAGCTGTGCAGGCAGATGGCTCCCGAAGTGCCCATCGCCGCAGCAGGCGGCCTGCCCGAAGGTGAGATCGGCACCGATTTCCAGCGGATCTATGAAGCCGTGGAAGCTGTCGCCAGCCCCGACGGCGTTGCCATCTTCTTCGATATGGGCAGCGCCCTGATGACCACGGAGATGGTCATGGAGCAGTTTGAGGGCATCACCATCAAACTCTCCGACGCCCCCATTCTGGAGGGTGCCATTGCCGGTGCTGTCACCGCCTCCGTCGGCATGGATCTGGACGCCGTCCTGGAGGAAGCACACCAGGCCGTGGTCCTTCCCAAACTGTAATCATATAAGCACAGCCCCCGTTATGCAGGCCATAACGGGGGCTGATTCTGTGACGAAAAAAATAAAGAGGAAATATCATTTTTTAGTTGTTACTTCCTCGTTACTTTGGTATGATGGAGGGGAACAAATCGTAAAAGAGGAGAATATACCCATGATTTACAGCAATTTCCAGGAAGAACAACTGTCCCTGCTGGGCTTCGGCACTATGCGCTTTCCCAAGCTTGCCGACGATTCCATCGATCAGGCACAGGTGGAGGAAATGACCCGCTATGCCATCGACCACGGCGTCAACTATTTCGACACCGCCTGGTTCTACCACGGCGGCACCTCCGAGGTGTCTATCGGCAAGGCCCTGAAAGCCTACCCCAGAGAGAGCTTTTACCTGGCGGACAAATTCCCAGGCCATACCCCCATTCTGGAAGAAAAGGGCTCCGCTGCAGCCGTCTTCGAAGAGCAGCTGCGCCGCTGCGGCGTGGAGTATTTCGACTTCTACCTGCTGCACAATGTCTGCGAACGGAACGTGGACATTTTCACTGGTGATCAGTGGGGCATCATGGACTATCTGAAGGAGCAGAAGCGCAATGGACGGATCCGTCACCTGGGCTTCTCCACCCACGCCGAGCTCCCCTGCCTGCGCCAGTTCCTGGCGGAGTATGGCCAGGATATGGAGTTCTGCCAGATCCAGCTGAACTATCTGGACTGGACCCTCCAGGATGCCAAGACCAAGTACGAGCTGCTGGGCGAGTACAACATCCCCGTCTGGGTCATGGAGCCTGTTCGGGGCGGCAAGCTCTGTGCCCTGAATCCCGACGAAGAAGCAAGGCTCAAAGCCATCGAGCCTGATAAGTCCATTGCCTCCTGGGGCTTCCGGTTCCTGCAGACCCTGCCCAACGTGAAGATGATCCTCAGCGGTATGTCCAACATGGAGCAGATGGCAGACAACGTCAACACCTTTGATACCCGCGCTCCCCTGTCCGAGTCTGAGATGGGTCTGGTGCTGGACATTGCCGAGGGCATCAAAAATTCCGTTCCCTGTACCGCCTGCCGCTACTGCTATACCTGCCCCCTGGAGCTGGATATCCCTGCACTGCTTGCCATGTACAACGAGATGCGCTACGGCCACCAGCCCGGGATCCTGAAGCGCGTGGAAGAGCTGCCCGAAGAGAAGCGCCCCGCCGCCTGCATCGGCTGCGGCACCTGCGCCCAGAGCTGCCCCCAGAATATCGACATTCCCGGCGTCCTGAAGAACTTCACAGAAAAGCTCGAAAAATTGGCAGCCGCGCAATAATTTGATATTGTAAAACCGCCATCCCAA
>JAFTVM010000078.1 GCA_017465745.1 Oscillospiraceae bacterium
CCATCGACGTCAATCAAATTCTGAAGGAGCGAGTAACATGCAAAAAGCGACCAAAATGAAGAACTACATCCTGCTGCCGGTTCCGGCGGAGGTAGCTGAAGAACTGGATCTGGATCCGTTCTCCACCATCCAGTACACCATTTCCAGAGGCCGGATGATCATCGAACCCATCGAAGCAGAACACAATATGGTCTGCTTCGGTGACTGCCGCCGCTGTCCCGGACGGTATCAGTGTGAGGATCCCTGTTTATGAAGATATTCCGCGTCACCGGCAGAGAGGGACGGGTGACAATTCCCTGCGATCTGCGGACTGCGGCGGGCATGACGTCCGGCACCATTGTCTCTTTTGAAATGGTTTCAGAGGATGCCATTCTCGTCCGGCGGGAGCAGCTGAAAGACCAGCCGGAAGCCCGGTCTGAAATGCCCTCTCTGAAAGAACTTCTGGAAAGCCTGACGGACAGCCAGCGCGGCGCTGCCCAGTACTATCTTTCAATCCTGTGTTCTTCCCAGGGAGCGCATGGAGGGAGGGACTGCGTATGACGCAGCAGCCCTCTACTTACCGTGTTGTGTTCGTGGAGCCGGGGAAGCCTGCCTGTGAGAAGGAGATCGGCACAGATCTCAGCGACCTCCAGGAAGCGGTGGGGGGACTCATCGAGTGTGTGTATCCCCATGATGACCGGACCGTCCTCGTCTGCAATGACGAGGGCAAGCTGATGGGGCTGGAAGGAAACCGTCGGCTGGATAACGGCTCCATCATTGCCGGATCCTTCTTTATCATCGGAGATGACGGTGAAAACTTCCGTTCTCTTACGGACGCGGAGGTCAGCCGGCATCTGCAAAAGTATGCCGAGCCCCAGCAGATCTCCCAGCGGGAGGTCCAGGCGGATATGGGCTTTTACTTCATTTCATTCTGAGGAGGAAAGCAATGACGATTACCGCTAAGATCGACCGGCTTGTCCAGAAGGGAAACATCAAGGCCATCGCGTCTGTTTCCCTGGATGGCATGTTTGTCGTCAAGGGCCTGAAGGTCATGGATGGTCGGAAGGGGCTGTTCGTGTCCATGCCCCAGGAGAGCTTCGCCGGCCAGGATGGCCAGAAGAAATACAGCAATCTGTTTTTCGCTCTGACCAACGCCGCCAAGACGGAGCTTCAGGACGCTGTGCTACAGGCTTACCAGCAGCAGATGGGACAGGGATATGGTCATGGTCAGAACTATGGCCGCAATCCCGATCACAGCGGCGGCCAGTACCGTCAGGGGCAGTATCCGAACCAGTATCAGCAGACCTACCCGGAGCCGGGGTACCGGAATCAGGATTGGGCTGGTGATTATGATGATATCCTGCCCATGGATCTTCGTTAGTAGTGCCGAATTATCTTCGGTGCGCTAGACTTTCAGATTTTTGTGAGTATATTGTGGCTTACAAAAAATCACGAAAGGAATGAGTACCATGAAACTGACCCGAACCCTGATCCCCGCCCTCGCCCTGCTTCTGTTGCTGAACAGCTGCGGAGCCAGAGACGATCCACAGCCCCATGAGAACCCGCCGCCCTCCGTGGAGATCATGGAACCGACGCAGGAACGTAGGGAACCTGTTGAGGAAGAAACCGACCCGGTTAGGGAAGCTGTCAAGGAGACTGAAGAAGCTTCCAATACGGACCCGACCGTTCCTGACCCCACCGACTCTGAGGAAGATACTCCCAGCGAGCCGCCTTCCGTGACAGAGCCTCCGAAAACGGAGCCTGCCAAGCCGCAGAATCCGCCCACAGAGCCTCCACCCACGGAGCCGCCAGCCACCCAGCCTCCCATCAGACCGCCCCAGAGGGAGCCTGAACCCACGAAGCCCCCGGCAACGGAACCGCCTGCGACTGAGCCTCCGGCAACCGAACCTCCTGAAGTACCTCCTGAAACCACACCGCCGGAGAAGGAACCTCCTGCCGCAGAACCGGACCCCACCGAGCCTGCAGTTACGGAGATCACCTACGAGTTCAAGCGGCAGGTGGCGTCCTACGCGGCGCAGTACATCAACCAGTACCGTGCAGACGCGGGGCTTCCCAAGTGTACCGTCCTCTCGGTGATGACCCTGGTGGCCGAGTACCGGGCGGATCAGCTCTGCTGGAATTATTCCCATGATACCGCCGATAAGCGGGAAGCCCTGGCCTACTACAAGTACGGCCGATGGATCGACGCGACCCAGTTCGGCGGAGATCCCAGCAAGAGCTACTACGAGGCGGATACCTCCGAAGTCATCTGCGCCGGCTTCCGCGGGACAGACCCGGAAGCCATGGGCAGACGCATCGCGGACATGATCCGCAGCAGCGGCACCCACTGGAGCTACATCGGCAAGGCGGAGAACCTCTACATCGGCGTCGGTGTGGAGTACCGGGCAGGCAGCGAGTACGAATGGTACGGCTGCGTCATGGTCGGCCCCACCAACTACGGCTAACCCACAACTGAATAATCCCAACCACGGCCTCGGTTCAAAGCACCGGGGCCTATCTTATTCCCAGAGAGGATGATGCAATCGAATGAAATCTACCTGCAAGCGTCTGATATCTTTTCTGCTGATGATGGTGCTGCTTCTGGGGATGCCTTTCTCCGTTATGGCGACAGAAATGGATGAACCCACGGAAGGGGAGACTCTTCCGGAAAGCTGGCAGATCATCAGCGACAGTCTCCCGGATGCGGTTGAGGGGGTTGATCCGCTTGACCCGGATAACCCCTATCCCTACGGAGAACCGGTGGACAACTTCTTCCCGGAAGGACTGCTGGAGCCGGATCCCTATGGGGTATCCCTCATGGCTGACCAGGGAAGCATTCCGGACGAGATGTGGGACAATGCCATCCTTCGGGCGCTGGAGTACACGGGCTATGATGTTCAGACCTTGAAGGATAACGGATGGCTCTATTCCGCCCAGTACATTTCCGGCAGCCTGAAAACCAACGCACCCCAGATCCTGTCGGACATCGGCTACTACGAAAGCGGCGCCTGTCCCAACGGTGACGAAACAGTGGCCGACAGCTCCACCGTTACCGGGAAGGCACCCAAGCTCTCCTACTTTGAGTCCAATGGTCTGGTCTGTGCTTCCTTCGTGACCTACTACCTGTGCAACTACCTGCCCAACATCGAGGGCGTGGACACCTCGGTCATCTACAACAAGGTCAAGACCATGGGCGCGGATACCCAGAATCCCAACCTTTACTATCTGACCACGGTGACCCTGTGGCGCAACGCCCTGGATTCCCTGGCTTCCACCGCCGGGGCAGGGGTGACCAAGTACACCGACAAGACCACCGCCTACGAGAATCTGGTGCCCGGCGACGTCATCGTCTTTGCCAGAGACGGCGCCCTGGTCCATGTCGGCATCTATGCCGGCGAGTACAACCTGTACAGCTACGGCGCCAATATGGGCAAGTACCATTTCCTGATCCATGTGGGCAATTCCAGAGGCCCTGAGATCTCCACGGTGGAATACATGGCCAACGCGGGCGCCAAGTCCAGTGAAGCCGTAGCCTGGTACCACCTGGACATCAACGACGATGTCCAGCAGACCGGCTTCATCGAGGTCAACAAGAAGGATCCGAATGGCAAGAACCTGGCAGGCGCCTGTTTTGTTGCCACGGATCAGGCAACGGGTCTGGAATACTACATTGGCCCCACCAATTCCTCCGGCTACGCCAAGTCCGGCGAGCTGCCTCTGGGCACCTACAAGGTGGTGGAGACGGTGTTTCCGACCGGCTATGAGTCCAGCGGCACTTCGACCTGGACCGTTACGCTGACGAAAGATACACCGAACATGACCATCACCATCAACGCGGTCAACAAGCAGACCACGGGTGTCGGACGGATCATCAAGAAGACCAACACAGGTACCGATCTCAGCGGCCGCAAGTTCAATGTTTATTCGGATTCCGCCCTGACCAAGCCGGTGGCAGGCTCTCCCTTCACCACCTCCGCGTCGGGCGTCATCGATGTGGAACTGGTACCCGGAGATTACTGGGTCAAAGAGGTGGATGAGTCGGACAAGTACCCCTACTGGAAG
>JAFTVM010000079.1 GCA_017465745.1 Oscillospiraceae bacterium
TAACGTTTTCAATTGTAGGGGACGGGTCGCCCGTCCCGGCGGTAAAACCTGGCGAATTGACATTTGTATCGGCGAATTCGTAATCGGAAGGTTCACGGGACGGGGAACCCGTCCCCTACATTGGTGTACCATATCGGAACGACAAACTACAATTTGAATTCCAATAAAGAGGACAAAAGTATGAATCAAAATGTCAACTATGACCTGCTGTGTCAGCAGCTGTCCGCCCTGACCGATGGCATCCCCTACGAGGTGGCGAACCTGGCCAATGCCTCCGCTCTGCTGTGGGAGTCTCTGGAGGGCATCAACTGGGCGGGCTTCTATAAAATCACCGATGGGCAGCTGGTTCTCGGGCCCTTCCAGGGCAAGACCGCCTGCATTCTGATCCCCGTTGGCCGGGGCGTCTGCGGCACCGCTGTGGCGGAGGACGCCACCCAGCTGGTTCCCGATGTCCATCAGTTCCCGGGCCATATCGCCTGCGACTGCGCCTCCAATTCCGAGATCGTGGTACCCATCCATGTGGGCGGCAAAATCTGGGGCGTCCTGGATATTGACAGCCCCCATTTTGACCGGTTCAGCGCAGACGATCAGGCAGGTCTGGAGCGGTTTGTGAAGGTGCTGGAGAAATGCATAATGCAAAATGCTGAATGCTAAATGAAGAAAACAAAACCATTCTGCATTCAGCATTTATTATTCAGCATTTGCAGTGTGACTATGTCACATTGCGGTGTCATTTACCCATTGACAAAGTAGGTAAGCGGTGCTATATTACCCATGGAACTTATAGGTAAATCCCTCAAGGAGGTTTTTGATATGCATGTTTACGCAGATAATGCTGCAACCACCAAGATGAGCCAGGTGGCCATCAACGCCATGCTGCCTTATTTCGATAAAGTTTACGGCAACCCCTCCAGCCTGCACTCCGTGGGCCAGGAGGCCAAGGAGGCCCTGGACGCAGCCCGCCAGACCGTGGCGGACTGCCTGGGCTGCGAGCCCCGGGAGATCATCTTCACCTCCGGCGGCAGCGAAGCCGACAACCAGGCCATCATCTCCGCCGCCCGCTTCGGCGCCCGCAAGGGTAAGAAGCACATCATCTCCACCGCTTTCGAGCATCATGCCGTCCTGCACACCCTGGATAAGCTCTCGAAGGAAGGCTTCGAGGTGACTCTTCTGGATGTCTCCAACGGTCACAACATCACCGCCCAGCAGGTGAAGGAAGCCATCCGCGCCGATACCGCCCTGGTCACCGTCATGTACGCCAACAATGAGATCGGCTCCATCCTGCCCATCGCTGAGATCGGCGCCGTCTGTAAGGCTGCCGGCGTCCCCTTCCACACCGACGCCGTCCAGGCTGCCGGCCACCTGCACATCAACGTCAAGGAACAGAACATCGACATGCTGAGCCTGTCCGGCCACAAGTTCCACGGCCCCAAGGGCGTGGGCGCCCTGTATGTCCGCCGTGGCCTGCCCCTGGTGAACATCATCGAGGGCGGCGCCCAGGAGCGCGGCAAGCGCGGCGGCACCGAGAACATTCCCGGCATCATGGGTCTGGCTGCCGCTCTGAAGGACGCCTGCGACCACATCGATGAGAACATGCCCCGGGTGGCTGCCATGCGGGACAAGCTGATCGAAGGCCTCAGCAAGATCCCCCACTGCGCCCTGAACGGCGATCCCGTGAACCGCCTGCCCGGCAACGTCAGCTTCTGCTTCGAGGGCATCGAGGGCGAAAGCCTGCTGCTGCTGCTGGACATGCAGGGTGTCGCCGCATCCTCCGGCTCCGCCTGCACCTCCGGCTCCCTGGATCCCAGCCACGTGCTGCTGGCCATCGGCCGTGTCCATGACGTGGCCCACGGCTCCCTGCGCCTGAGCCTGTGCGAGTACAACACCGACGCCGAAGTCGACCACATCCTCAAGGTGGTCCCCGAAGTCGTCCAGCTGCTGCGGAACATGAGCCCCGTCTGGCGCGACCTGCAGACCGGCAAGAGAGATTATATTCTGTAAAAACACACTGTCATTGCGAACCAGTGCGCACACTGGTGCGGCAATCCCCGGAGTATTCCGGAAATCGGGAGGGGATTGCCACGTCGCTTCGCTCCTCGCAATGACAAGCTTAACTAAAGGAGAATTATTATGGCACTGTACAGCGAAGTAGTTATGGATCATTTTATGCACCCCCGCAACGTCGGCGTCATCGAGGATGCCAGCGGCGTCGGTGAGGTGGGCAACGCCAAGTGCGGCGACATTATGAAGATTTACCTGAAGATCGAGAACGACATCATCGAGGATGTCAAGTTCGAGACCTTCGGCTGCGGCTCCGCCATCGCCTCCTCTTCCATGGCCACCGAGATGATCAAGGGCAAGTCCATCAACGAGGCCATGGCCCTGACCAACAAGGCCGTCGCCGAGGCTCTGGACGGTCTGCCCGCCCACAAGCTCCACTGCTCCGTTCTGGCCGAGGAGGCCATCAAGTCCGCCCTGAAGGACTACTACGACAAGAACGGCATCGCCTATGACAAGTCCCAGTTCCCCGACTGCGAAAACTGCGGTCACTGCCACTAAGCTATGATCGTATCCACCAAAGGACGCTACGCCCTGCGGGTCATGGTGTGCTTTGCCCGGCGGGGCGGTGAGGAATACATCCCCCTGAAGGAGATCGCGGAGGCCGAGGGTATTTCCCAGAAGTATCTGGAATCCATCATGACCACCCTCTCCAAAGCAGGCTTTGTGGACGCGGTCCACGGCAAGGGCGGCGGCTACCGGCTGAACCGGAAGCCCGAAGAATACACCATCGGCAGTATCCTGAAGCTGACGGAAGGCTCTCTGGCTGTGGCCTCCTGCACCACCCAGGGCGCAGCCGCCTGCTCCCGCAGCGAGTGCTGCCAGGCCCTGCCCATGTGGGAGCGGCTCGACCGGATGATCGACGATTTCTTCGAAGGCATCACCCTGGCCGACCTGCTGCAGGACACAAAGAAATAAAAAGAAGAGCAGTCACATTTGTGACTGCTCTTTTCATACGGTCAGCGCTTTTCACCGCGGGGCACGGTGTACTTATCATGGATGTACCGCCGGTCGCCGTCCACATCGGCACGGAATTTCTGGTAATGGCCGTCAAATCGGTTGTGCTCATGGAGGATGAAGCATCCCTCATCCAGCGTCGATACGATCCGGCCGGCGGCGCGGAAGTAGAATTCCTGATGGTCGATCATGCGGATGTTGTCGTCATAGCCCAGGGCACGGTATTTGTCCGTGCGGACGATGAAAATATTGGGGGCCTTCCCCACCACCACACGCCGTTCGTCCATGCGGGTCAGATGGGGGATCCGCAGTGGGCGGGGGGCATGGGCCATGGAGGTACGGTAATAGGGCGCAGCAGCCCGGCGGGGATCATAGGACCCCGGGATATTGCGGGGCAGGACGCCCACCAGATCCACCTCCGGATGAGCCAGCAGATATTCCAGATGCCCATGGAAATCCGTAAACGGCGTCAGCAGTTCATCATCATCCATGCGGATGGTGAAGGGGGTGGTGACCCGGGAAAGGGCCTGGTTCAGCCCCCGGCTCAGGCCGCTGTTAAAGGGCAGCTGGAGCACCGTCAGGCCGGGGCCGGCCAGCTCCAAAGGCCGGCGGCTGTCGTCGGCAATGACCACCCGGACGCCGGGATAGTAGGACTGGATATTCCGGTAAAGCCGGCGGGCCATGGCCTGCCGCTCGAAGGATTTGAAGATAAAGGTCACATTGTCGCAGACCAGCTTCTGCTGGGCAGCGGTGGGACGGGGGGCACCGGTGAGGCACCAGACTGCCAGCAGCGCCGCCCGCTGCAGATGGGTCATCAGCTGCCAGAGGAGGCTCACGGCCGGCTCCAGCGGCCCGTGGGACAGTTGTTTCAGGGCGCGGATCAATTTCTGTTTCATACTGCTTCTCCCTTTTGGTGATGGCTTCATTATACACATCGGCGGGGCAGAATGCAATGGTCACGTCCACCGTCAGCGGATCCCGGTCACCTTGTAGCCCAGCCGCTCCACCGCAGCTTTCAGAACCTCGTCAGAAACTTCGGCGCTGTAGGATACGGCGGCGGTCTTCTTCCTCAGATTTACCCGGCACGCCACGCCGTCCAGGCGGTTCAGGGCATTTTCTACCCGGATCTCGCAGTTTTCGCAGTGCATCCCCTCGATCACCAGGGTCTTCTCACCGATGGCGGGGGCAGTCAGGGTCTTTTTGATGCGGATCGTCTGGCTGTCGCTGCCGCAGCATCCGCCGCCGCGGAAATGCTTCACCGCCCGCAGCAGGGCGACGACCACGACCAGCGCCAGAATACCGATGATGATACCATTCTTCATAAAACCGCTCCTTTTTTGGTTAGCATTCACTAACCAGAATTTTACCACCGGATACGGAGAAAGTCAATCCACAGAAAGCAAAAAAGCTGACGCTTCACAACGTCAGCTTTTTTCATCAGTCCTGCTTGTAATCCCGGGCCAGATCGAAGATATTGCCCAGAACCACGCCGCCCTGATTCTCCCGGGGCCGGGGGCGCAGGGCGTCATAGGCTGTGGCGTAGGTGGCCTCCACCCGGTTCATAAAGAAATAGAACAGCACCCCCTGCAGCACCAGATAGGCCACGGAGAACACATAGTAGCTCACTGTAGCCGACCAGGGCAGGGTCACGCCCAGTCTCGGCAGCAGCATATCGCCATAGAGCACCGCCGTCAGCAGGATCTGCGCCAGATAGAACCACCAGTAGCTCAGATCGAGCTTCAGCAGCGCCATACGGTTGCCCCGCATCATCCGGGCGCTTTCGCCCATGGCCGCCAGGGCGCCGGTGCCCCGCCGCTCCAGCAGCACGTAATTGACCATGCGGCAGCTGTAGAAGAAGGGGGCCGCCAGCAGGCCGAACAGTACAAGCCAGATGGGGATCATGGGCAGCAGGGCCATGCCCACCCGGGCATACAATTGCGCATCGGTATACAGAGCGTTGTAGAAGGCGTCGGGATCGGAAGCCATAGGCAGCACCAGCTCGATGAATTCCGCGCTGAAGGGCGTCAGCATGAAGATGATGGATGCCACCTGGACGGTGATGAAGCCCATCATCAGGTAAATACCGCCCTGGAGCAGGACCGCCCGCAGCAGGGGGCCGAAGTAAGAGAAGCCCTCCGCCAGATCCCGGGGAGCCACAGCCTGCCGCCGGGCCATGCGGACGGTGGCCTTCTGATAGCCCAGCTGGACATACCACAAAACCACGGTCTGAGCCAGGGGCAGGCAGGTCTGGATGGTGGACAGGATGGAGCGCAGTCCCAGATCCGCCAGGCCGCCGGTCTCATTGATGCGCTCACCCAGCAGATTGATCAGCACGGACACCAGCAGACTGCTGCCGGCTGTGATGGCGATATAGGCCAGCACCACCATCCGGGGATCGCCGGGATTGGCGGCCAGCGCCTCCGAAGCGGCGGATCGCACCGCGCGCCGGTTTCGAATATCCATAGAGTTCCTCCAATACATGATTTTCTATTGTTATAAACCAATTTCCCGGAAATAGCAAATGAATTTTTTGTAACGGTGGAAATGGGTGCTTTTTTGTGCTACAATGGGGTAAATTTCAATTACCCGGAGGCAGAAAGATGGAACTTGGAATACGGCTGAAGCAGGCGCGGCTGGCATTGGGACTGTCCCAGCGGCAGCTGTGCGGTGATGAGATCACCCGGAATATGCTCTCCCAGATCGAGAACGGCTCCGCCCGTCCCTCCATGGACACCCTGCGCTACCTGGCCGCCCGGCTGGGAAAACCCGTCAGCTATTTCCTGGAGGAGGAAACGGTGACCTCCCCCAACCAGCCCGCCATGACCGCGGCCCGATCAGCCTGGCAGGCCGGGGAGGCTCATGCGGTGCTGACCGCCCTGGAAGCCTACCGGGGCAGGGACCCGGTCTTTGACGAGGAAGCGAACCTGCTGCGGTATCTGGCCCTGACCGCCCTGGCGGAGGCGGCGCTGGAGACCGGAAAGAAGCCCTACGCCGCCAGCCTGCTGGAACAGGCCGGAAGCCTCTCTTCCATCTATATCACCGCCGCGCCGGAGCACAGGCGCCGTCTGCTGCTGGCCCGGGCCACGGGACGGCAGGAGTCCCTCCCCTCCATCGATGCGGAGTTGCTCCTCCACGCCCGGGCGGCCCTGGATGGGAGCGACCACCTCCGCTGCGCCGCCCTGCTGGACGGTATGGAAGAAAAAAACACACCGGCGTGGTACCTGCTGCGGGGCCGAGCATACCTGATGGCAGCCGACCACGCCGCCGCGGCAAAGTGCCTGCACCTGGCGGAGGACACCGTCCCCGCCGAAACCGCCCCTCTTCTGGAAATCTGCTACCGGGAAATGGGGGATTACAAAATGGCATACGAATACGCCTGCAGGCAGAAATAGTCCCCATGGATTTGTAAACTTTTTCCGATGCTCTTGTCATACAGTCTATGCTGTGCTATAATTCGTAGCGTGCTACATTTTGACAAGGAGGTGTTCCCTCTGAATCCCATTTACGGCCACAGTATCCGTGTGCTGCACTGGGTCGCTGACCAGACCATGTCCGCCACCCTGGCGTCCATGGACCTGACCGCATCCCAGGGCCATATCCTGGCCTTCATCGCCCATTCCCCCCAGCCCCCCTGCCCCCGGGACATGGAGGAAGCCTTCCAGCTCAGCCACCCCACGGTGTCCGGCCTGCTGCGCCGGCTGGAAAAGAAAGGCTTTATCCGCTGCGCCCCGGACCCGGCCGACCGCCGGTGCAAGCGTGTGTTTCTGGACGCCAAAGGCAAGGAGTGTCTGGCCCGGATGGACGCCACCATCGCCGGAAACGAACGGCGGATGGTGGAAAACTTCACGGAAGAGGAAAAGCGCCAGTTTGCCGATCTTCTGGACCGTGCCATCATCAACATGGGCGGCTGTTCCTGCCGCTGCGCAATGAAAAATCCCGAAAAGGAGGAATCTGACTGAAATGATAGGAAGACTCGCAAAATGTATCCGGGAGTATAAGCTCTCCACCATCCTCTCCCCACTGTGCATGGTGGGCGAAGTATACATGGAAGTCCAGATCCCCCTGGTTCTGTCGAAGATCGTGGACCAGGGCGTGGAAATGGGCAACATGACCGCCGTGTGGCAGTACGGCCTGCAGCTGGTGCTGTTCTCGCTGATGAGCCTGGGCTTCGGCGTAGCCTCTGCCGTGGCCGCCTCCCATGCCGGCACCGGCTTCGCCCGGAATCTGCGCCACGACATGTTCTACCGGGTCCAGACCTTTGACTTCTCCAATATCGACAGGCTCTCCAGCTCGTCCATCGTCACCCGTCTGACCTCCGACGTGGCCATGATCCAGATGACCTTCCAGATGCTCATCCGCATGGCAGTCCGCTGCCCCATGATGCTGATCCTGGCCACCTCCAGCGCCTTTGAGATCAGCCCCACCCTGTCCATCACCTACTGCGTGGTGCTGCCCCTGCTGGCCTTCGGCCTGCTGGCCATCACCAAGTTCGTCCACCCCATCTTCAACCGGGTCTTCAAGACCTACGACAAGCTCAACAACGTGGTACAGGAGAACCTCCACGGCATCCGGGTGGTCAAGGCCTACGTCCGGGAAGCCAAGGAGATCGAGAAATTCACCGATATCTCCGGCTCCATCTACCAGGATTTCTGCAAGGCTGAAAAGACCCTGGCCTTCAACAATCCCTTCATGCAGGTTGCCGTCTACACCTGCATCCTCGTCATCTCCTGGCTGGGTGCCCACATGGTGGTGGAATCCGGCAACGGCGCCATCTCCGGCGGCCTGACCACCGGCCAGCTGACCTCCATGTTCGCCTATACCACCCAGATCCTGGGCAGCCTGATGATGTTCTCCATGTTCTTCGTCATGATCACCATGAGCCGCGCTCCCCTGCAGCGTACCTATGAGATCCTCATCGAAGAGCCTGCCCTCCATAATCCCGAAAATCCAGTCATGGAAGTGGCCGACGGCTCCATTGACTTTGAGGACGTCACCTTCCGTTACTCCGAGACTGCGCCCCGGGACTCCCTGGAGCATGTGTCCGTCCATATCGACTCCGGCATGACCGTGGGCATCCTGGGCGCCACCGGCTCCTCCAAGTCCACCCTGGTGCAGCTGATCCCCCGCCTGTACGACGTTACCGCCGGCAGCCTGAAGGTCGGCGGCGTGGACGTCCGGGACTACGATGTGGAGGTCCTGCGCAACGCCGTTTCCATGGTGCTGCAGAAGAATACCCTCTTCGCCGGTACCATCAAGGATAACCTCCGCTGGGGCAATCCCAATGCAACTGACGAAGAACTGGTCCACGCCTGTGAGCTTGCCTGCGCCGATGAGTTTATCCGCGGTTTCCCCGACGGCTATGATACCCATATCGAGCAGGGCGGCTCCAACGTCTCCGGCGGCCAGAAGCAGCGCCTGTGCATCGCCCGGGCACTGCTGAAAAAGCCCAGGATCCTGATCCTGGACGACTCCACCTCCGCCGTCGACACCCACACCGACGCACAGATCCGCAAGGCCTTCACCGAGGAGATCCCCGGCACCACCAAGCTGATCATCGCCCAGCGTGTGGCCTCCGTCCAGGACTCCGACCTGATCCTGGTCATGGAAAACGGCACCATCGCCGCCATGGGTACCCACGACGAGCTGATGCGCACTTCCCAGATCTACCGGGAAGTCTTTGAATCCCAGACGAAAGGAGGCGAGGACTGATGCCCCCTCTGAAGAAACCCCTGCCCCGCAAGGCCAATGATCCCAAGAAGGCCATCGCCCGTCTCCTGCGCTACCTGAAACCCTACCGCAATACCATGATCCTGGTGGTGCTGTGCATCGTGGTCTCCGCCATCGCCATGGCCGCCAGCGCCGCCTCCCTGGGCGACCTGGTGGATGACTACATCAAGCCCATGCTCTCCCAGGAAAATCCCGATTTCGGCCCCCTGGTCAAATACCTGATCTTCATGGCAGTGCTGTATATCCTGGGCATCGTCTCCAGCTTCCTGTACAACTATCTGATGGTGGATGTGGGTCAGGGCACCCAGAAGAAGATCCGTGACGAGATGTTCACCCACATGCAGACCCTGCCCATCCGCTATTTCGACTCTCATCCCGTGGGTGATCTGATGAGCCGCTACACCAGCGACATCGACACCCTGCGCCAGATGATCTCCATGTCCATCCCCCAGTGCATCTCCTCCATCGCCACCCTGGTGGTGCTGACGGTGACCATGATCATCACCTCCCCCATCCTGACGGTGGTGATGCTGGTGACGGTTTCGTGCATCGTCTTCGTCACCACGGCAGTGGTGGGAAAATCCTCCCGCTTCTTCATCGGCCAGCAGAAGGCCCTGGGCGCCGTCAACGGCTTCGTGGAGGAAATGATCCACGGCCAGCGGGTGGTCAAGGTCTTCTGCCACGAGCAGCAGTGCAGGGAGGAATTTGACGTCCTCAACGACCAGCTCCGCCAGAACGCCTTCAAGGCCGGCGCCTACTCCAACATGATGGGCCCCGTCAACAACAACCTGGGCTACATCCAGTATACCATCCTGGCCATTGTCGGCGGCCTCATCGCCATTGCATCCAATGAGACCATGCTGACCCTGGGCAATCTGGTGGCGTTCCTGAGCCTGTCCCGGGCCTTCAACCAGCCCATTTCCCAGGTCTCCAATCAGATCAACTCCATCGTTATGGCCCTGGCCGGTGCCGAGCGCATCTTCGAGCTGATGGACGAACCCAGCGAGGAGGATGAGGGCTTCGTCACCCTGGTCTACGCCGACCATGACGAGAACGGCAACGTCATCGAAGCCCCGGAGCGCACCGGCAAGTGGGCCTGGAAGTACCCCCACAAGGCTGACGGCTCCATCACCTACACCGAGCTCAGGGGCGACATCACCATGGAGAACGTGGACTTCGGCTATATCCCCGAAAAGACCGTCCTGCACGATGTGAACCTCTACGCCAAGCCCGGCCAGAAGATCGCCTTTGTGGGCGCAACCGGTGCCGGCAAGACCACCATCACCAACCTCATCAACCGGTTCTACGATACCGCCGACGGCCGCATCCGCTACGACGGCATCAACCTGAAGAAGATCCGCAAGCCCGACCTGCGCCGCAGCCTTGGCTTCGTCCTCCAGGACACCAACCTCTTCACCGGCACCGTCTACGACAATATCCGCTACGGCAAGCTGGTCGCCACCGATGAGGAGTGTGAAGCCGCCGCAAAGCTGGCCAACGCCCACGATTTCATCATGCGTCTGCCCCAGGGCTACAACACCGTCCTCACCGGCAACGGCGCCCAGCTGTCCCAGGGACAGCGGCAGCTTATCGCCATCGCCCGGGCCGCCGTGGGCAATCCTCCCATCATGATCCTGGACGAGGCCACCTCCTCCATCGATACCCGCACGGAAAAGCTGGTCCAGGACGGCATGGACGCGCTGATGAAGGGCCGTACGGTCTTCGTCATCGCCCACCGCCTGAGTACCGTCATGAACTCCGACTGCATCATGGTTCTCGACCACGGCCGCATCATCGAGCGCGGCACCCACGACCAGCTCATCGCCCAGCGAGGCACCTATTACCAACTCTACACCGGCGCGTTTGAACTGGAATGACCCCCAAAGGGAGCGGATTTCCGCTCCCTTTTGATTTGTAAATTGTAGTTTGTCGTACAGTTTTTCCGTAGGGCGGGGTCATGACCCCGCCGACCAGGTTGGTTCATTGAGTGTGATAATCGATGCAGCCAGCCAATAAAACCACTGTCATTGCGAGGAGCAAAGCGACGTGCCAATCTCCTGGTACAAGGTACGTTCCTGCACTGCATTTCAGGCATTGTACCGGGAGATTGCCGCGCCCCTTCGGGGCTCGCAATGACAGTGGTTATCGATAGCTGGCAGGGGAGCTCCAGCCGCGTGATCGCTGCCAGGTGATCGGCGGGGTCGTACCCCGCCCTACGGTGACGTATCGGAACTATACGCTAAACCACAATTTGAACCCCACACAAAAAATCCGCACCCTTTCGGGTGCGGATTTCTCATTCAATTAACAAAGCTTTGCGCCTGCGGGAATCGCATCATCGATCATGATCAGATTCAGCTTCTCCTCACCGTTGACGGTATGCACAGCGCTCAGCAGCATGCCGCAGGACTCACGGCCCATCATCTTCCGGGGAGGCAGATTGGTGATGGCCACCAGGGTCTTGCCCACCAGGTCCTCGGGCTTGTAGTACATGGCGATGCCGGAGAGGATCTGACGGTCCGTGCCGGTGCCGTCGTCCAGGGTGAACTGCAGCAGCTTGTTGCTCTTCTTCACGTTCTGGCAGGCCTTGACCTTCACAGCGCGGAAGTCAGACTTGCAGAAGGTGTCGAAGTCCACATTTTCCTCGGCGTAGGGCTCGATCTCGATGGCAGGCTTCTTGCTTGCCTTGCTCAGCTCTTCCAGCGCAGCCAGTTCCTTCTCCATGTCGATACGGGGGAACAGCACAGCGCCGGTGACGGTGTTCCAGACAGCGTTCTCGTCGGCGCAGTAACACTTGGCGTCCCAGGTACGGGCGGCTGCGGGAACGTTGAGCATATCGAAGATCTTCCGGGCGGTCTCAGGCATCATGGGGGTGATGAGGATGGCGCTCAGGCGGATGCACTCGCACAGGTTCTTCATGACGGTCAGCAGACGGGGCTTGTTCTCCTCGGTCTTGGCCAGGATCCAGGGGGTGGTCTCATCGATATACTTGTTGGCGCGGTCCAGCAGGCGGAACACCTCGTTCAGCGCCACGGAGAACTGGAACTTGTCCATCTGCTGCTCGTACTTGGCGCAGACGTCGGCTGCCAGAGCCTTCAGCTCCTCGTCCAGGGGAGCAGCTGCGCCGCCCTGACCCAGCTGACCGCCGAAGTACTTCTGATTCATGGCCACGGTGCGGGACACCAGGTTGCCCAGGGTGTTGGCCAGGTCGGTATTGATGGTGGAGATCAGCATCTCATTGGTGAAGTTGCCGTCGGAGCCGAAGGGGAAGGTGCGCAGCAGGAAGAAGCGCAGGGCGTCCACGCCGAAGCGCTCGGACAGGACGTAGGGATCCACGACATTGCCCCGGGACTTACTCATCTTCTCGCCGTTGAAGTTCAGCCAGCCGTGGCCGTAGACCTTCTTGGGCAGGGGCAGATCCAGGCTCATCAGCATGGCGGGCCAGATGATGGAATGGAAGCGGACGATCTCCTTGCCCACAAAGTGAACGTCGGCGGGCCAGAAATCGTTCAGGTCATCGTACTTGTCGTTCTCGAAGCCCAGGGCGGTCATGTAGTTGAACAGGGCGTCGATCCAGACGTAGACCACGTGGCCGGGATCGAAGTCCACAGGCACGCCCCAGGTGAAGCTGGTGCGGGAGACGCACAGGTCGGCAAGACCCGGCTTGATGAAGTTGTTGACCATCTCATTGACGCGGCTGCGGGGCTCCAGGAAATCGGTGTTCTCCAGCAGATCCTGGATCCGGTCAGCATACTTGCTCAGGCGGAAGAAGTATGCCTCCTCCTCTGCGTCGTGGACCTCCCGGCCGCAGTCGGGGCACTTGCCGTCGACGAGCTGGCTCTCGGTCCAGAAGGACTCACAGGGAGTGCAGTACTTGCCCTTGTAGGAGCCCTTGTAGATATCGCCATTGTCATACATCTTCTTGAAGATCTTCTGGATGGCGGCGACGTGGTAATCGTCGGTGGTGCGGATGAACCGGTCGTAGGAAATGTTCATCAGCTTCCACAGGTCCAGAACGCCCTTCTCACCCAGAACGATGTTGTCAACGAACTGCTGGGGGGTGACGCCTGCCTCCTTTGCCTTCTCCTCGATCTTCTGGCCATGCTCGTCGGTGCCGGTCAGGAACTTGACATTGTAGCCCTGCAGCCGCTTGTAGCGGGCCATGGTATCGGTTGCCACGGTACAGTAGGCGTGGCCGATATGCAGATTGGAAGAGGGATAGTAAATGGGGGTGGTGATGTAGTAGTTACCCTTACAGGCATTACACATAATAAAAATCCTCCTGTTGAAATAATGAGTGAAGAGGTAATAGTGAACAGTGAAGAAGTGTGGTATCGCTTCGCGATGATTCGAATATGTCCCGAAGGGACACCATACCTCTTCACTATTCACTTTTCCCTATTCACTAAAAAACAATCGCCCTTGAGCATAACTCAAGGACGACAGAATTGACGTGGTACCACCTTGTTTCTCGTCAACGCACAAGCCCGTGGCTCGGCTTTTCTCTTCCCCATTTGGGGATCGAAGATTTCAGACGACTCAAAACGCGATAACGGGCGCACCCGTGAACACCTACCTATCGATGTTCCGGCTCCGAGACCATGTTCAGCCGGTTCCGCCTTACCCGCTCACACCTTACCGGGCTCTCTGAAAGGAATCCGCAGCCTACTCTTCTCTTCACAGCTTTTTTCAAATATACGTTGCCATTATACAGGCAAAGATACCCATTTGTCAACCTTCATTTTCCTTTTCCCGGGTCACCAGCAGGGCCACGGCCACTGCGCTGATGCCCCCGGCCAGCTTCCCCAGGATCATGGGCAGGATCATCTCCGGGGCGAACCCGGCGGTAAACCCCATGTGGTCACCGAACACAAAGGCAGCCGACACCGCGAAGGCAATATTCACCACCTTGCCCCGCTGATCCATGTCCTTGACCATGCCGAAGGTGGCGATGGAATTGGCAAGGCTCGCCACCAGCCCCGCCGCTGCCGTTTCATTGATGCCCAAAACAGATCCCAGCTTCATCAGGGGCTTTTTCAATACCTTTGTCAGGACAAACACCAGCGGAAACGCCCCCGCCAGCACGATGGCGATGGCCCCCACGGTGGCAAAGCCCTCGCTGAGGGGAGCCAGCCCGGGAATCAGGACAAATCCCGTCAATTCCTCCACGATGGCCGCCGCCAGCCCGGCGGCGATCACGGCAATGACGCCCTTGCCGAAGGCGGCGAAGCCCCGGATCATGGCATTTTCCGCTTTCCAAAGCCCCAGCGCGATCAGGGCGCCGATGATGACGATGGGGATCAGGTTGCGCAGCACCATGACCGGTGCAAATCCCGCCGCCAGTCCCCCGGCCAGCACTCCCACCGGGATGGTGACGATGCCGCAGAGAATACCCTTGGCCATGGCAGGGCGGTCTGCTTCTTCCAAAATTCCCATAGCCACCGGGATGGTGAACACGATGGTGGCCCCCAGCATGGAGCCCACCAGCACGCCCCCCAGCAGTGCCGCCTCCGGATCGGCTGTCATTTCCATTGCCAAAGCACCGCCGCCCATATCGCAGGCCAGGATGGATCCGGCAAAAATCGCCGGATCCGCCCCCAGAAATGAGAACACGGGAACCACCACGGGCTTCAGCACCGCCGCCAGCACCGGGGCAAGAGAAATGATGCCCAGCATGGCCATGGCCAGGGAACCCATGGCCAGGATCCCGCTTTCAAATTCCGCTCCCAGGCCGAACCGGTTCCCGAAGATCCGGTCCAGTGCCCCCAGCACCGCAAACGCCGCCATCACGGCGATCAAAATCTCATGGGCTGACATAATACGCCTCCTTGATGTAATTTCAAATTGACAGTGGACAATGGACAGTTGACAGTTACGGTATTTTCTTATGAAAATACTTACAAATCACTCAGCACCATAACTGTCAATTGTCAACTTTCAACTGTCAACCAGACTGCTTGCAGTCCAATATCGCCACCACCGCTGCATCGATGGGCGCGTCCATGCAGAATCTGGCCGCCACGGTGCCGGTGGCCAGCAGCACCCGGTCCCCCGGTCCGGCCCCAACCTGATCCGCCGCCACCAGATCCTCCTTCCCGGTGTCCACCACCAGGAAGGTCTGCCCCGCCAGGCACCCGGCTTTTCGGGTCGCCCACACGGAACCGATCACCTTTCCGATCTTCATTCCATTCCTCCCAGTATCTCCTTCGCCAGGGGCGTCAGCACCGCCCCTGCCCCGGGCGTCCGCCCTGTGCGTTTCATCTCCCGGGCTTCCTCCGCCGTCACCAGACGCCGCCGCCCGCCGTCGGTGAAAATAATGCCCCAGCTCTTCAGCTCCCGCTGGGCCGATGCCAGCGCCGCCGCCAGAGTCCGGTTTTTAACTTCCGGCAACCCCGGGGTGTACAGGTATACGCTCTTCCCCTCAGCAAGAGCAGACAGCACCTGCTCCTGCCGGAACCGCAGCAGCTGCCCCAGGCTCAGCGACCCGATGACCACCGCATCGTAAGGCGGTGTCTGCACATATTCATACCCCAGCGGCGCCCCCGGCTCGCTGCCGATCAGCAGCGCCCGGGTCATGGGACGATCCTCCCCAGATCCCCCTTGGAAAAGCCGCAGGCGTTGGCCTCGTCATAGTCCAGATGAGCCGCCCGCTGAAAGTCACCGTGGATGCGCACCACGGTATCTTCGAAGATCACGGGCCGGTCCGTGAAAACCTGGAATTTCACCACCTGTTTATCCGACACACCCAACATTTTCCCATCCGCCGGGGTCAGATGGATATGCCGCCGGGCGGCGATGACGCCCTGGGTCAGCGTGACGCTCCCCCGTTCCCCCTCCAGGATGCACCCGGGGGAATCCTGCACATCCCCCGAAAGCCGCACCGGGGGCGTGATCCCCAGGGTCTTGCCGTCTGTCAGGGAAATCTCCACCTGTCCCTCTTTCCGGGCCGGGCCCAGCACCGCCACGTTCCGGAACTCCCCTTTCGGCCCCACCACTGTGACCCGTTCCTTTGCCAGATACTGTCCAGGCTGGGACAGGGGCCGCTCCGGGGTCAGATCATGTCCAAACAGCCGCCGGGCCTGCTCCTGTGTCACATGCACATGCCGCCCCGACGCCTCCACCGGTACAAATACCCGCCCCAAAACCGCCTCCGCCAGGGCGGTAATTTTTTGTTCGTCCATTTTCCAATCCTTTCAAATTGTAGTTTGTCGTTCCGATATGGTACACCAATGTAGGGGACGGATTCCCCGTCCCGTGAACCTTCCGATTACGAATTCGCCGATACAAATGTCAATTCGCCAGGTTTTACCGCCGGGACGGGTGACCCGTCCCCTACAATTGAAAACGTTAAGTGTACGACAA
>JAFTVM010000031.1 GCA_017465745.1 Oscillospiraceae bacterium
GACGGGTTCCCCGTCCCGTGAACCTTCCGATTACGAATTCGCCGATACAAATGTCAATTCGCCAGGTTTTACCGCCGGGACGGGCGACCCGTCCCCTACAATTGAAAACGTTAAGTGTACGACAAACTACAATTTGAAATGTTCTGCCTAATATTCTAACACAAAAACGGCAGGGGGTAAAGGATTACTTGAGAATCTGCCCGGAAGGTGGTATGATGGGGGCAAAGGTGGTTTTGTTTATGAATTACGTTAACTGCAAACTTTGTCCCCGGATGTGCGGCGTGGACCGCACCGCCGGGCAGCGGGGGTACTGCGGCTGTCCTGATACGGCCCTGGTGGCCAAAACCATGCTCCATGCCTGGGAGGAGCCGGCCCTCACCGGCGGCGGAACCAGCGGCGCCATTTTCTTCGGCGGCTGCACCCTGGGCTGCAAATATTGTCAGAACCGCGCCATTAGCGGCGGCCCCGCAGGAAAGCCCGTGAACGCTGAGCAATTGCGGGAGATGATGGAGGATCTGATCGATCAGGGGGCGAAAAATATCGACCTGGTGACCCCCACCCACTACCTGCCCACCATCCTGCCTGCATTGGAAAAGAGGCTCCCCGTTCCCGTGGTCTACAACTGCGGCGGCTACGAGCGGGTAGAAACCGTCGAAGCGCTGGACGGCAAGGTGGACATTTACCTGCCCGACTTAAAATACGCCGATAACCGGCTGGGAAAGGCCCTCTCCGGCGCACCGGATTATTTTGAAGTGGCCACCGCCGCCATCCGGGAGATGGTGCGCCAGGTGGGCGCGGTGCAGTGGGAGGGTGACCGGGTGATCCGGGGGGTCCTCATCCGCCATCTGATCCTGCCGGGCTTTGTGGACAATTCCCTGAAGGTCCTGGACTGGATCGGCGACACCTTCGCCCCCGGCGAGGTGCTGGTGAGCCTGATGCGGCAGTACACCCCCATGGGGGATCTCCCTGCACCCCTGAACCGCCGGGTGACGGATGAAGAATACGACGCCGTCCTCAGCTGGATGTTCCTCAACGGCCTGGAGGGCTTTACCCAGGAGGCAGAATCGGCGGAACAGGCGTTTATTCCCGATTTCTGATACAAAAAAGTACCCGGATGCGGCTGCATCCGGGTATTTACTATCTATTTACTTATACTCGCACAGCAGAACTTCCTCACACAGGTACCAGTCTCTTGCCAGATCCACGATCATATCCAGCTCGCCTTCGTGGTTGAACCGGTGGGTGGCGCCGGGGATCATCACCAGGCAGGATTTGCTGTTGAGGAGCCGGAAAAATTCGGTGTCCTCCAGATCGATCAGCTCGTCCCGGTCACCCTGGAGGATCAGCATGGGCATATCATGGTCGGCCACGGCGTTGTTTGCCTGGAGCTGTTCGAAGAAATCGTAGCCCAGCTCCATCTTTCGCTCATACCCGCAGATGATGCGGCCCTTTTTCATCAGGCCCTCGGCGTCGGTGCGGGCGATCTTCAGGAAGGTCTTGTTCATGCGCACGGCGGGGCAGCGCAGCACCATCTTGAACCGGCCCAGTTTTTCTTTCAGGTCGTCGATGGCCAGCAATGCGATATAAGCGCCGAAGCTGGAGGCCAGCACGGCGTATTCTCCGGCCTGGGGCCAGCGGGCGACGGCATAGTCCACCACGGTGTTCAGGCAGCCGATGCAGTTGTCCAGGGTCAGATCCCGGGCATGCATGGGACTCTCGCCGTGGGCGGGAAAGTCGAAGGCGATGGTGTGGGTGTTGTAGAAGCCCATTTCCTCAGCGATGGCGCCGATGACGGAGGATTGCATATCACCGCCGAAGCCGTGGACGGCAATGAGAACCCGGCTGCCGGTGGCGTAATCCGGCTCGAAAGTCTTGATGGGGATCTGCAGATCGCCGTGGGTCAGGATGGTATGCTGGTCCATAGAAGTCACCTCATAGTTAATGCTGAATGCTTAATGCGGAATTCAGCATTCAATATTCCGTTCCCATGTTATCACAATATGCGTTTATTTTCAACAGCTATACCAAATATTCGCCTCTGCCAAAAAATCCCCCGGCGGGGGATGAAAAATAGTGCAATTCTCGGGCAATTCCACGATTGACAATCATGATGTAAATTGGTAGAATAATATCGATACGATATGACTATTAGTATGCGTATCGGGACGTAATTGTACACAGTTAAATCACGTTTTAATAGGAGGAAATCACTTTGAAGGATTGGGCATTTACAACCACCATCGAGGAGATGGAAGCTGCCACCAATTCTCTGCTGGAAACCGCGCAGAAGGTTGGCGCTGACACCTGGCAGCAGCGTTCCAAGAACCAGACTCCTCACTGCGGCTTCGGCGAAGCAGGCACCTGCTGCCGGATCTGCTCCATGGGTCCCTGCCGCATCACCAAGAAGGCTCCCCGCGGCATCTGCGGCTGCGACGTTCACGGTATCGTCGCCCGTAACTACCTGCGCTTCACCGCAGGCGGTACCGCCACTCACTCCGACCACGGCCGTGAGATCATGCACACCCTGCACCAGACCCGCGAGGGCGGCAACTATCAGGTCAAGGACCCTGAGAAGCTGATCCGCATCGCCAAGGAATGGGGCGTTGAGACTGAGGGCAAGGATATCTATGATCTGGCCCACGAGATGGCCGAGATCGGTCTGCTGGAGTACGGCAAACCCTTCGGCTTCCTGAAGTTCCTGGACCGCGCTCCCGAGCACACCCAGAAGATCTGGCACGAGCAGGAGATCGCTCCCCGCGCCATTGACCGCGAAGTTTCTCAGTCCATGCACATGACCCACATGGGCTGCTCTTCCCTGCCCGAGGCTCTGATCCGTCAGGCTCTGCGCAGCGGCCTGTCCGACGGCTGGGGCGGTTCCATGATGGGCACCGAGTTCTCCGACGTTATGTTCGGCACTCCCAAGCCCATTGACACCACCGCAAACATCGGCGTTATGGAGAAGGACAACGTCAACATCGTCGTCCACGGCCATGACCCCTCTCTGTCTGAGATGATCGTTTACTACGCAAACGATCCCGAAATGATCGCTTACGCCAAGAGCGTCGGTGCCAAGGGCATCACCGTCTCCGGCGTCTGCTGCACCTCCAACGAAGTCACCATGCGCCACGGCATTCCCATGGCCGGTAACTTCCTGAACCAGGAGAACGTCGTCCTGACCGGCGCCTGCGAGGCCATCGTCGTGGACGTGCAGTGTATCTTCCCCGCACTGGGTCCCCTGTCCAAGTGCTTCCACACCAAGTTCATCACCACCTCCCCCATTGCTCAGATTCCCGATTCCGAGTTCTACCGCTTCTCCGCTGAGACTGCCGGTGAGAACGCCAAGGCAATCGTGAAGATGGCCATTGAGAACTTCGTCAACCGCAAGGCCGAGCTGGTCAACATTCCTTCCCTGAAGCAGAATGCCCGCGTCGGCTACTCCGTCGAGGCCATCAAGGGTGTTCTGGATACCGTCGCCAACTCCCAGCTGGATGAGTTCGGCACCACCAAGCCCCTGATCGAGTGTGTCCATTCCGGCGTCCTGCGCGGTGCTGTGGCCATGGTCGGCTGCAACAACCCCAAGGTCCGTCCCGACACCGCTCACATCGAGCTGATGAAGAAGCTGCTGGAGAACGACATCATCGTCATCACCACCGGCTGCTCCGCTCAGGCTGCCGCCAAGGCCGGCCTGATGGATCCCGTCCAGGCAAGAGAGTACTGCGGCGCCGGCCTGAAGCGCGTCTGCGAGCTGGCCAACATTCCTCCCGTGCTGCACATGGGCTCCTGCGTCGATATTTCCCGTATGATGATCCTGGCATCCGACATCGCCAAGGACTGGGGCATCAACATTTCCCAGGTTCCCGTTGTCGGCTGCGCTCCCGAGTGGATGTCCGAGAAGGCCGTCTCCATCGGTAACTACGTTGTCGCCACCGGCATCGAGACCTTCCTGGGCGTCGATCCCTACACCAAGGGCTCCGAGGAAGTCACCGCTCTGCTGCAGGGCGAGCACGGCATCAACGAGTGGGTCGAGGCTAAGTTCGTCGTCGACACCGACATCGAGTCCCTGTGCGACAAGATGATCGCATGCATTGAAGCCAAGCGTGAGGCTCTGGGCATCTGATCAGCGGATCTTTTTCCGCAGCTGGGCACGATCCAGGTCCTGGAATACCTTAGTATGCCGGCGGCTTTGATTGCCTGATCTGCGAAAAAATCTCTCGCTGATCCAAACAGCGGGAGACCGCACTGTTACATTACTTAATTCGAGGTCTTTTTCCAATGAAAGTAGCGATTACCGGTAAGGGCGGCGTGGGTAAGACCACCCTGTCCTCCACCCTGGCCCGGCTCTACGCCGACGAAGGACGCACCGTCCTCGCCGCCGACGTGGATCCCGACGCCAACCTGGGTCTGGCCCTGGGCCTGAGCCAGGCGGAAGTGGACGAGATCGTCCCCATCTCCAAAATGCGTACCCTGGTGGAAGAACGCACAGGCGCATCCGCTGCCAACAAGTTCTTCAAGCTCAACCCCTATGTTGCCGACATTCCTGACACCTTCAGCAAGGACATCAACGGCGTCAAGCTGCTGGTGATGGGCACCGTGGACGTGGGCGGCACCGGCTGTGTCTGCCCCGAGCATGTGATGCTCAAGTCCATTCTGTCCACTCTGACCTATCGGAAGAACGATGTGGTCATCATGGATATGGAGGCGGGACTGGAGCACCTGGGCCGCGGCACCGCCGCCAATATGGATCAGTTCATCGTGGTCATCGAGCCCGGCGCCCGGTCTGTGCAGACCTACCGCAACGTCAAGCGCCTGGCAGCCGATCTGGGCGTCAAGCGCGTCCGGGTGGTGGCCAACAAGGTTCGGGACGAGCGGGACGAGGAGTTCATCAGAAACTCCATCCCCGCAGAGGATCTGTTAGGGTTCATCCACTACAATCTGGAGATCATGGACGCCGACCGCAATGGTCAGTCTCCCTACGACTTCAGCCCCACCGCAATCGAGGAAATCCGGAAAATCAAAGACATCCTTGATCGTGATTAATACATAAGGAGGAAAAACCGTGGCACTTTTTGAAAAGAATACCGTGACCCTTTTTGACAGAGTTTTCGGCGGTAATGACTATAACTACGAGCGCACTGTCGCTGCCATCGACGCAGCCATCGCCCAGTACGGCGAGGCAGAGCCCGTTGCTTTCCCTGCCACCGCCTATAACCTGCCCTGCTATTACAGCGTCACCGGCAAGAAGATCAACAACCTGGGTGAGATGAAGGCTGCTCTGGCTGACGACATCAAGCCCATGATGACCCGCAACAAGCGTCTGCAGGACGCTTTCGACAGCGGCATCGCTTCTGCCCTGTGCGCAGAGTTTCTGGAGGCTCTGAAGTACCTGCACGGTGCTGAGCCCTACACCGAGCCTGAGATGGGCTTCCTGACCGACGCCTTCGTCCGTAACCTGGGTCTGCCCCTGGTTACCCAGGACATCCCCGGCGTTGCCGTCATCCTGGGCTGTGCTGACGATCCCGCTGAGACCGTGGCTCTGGCCAAGAGCTACCAGGCTCAGGGTATCCTGGTCACCCTGACCGGCGATTCCATCAAGGCCTGCCATGAGGCCGGCATGAACCTGGGCGAGGGCGTCCGCGTTGTGCCCCTGGGCTACGAGATGCAGTCCGTCGTCCACATTGTCTCCGTCGCTTTCCGTGCAGCCCTGATCTTCGGTGCTATCCAGCCCGGCGACACCAAGGCTCTGTACAAGTACACCATGGATCGCGTCAAGGCTTTCGTCAACGCCTACAAGCCCCTGTCTGACGAGATCGTCTCCTACGGCGCCGGCGCCATCTGCGCAGGCTTCCCCGTTATCTCCAACGAGACTGAGAACATGTTCCGTGTTCCCAAGTCCCTGATCCAGCAGCTGGACACCGAGAAGTGGAACGCCACCTCTCTGGAAGCCCGCGACATCAAGCTGAAGATCACCAAGATCGACATCCCCGTTTCCTTCGCCACCGCATTCGAAGGCGAGATCATCCGCCGCGGCGACATGCAGGTGGAAGTGGACGGTTCCCGTGTGGACTGCTTCGAGCTGGTTCAGACCAAGACCATGCACGAGGTCGAGGATCACAAGATCACCGTCATCGGCCCCGAGATCGACGAGATCCCTGTGGGCACCAAGATCTCCCTGTCCTATACCGTCGATGTGGCCGGTAAGGCGATGCAGCCCGACTTTGAGTCCGTTATGGAGCGTAAGTTCCACTCCTGGATCAACTGCATTGAGGGTGTTATGTACACCGGCCAGCGTGATATGATCCGTGTCCGTATCAGCAAGGCGGACTTTGAGGCTGGCTTCAAGTTCAAGCACATCGGCGAGGTGCTGTACGCCAAGGTCAAGAGCGAGTTCGAGGCCGTTGTTGACAAGTGCCAGGTCACCATCGTTGTGGATGCGGAGCAGAACAAGGAGCTGCGCGCTCACGCCAACGAGGTGTTCAATGCCCGTGATGCCCGTCTGAGCTCCATGACCGACGAATCCGTTGATCAGTTCTACACCTGCATCATGTGCCAGGCCTTCTCCCCCAGCCATGTGTGTATTGTTACCCCCGAGCGTTTGGGTCTGTGCGGTGCCGTGTCCTGGCTGGATGCCAAGGCCACCAAGGAGCTAGATCCTGCCGGCCCTTGCCAGCCCATCGTCAAGGAAGGCTGCTCCGACGAGCGTCTGGGCCGCTACACCTCCATGGACGAGGCCGTCAACAAGTACTCTCAGGGCGCTGTTGAGCACGTGACCCTGTACTCTCTGTTCCAGGATCCCATGACCTCCTGCGGCTGCTTCGAGTGTATCTGCGGTGTCGAGCCTGTTTCCATGGGCGTTGTC
>JAFTVM010000080.1 GCA_017465745.1 Oscillospiraceae bacterium
AAGACCATGGGGACCACGATGCAGAACATCATGTTGATGAACAGGGTGCCCAGAGGCTTCAGCACGGTAGCGCCGGCGGAAGTCTCAGTCTTGGGGAAGAAGGCGCCCAGGATACAGCCGCCAACAATGCCAACCAGCATGGCAATGATGGAGGCATAATTTTTCAGGAATTTCTTCACGGAAAATCCTCCTTTTCTTTATTTAATATCTTCGCTATTGTACACCGCACCTCTTGCAAAATAAACGCAATTTATGCTATCATTATTGCAAAAGATGCTCTTTCTGTAAATTGTAGATTATCGTACACCGCATTTGTAGGGCGGGGTCATGACCCCGCCGATGCAAAAACAAAATTGAGTGGCTGTATTTAACGGAAAGTCAAACAATTTGCCGTGATTGCGGTTGGGAAAATGATGTTAGCTGATCGGCGCGGTCATGACCGCGCCCTACATTGGTTTTTAGTAACTGGACGCTAAGCTGCAATTTGAATCTCCCATTCCCTTGGAGGAACCATGCCATGAACGAATACAAAAGCCGGGGATATCTGCTGGATGACTTCCGGCTATTCCACTTAAATGACGCAGCGGGTGCGAAAGTGGACTATCATTACCACGAATTCTGCAAGCTGCTGCTGCTGCGCTCCGGCAGCGGCGGCTATATGGTGGAGGGACACCGCTACAGTCTGGAGGCGGGGGATGTGGTTCTCATCGGCAGCCACTGTGTCCACCGGCCGGAATTTGACAGCGGCGCCCCCTGCGAGCGGATCATCATCTACATCTCCCCCGCATTTCTGCGGCGGCAGTCCGGCGGCAGCTGCGACCTCAGCGACGTATTCTCCGGCGGGGGTGGCCATGTGCTGCGTCCCGGGGAAAAGCAAAGGCGGCAGCTGTTTTCGCTGGCCGCCAGGCTGGAGCGGGAGATCGCCGAAGAGGGCTACGGCCATGTGATATTGGGCAATGTGCTGCTTCTGCAGCTGCTTGTGGAGATCGCCCGGAACCAGCGCAGCGGCTCCGCTGCCCTGCCCAGCCCCGTGCAGCCCGGCAACAGCCGCGTCCAGGATATCCTGCGCTACATCGACGCCCATCTGGCGGAGGATATCACCATCGATCATCTGTCCGAACAGTTTTATATCAGCAAATATCACATGATGCGCCTGTTCCGCCGGGAGACGGGCCAGTCCATCCACAGCTACCTCTCCGACCGGCGGCTCCTCCACGCCCGCGCCCTGATCGCAGGGGGCATGAGTGCCACGGAAAGCTGCTTCCGGTCGGGCTTCCGCAGCTATTCCTCCTTCACCCGTGCCTATGCCAAGCGCTTTGGCACCACCCCCACAGGCCGGTCGGCCCAGCTGGAGGAGATTTTCGAATAGAGGAAAACCATAAAAACGGCCGTGGCGGAATTTCCGTCACGGCCGTTCGCTGTTTCAGTTATTCGCCGAAGCCCTTGGGATTCTGGCTCTGCCATCTCCAGGAGTCGCGGCACATGTCGGCCAGGGACTTCTCCGCCTTCCAACCCAGAACCTCTGCACTCTTGGCGGGATCTGCGTAGCAGGTGGCCAGGTCGCCGGGGCGGCGGTCCACGATCTGATAGGGCACGGGGACCTCGTTGACTTCCTGGAAGGTCCTGACCATGTCCAGCACGCTGTAGCCGCAGCCGGTGCCCAGGTTGAAGACCTCGCAGCCGGAATGGGCGGCGACGTACTTGACAGCGGCCACATGGCCCTTGGCCAAGTCCACAACGTGGATGTAGTCCCGGACGCCGGTGCCGTCGGGGGTGTCGTAGTCGTCGCCGAAGACGCTCAGCTTTTCCCGGCGGCCCACGGCCACCTGGGTGATATAGGGCATCAGGTTATTGGGGATGCCACGGGGATCCTCGCCGATGCGGCCGGAGATGTGGGCGCCGATGGGGTTGAAGTAGCGCAGCAGCACGATGCCCCATTCCTTGTCGGCCACAGCCATGCCGGACAGGATCTGCTCGGTCATGTACTTGGTCCAGCCGTAGGGGTTGGTGCAGCTGCCGGTTTTGGAAGTTTCACGCAGGGGCATCTCGTTGTCGCCGGAGTAGACGGTGGCGGAGGAGGAGAAGATCAGGTTCTTCATGCCCACTTCCTCCATGACCTTGGTCAGCACCAGGGTGGAGTTCAGATTATTGTCGTAATAGCGCCAGGGCTGGGCAACGGACTCGCCCACGGCCTTCAGGCCGGCGAAGTGGATGACGCAGCCGATCTCGTTCTCGGCGAAGATTTTGCGCAGCAGCTCGCCGTCACGGACGTCGCCCTCGTAGAACTTGAAATCCTTGCCGGTCAGTTCCCGGACCCGGTCCAGGCTCTTGGGGTTGGAATTGCACAGATTGTCGATGACAACAACGCCGTAGCCGCTTTCCAGCAGCTCAACACAGGTGTGGGAGCCGATATAGCCGGCGCCGCCGGTAACAAGAACGTTCATAATGTAGCCCTCCGTTAATGATGGTTCAAATTGTAGTTTACCGCTCCGATATGGTACACCAATGTAGGGGACGGGTTCCCCGTCCCGTGAACCTTCCGATTACGAATTCGCCGATACAAATGTCAATTCGCCAGGTTTTACCGCCGGGACGGGCGACCCGTCCCC
>JAFTVM010000032.1 GCA_017465745.1 Oscillospiraceae bacterium
TAGGGGACGGGTCACCCGTCCCGGCGGTAAAACCTGGCGAATTGACATTTGTATCGGCGAATTCGTAATCGGAAGGTTCACGGGACGGGGAACCCGTCCCCTACATTGGTGTACCATATCGGAGCGATAAACTACAATTTGCATGGTCTCGTCTGTTGCATTTTGTGCCGGATGGGGGTCCGGTATACCATATCTGATCAAAATCAAGGCCGTCCTGTACGTGACACGGCAACACCCCCGCATCCAACCAGGATGCGGGGGTGTTTTGATCAGGCATTTCAAACTACAGTTTACAATGCAACCGCGCATAACATGTGACTCACCATCCGGTAGCTGCCGTCTTCTGTTCGGCGCAGGGTCAGCACGGTTCCGGCGTCGCTGACATACTCGCCCGTGTCATCGATGACGCAGTCCACCCTCAGGTACACCCGGACGGTGCCGTCCTCGTATTCCTCCACCCCCGTCACCGTCACAACGGGCAGCCAGGCGTCGGAATGATTGGTGTACCAGGTTTCGGTTTCGGGGTCGCTGGCCCATTCCTCCGGGATCCGGAAGGCGTCCAGCCCCAGACCGAAATACCGCTGCAGCCGTTCCTCCATCACATCGCCGGGAAGCTTCTGGATGTCGAAATCCTCACTGAAGCCCTGCGCCAGCAGCAGATTTCGCTCGTATTCATCCAATTCATCCCAGTCGGCGGTAACATCCGCACCGCCGTAGAAGAAATAGTACAGATCCGCATCCTCCGGGGTGTTGAAGGTGGTGCCCAGCGCCCGGAAGTAGTCCAGTCCGCCGCTCCAGCCCAGCAGATTCTGGTAATAGTCGATCTTTGCCATGTGCTCATGACTGGCGCTGATACTGCCAATCACATTGGAGACCATCTGCCAGCCCGCGTCGCTGGGGCGCAGGGTCATGAACATGAGCTCGTCCCGGTGATAATCCTGACAGGCGTGAACGTAAACAGCGTCCACCACCATGTAGAGCGTCACGGTTCCGTCCTCATTTTCGGCGTAGCCATTGACAGTGACGCCGCTGCCGAGGGCATCGTTATGGTTGGAATAATAGGTATCCGTGACCACGGAGTAGACCCACTCAGTTGGGATCCGCACCTCATCCAGCCCCACGCCGAAGTAGCGCTGCAGCTTTTTTTCCAGCATCTGCGCAGGCATGACCTGGAGGTCCATTTCCAGCATAAAACCCCGGTTTTCCAGCAGCACCCGGTCAGACTTGGGAAGGAAGTCCCAGCCGCCGCTGTAGCCCACGCCGTTGTAGAAGAGGTAGTAAAGATCCACATCCTGGGGACGGGTAAAAACCACCCCCGCCGCCATGTTGTAGAGCCAGTCCTCACCGGAGCGGAAGAGGTTCTGGAATTCCAGCTGCCGGTTGTCCACAGGCTCGGTGAGGAGCTCCGTCGGTTCTTCGGTGACTTCCTCGGTCATGGATTCGGTGGGCGGCTCGGTAGGCTCCGCAGTCTCCTCCGGGGTTCCCGTGAAGGTGCAGCCCACCGCCAGGGCGGCGAGGGCGATCACCAGCACCAGGGTGTATGCCGCCGTCTTCGGATGCCGGGCGATAAGCCGGATCCGCTCTTTCAGGGATTTGGCGCTGTAATTCATGGTCGTCGCCGTCAGTCCCACCATACCCCGCTGATCCTGACAGGTCATATCGATGAGGGTGCGCCCGTATGCCGCCCGGCTGCCCTCGCCAAGAGCGCGGATGCTGGCTTCGTCGCAGGCCAGCTCCCCGTCCCGGCGGGACAGGGCGGCGCAGACCCACACCAGGGGATTGTACCAGTGCAATGCCAGGCACACGCACCGCAGCACGGCCCAGATGTGGTCGCCGTGGCGGTAATGGATGCCCTCGTGGGTCAGGATATGCTCCATGGCAGCTTCGTCCCAGGGCGAATCGACAGGGAGGTAAATGGCAGGCTTCAAAAGTCCGAACAGGCAGGGCGTATCCACCGCCCCGGTGACATATACCGGCAGGAGACAGCCGGGAACGGGCAGCGCACGCCGGGAGCGCCGCAACCGCAGGCTGAAGCGCAAATTGGCCACCAACAGGCAGGCGGCGGTGACCGCCGCGCCTGCCACCCAGACGATGCGCAGCAGATAGGCTGCAGCACCGCCCACGCTATAGTCGGCATTGCGCCGGGCGTCCACCTGGCGGTCAAATTCCCGCATTTCCTGCTTCGTCAGCGTGTTCAGAGCGATGCCCCGGGCTTCGTATTCCGCCGCCACCTGGGCACGGGCTTCGGCATAATCATGGATTTCGGGGTGAACTTCCGCCATCTGCGTCACCATCTGCATGGCAGGCATCTCCATGGCCCGCTCCGCTGCGCCGATGACGCTGAGGGCGCTTTCCGTAAAATTGACAGGTACCAGCAGCCGCACCAGAACCAGCAGCCACAGGGCGTACTGGAGTCCCAGGCTGATTCGGCCTTTCAGCGCAACCCGCAGGCCGATGATGATCAGCATCAGTACAGTGGAAGAAATGATCCATTCAGTCATGGTGTTGTCCCTCCTCCGCGTTTTTCAGGATGGCGTACAGCTCATTGATCTCCTGCCGGGACAGGGGCGTTTTTTTCGTCAGGGCAACCAGCATCTGGGAAAGACTGCCGTGGTAGACCCGGTTGAGGAAGCTGTCGGTTTCCTGCCGCACGGCGTCCTCCCGGTGCAGGGCCGCCCAATAGGTCTTCAACCCCTGCTGATCTTCGCAGCGGACGAATCCCTTTTCCGTCATCCGTCGCAGCAGGGTCAGGGTGGTGGAGCGGGACCAGCCCACATGGCGCGTCAGATATTCCACCGCCTCCCGTCCGGTACACGGACCGATCTCCCACAGGCACTCCATCAGATGCCATTCCGTGGGGGTCACATGGTTTTCCTTGTTTTCCATTGGGTCACCTCCTGTAGTTTACTTTGTAAACTCATTGTACCACGGGGTGTTTACATTGTCAACAGTTTGGGATGGCAAGATCTCAAATTGTAGTTTATCGTTCCGATATGGTACACCAATGTAGGGGACGGGTTCCCCGTCCCGTGAACCTTCCGATTACGAATTCGCCGATACAAATGTCAATTCGCCAGGTTTTACCGCCGGGACGGGTGACCCGTCCCCTACAATTGAAAACGTTATGTGTACGACAAACTACAATTTGAAAGCCCCTCCGTCGTGGTGGTGACAGAGGGGCTTATCCTTTATCGATTACAGAGTGGCAGCCATGACGGCCTTGATGGTGTGCATCCGGTTCTCGGCCTCGTCAAAGACGATGGAGGCTTCGGATTCAAAGACCTCGTCGGTGACTTCCATACATTCGACGCCGAACTTCTTGTAGATGTCCATGCCGATGGTGGTGTTGACGTCATGGAAGGCGGGCAGGCAGTGCATAAAGCGGCACTGGGGACCGGCGTTTGCCATCATCTGGGAAGTGACCCGGTAGGGGGTCAGCTCGGCGATGCGGCTCTCCCAGACGTTGTCAGGCTCGCCCATGGAGACCCAGACGTCGGTATAGATGACGTGGGCGCCCTTAACGGCTTCCACGGGATCGGTGTTGAATTCCAGGGTGGCGCCGGTCTCGGCAGCGATGGCCTGGCAGGTGGCGATCAGATCGGCATTGGGGAAGTACTTCTCCGGGGCACAGGCCACGAAGTGCATGCCCATCTTGGCGCAGCCCACCATCAGGGAGTCGCCCATGTTAAACCGGGCGTCACCGCAGTAGACCAGCTTCTTGCCCTTCAGCTCGCCGAAGTGCTCCTGAATGGTCAGGAAGTCGGCCAGGATCTGGGTGGGATGGAACTCATTGGTCAGGCCGTTCCAGACGGGAACGCCTGCGTACTTGCCCAGTTCTTCCACGATTTCCTGGGCGAAGCCACGGTATTCGATACCGTCATACATACGGCCCAGGACACGGGCGGTATCCTTGATGGTTTCCTTCTTGCCCATCTGGGAGCCGCTGGGGCCCAGGTAGGTGACGGACATGCCCAGATCGGCGCCTGCAACCTCGAAGGCACAGCGGGTTCGGGTGGAGTCCTTTTCAAAAAGCAGAACGATGTTCTTGCCCTCGTGCATCCTGTGAGGGATGCCGGCCTTCTTCTGGGCCTTCAGTTCAGCGGACAGGTCCAGCAGTTCCTGAATTTCCGCGGGGGTGAAATCCAGCAGCTTCAGAAAGTTTCTGTTCTTGAAATTACTCATAATGGGGTCCTCCTTATTTGCAGGCAGCTTTGATCACTGCGATGGCTTTTTCCAGGTGTTCCATGGGGATATTCAGGGCGGGCAGCAGGCGCAGCTTGTCCTTGGCGGTCAGGCACAGGACGCCCTGGTCCATGCAGGCCATGAGAATGTCCCTGGCAGGCTTGACGGTCTTGATGCCGATCATCAGGCCCATGCCGGTGACAGATTCGATGCCCTCGGCACCGCTGAGCTGCTGAAAAATGTATGCGCTCTTGGCATTGACCTCGGCCAGCAGCGCATCATCGATGCGGCTGATGACATTCAGCGCACCTGCGGATGCAACGGGGTTGCCGCCGTAGGTGGAGCCGTGGTCACCGGGGCCCAGCACGTTCTGGACCTTTTCGCTCATCAGCGTCGCGCCGATGGGCAGGCCGCCGCCCAGACCCTTTGCCGTGGAGACCACGTCGGGCCGGATGCCGAAATGCTGGTAGGCGTAGAGCTTGCCGGTGCGGCCGTTGCCGGTCTGGACCTCGTCAATGATCAGGGGAATATCGTTTTCCTGACACAGCTTTGCCGCCGCCTGAACGAATTGCGCATTCAGGGGCACCACGCCGCCCTCACCCTGGACACATTCCAGCATCACGGCGGCGGGATTCACAGCCGCCACGGTCTGCTCCAGCACCGCCGTATCGTTGGCGGGCACATGAACAAAGCCGGGGGTCAGAGGATTGAAGAGCTTGTGGAAGTGTTCCTGTCCGGTGGCGGACAGGGTGGTCAGGGTGCGGCCGTGGAAAGAGTTCAGCAGCGTCACCACGGTATAGCAGTCCGCGCCCTTCTTCTCTGCGGAGTACTTTCTTGCCACCTTGATGGCGCACTCGTTGGCCTCCGCGCCGGAATTGGAGAAAAACACCTTCTTCATGCCGGTCTTTTCGCACAGGGCCTTAGCCAGGAGGGCGCATGGCTCGGTGTAGTAGAGGTTGGAGGTGTGCTGGAGCTTGCCCAGCTGGGCGGTGACAGCTGCCAGCCACTGCTCATCGGCGGTGCCGAAGGCGGTGACGCCGATGCCGGAGCCCATGTCGATGTATTCCTTGCCGCCCGAGTCCACCAGGATGGAGCCCTTGCCGGAGACGATCTCTACGGGGAAGCGGCCGTAGGTACCGGCCACGTATTCCTTATCAATAGAAGTAATGCTCATAATAATCAGCCTTTCATGACCATGGTACCCGCGCCCTCGTCGGTCAGCAGCTCCATCAGGATGGAGTGGGGGATGCGGCCGTCCATGATGACCACGTTGTTGACGCCGTGCTCGATGGCCTCGATGCAGCAGTCCACCTTGGGGATCATGCCGCCGGAGATGACGCCGCTTTCGTACAGGCCCTTGGCTTCCTCCACGGTGATGTGGGGGATCAGGGTGCTGGGGTCATCCTTGTCCATCAGGATACCGGCAATGTCAGTCATCATGATGAGACGTTCGGCGCCCAGGGCGCCGGCGATGTGGGCGGCGGCGGTATCGCCGTTGATGTTGTAAACGTTGCCCTGATGGTCACCGGCCACGGTAGAGATGATGGGGATATAGTTCTTTTCCAGCAGATCCATGATGGGCTTGGTGCGGATCTTGGTGATCTGGCCGACATAGCCCAGCTTCTCGTCCTTCATGGTGGCCTCAATGATGCCGCCGTCGATACCGGAGACGCCCACCGCGTGGCCGCCCTTCATCTGGATCAGGTTCACCAGGGTCTTGTTGACTTTACCCGCCAGCACCATCTGGACGATGTCCACAGTCTCCTTATCGGTGACGCGAAGCCCGTTGACGAAGACGGATTCCTTGCCCAGGCGCTTCATGGTGTCGCTGATCTCAGGGCCGCCGCCGTGGACCAGCACGACTTTCACGCCGATGAGCCACAGCAGGGCGATGTCCTCCATGACCTGCTGCTTCAGTTCCTCGTTGATCATGGCGTTGCCGCCGTATTTGATGACCACGATCTTGCCGCTGTAGCGGCGGATGTAAGGGAGGGCCGCGGTCAGGACCTGGGCCCGCTCCTGATTGGTAAATTCGTTGTGCATGTTGTATTCCTTATGTTCTGTAGTCGCCGTTGATCTTGACGTAGTCGTAGGTCAGGTCGCAGCCCCAGGATGTAGCGCTTGCGTCGCCGTCGCCGAGAGAAATGAGGATGTCGATCTCATGCTCCAGCAGCACCTGCTTGGCCACCTCTTCGGAGAAGGGGATGCCCGCACCGTTGACGCACACATCAATTCTGCCAGCCTTGCTCTCGAAAGAAACGGCGACCTTGTTCACGTCCACGTCCGCGCCGGAGTAGCCGATGGCACACAGCACGCGGCCCCAGTTGGCGTCGGCGCCGAACATGGCGGCCTTCAGCAGGCTGGAGCAGATGACGCTCTTGGCAACGATCTTGGCATTGCGCTCATCCTTGCCGCCGGTGACGCGGCACTCCAGCAGTTTGGTGGCGCCCTCGCCGTCGCCTGCGATCTTGCGGCACAGGTCCACGGTAACGGTGTTCAGCGCAGCCATAAAGGCGGTGAAATCCTCGCCCTCGGCGGTGATCTCTTCGTTACCCGCCAGACCGTTGGCGAGAACCGTGACCATGTCGTTGGTGGAGGTGTCGCCGTCCACGCTGACCATGTTGAAGGTGTTGGAAATGTCGCCAGACAGGGCCTTCTGGAGCATCTTGGGGGAGATGGCGCAGTCGGTGGTGATGAACACCAGCATGGTGGCCATATTGGGGTGGATCATGCCGGAGCCTTTGGCGATGCCGCCGATGCGGCAGACCTTGCCGCCAGCGGTGAATTCCACGGCGATCTCCTTCATGACGGTGTCGGTGGTCATGATGCCCTCGGCGGCAGCTTCGCCGCCCTGGGTGGACAGGCCCGCCACCAGGGCGTCCATGCCGTTTGCGATGGGCTCCAGATTCAGGGGCTGGCCGATGACGCCGGTGGAGGCAACCACCACGTCGGTGGCCTTGACGCCGGTGGCCCTGGCCACCAGGTCGCACATGGCGTTGGCGATCTCGACGCCGTTGGCATTGCAGGTGTTGGCGTTGCCGGAGTTGCAGATGATGGCCTGGGCCTTGCCGTCGGCGATGTTATTCTTGGTGACGGTCAGGGGCGCGCCCTTGACCAGATTGGTGGTATAGACAGAAGCAGCGGAGGCGGGAACCTCACTGACGATGAGCGCCAGATCCTTCTTGGAGTGGTTCTTGCGGATGCCGCAGTGCACGCCGTTTGCCTTAAAACCGGTTGCGGCGCAGACGCCGCCCTGGATAATTTTCATAATATTCAGCTTCCTTTTTTATGTAATCCGTTTGGAGATTGGTCAACTTTTCCAAACGGCAAGTGGAGCCATTATACATTAAGACCAGTGGATTCGTCAATACCCAGGAGGATATTCATGTTCTGGATGGCCGCGCCGGAGGCACCCTTGCCCAGGTTGTCGAACCGGGAGACCAGGATGATGCGCTCATCATTGCCCCAGACGCTGACGGCCATGTCATCCCTGCCGGAGAAGGCCGCGGCGGAAAGGAGTCCGTCGGCATCGGCTTCCTCGGTGAATTTGACGAGACCGGTGGCGTAGTAGTCTTTATAAAGCTTCTTGATGTCCTCGATACCGCCCTTCAGGTCGGCGGCGAAGACGGGGACGGTGACCTCCATGCCGCTGTAGAAATCGCCTACCACGGGACAGAAGGCGGGGGCGTTTTCCAGGCCGCAGAGCTTCACCATCTCGGGCAGGTGCTTGTGGGCCTGGGTCAGGCCGTACTGCCGGGGTCCCTTCAGGAGGGGGCTGCGGTCGGAGGATTCATAGCCCGCGATCATCTGCTTGCCGCCGCCGGAGTAGCCGGTGAGAGAGAAGCAGGCCAGATTCGCGTCGGCTTTCAGCAGCCCCTGCTCCACCAGGGGGGCGATGAGGGCCACGAAGCCGCTGGCGTGACAGCCGGGGTTGGCGATGCGCCTGGAATTGGCGACTGCCTGCTTCTTGCCCGTCAGTTCGGGGAAGCCGTAGGTCCAATTGTCATTGGTGCGGTGGGCAGTGGAAGTGTCGATGATGGCGGTGTGGTCGCTGGTGACCAGAGCCACCGCTTCACGGGCCGCCTGATCCGGCAGGCACAGGAAGGCAATGTCCGCGGAGTTCAGCATCTCTGCCCGGGCGGCGGGATCCTTACGCAGGGCGTCGGGGAGGATCATCAGTTCCAGATCGGTGCGGCTGCCCAGCCGCTCATAGATGCGCAGGCCGGTGGTTCCGGCGCTGCCGTCGATAAATACCTTTGTCATGCCAGTACCTCCCGGACATACTTGATCTGGTTCTCCACAGAGGCAACGCTGGTGCCGCCCACGGAGATTCTTGTTTCGACACAGGTCATCAGGTCGATGGCCTGGTAGAGGTCTTCTTCGAAGAGGTCGCTGTAGCCCTTGTAGGTTTCCAGGGGCAGGGCCTCCAGAACGGTGTTGTTCTGAATACAATATGCCACCAGCTGGCCGGAGATCTTGTAGGCGCTGCGGAAGGGCAGGCCTTTCTTGACCATGTAATCGGCCAGGTCCGTGGCGTTGATGAAGCCCTTCTGGGCTGACAGCTTCATGTTGGCGGTGTTGGCCTTCATGGTCTCGATCATAGGGACGAAGACCTTCAGGCACATCTTCACGGTGTCGCAGGCGTCGAAGACGGCTTCCTTGTCCTCCTGCATGTCCTTGTTGTAGGCAAGGGGCAGACCCTTCAGGGTGGTCAGCAGCGCCATCAGGTCGCCGTAGACCCGGCCGGTCTTGCCCCGGACCAGCTCGGCCATATCGGGGTTCTTCTTCTGGGGCATGATGGAAGAGCCGGTGGTGAAGGCGTCGGACAGTTCCACGAATTTGAACTCCCAGGAAGACCAGAGGATGATCTCCTCGGAGAAGCGAGACAAATGCATCATCAGCACGGAGATGGCGCTCATCAGCTCCACACAGAAATCCCGGTCGGAGACGCCGTCCAAGCTGTTCAGACAGATGCCGTCGAAGCCCAGCTTTTCCGCTTCGAAATAGCGGTCTGTATCATAAGTGGTGCCCGCCAGGGCGCAGCAGCCGATGGGGGACTGGTTCATCCGCTTGCGGCAGTCCGTCAGGCGGTCAATATCCCGCAGCAGCATCATGGCGTAGGCCATCAGGTGATGCCCGAAGGTGATGGGCTGTGCCCGCTGCAGGTGGGTGTAGCCGGGCATGATGGCGGCCTTGTAGGTTTCCGCCTGATCAGCCAGGACTGCGACGAGAGATTTCACCAGA
>JAFTVM010000081.1 GCA_017465745.1 Oscillospiraceae bacterium
CAGGCCATGACTTCCACGAAGTCGTATTCCACCCGGCCCTTGTCGATGGCTTCCATGAGCTTTCTGGTGTTGCCCAGGCCGCTGACCACAGCGACTTTGACCTCACCCGCGCCGGGGATGGTGAAGCTTGCCTGCTTCCAGCCGTCCATGCCGCGAACGTCCACGAAGGTGTCGGGATCGGGGTTGGTGCCGGTGACCAGGTAGTAGGCAGAGCGCAGCGCTGCGTCCATGACGCCGCCGGTGGCGCCGAAGATGACCGCTGCACCGGTGCCGGTGCCCAGGGGAGAGTCAAAATCGCTCTCAGGCAGGGTGGTGGGATCCACATTGTCGGCCCGGAGCATACGCTCCAGCTCCCGGGTGGTCAGAACGTAATCCACATCGGGATCGCCGCAGGCGTCGTTCTGGTTGGGCTGGGCGCACTCGCTCTTCTTGGCGGTGCAGGGCATGATGGAGATGACGCAGATCTTGTGAGGATCCAGACCCATCTTCTCGGCGAAATAGCTCTTGGCCACGGCGCCGAACATCTGCTGGGGAGACTTGGCGGTGGACAGGTTGTCGGTGTACTGGGGATACTGGCCCTTCAGGAACCGGACCCAGCCGGGGCAGCAGGAGGTGAACATGGGCCATGCGTACTGATCCTTGTGGGTGAAGCGCTCCAGGAATTCGCTGCCTTCCTCCATGATGGTCAGGTCGGCGGTGAAATTGGTGTCGAAGATGTAGTCGAAGCCCAGGCGGCGCAGAGCGGAGACCATCTTGCCGGTGGTGGCTTCTTCCTTGCTCAGACCCAGGTTCTCGGCCCAGGCGGCACGGACGGCGGGAGCAACCTGCACGATGGTGGTGATGGCGGGATCCTTGATGGCCTTGTAGGCCCACTGGATATCGTCGCGGCCCCGGAGGGCGCCCACGGGACAATGGGTGACGCACTGGCCGCACAGGGCACAGTCGGATTCCGCCAGCTTCCGGTTCAGGGAAATGCCCACGGTGGTGCGGCTGCCGGTGCCCACCACATCCCACACGTGCATATCCTGCACCTTGTCGCAGATCTGGATGCAGCGCATGCACTTGACGCACTTGCTCTCGTCCCGGATCAGGTAATTGTCGATGGCCCAGGGCTTGGTGGGGATGGTCTTGGGGTAGGGATTGTAGATGAGGTTGTTGTCCCGTGCCAGATCCTGCAATGTGCAGTTGCCGTTGCGGATGCACAGGGGGCAGTTGCTGTCGTGCTGGGACAGGATCAGGCGCAGATTGACCCGGCGGGTACGCTTGACCCGGTCGGTGTTGGTGTAGACCACCATGCCCTCGCGTACCTTGGTGGTGCAGGCGGGGACCAGGCGCTCCAGACCTTCCACCTCCACCATGCAGATGCGACAGGCGGCGATTTCATTCACTTCACGCAGATAGCACAGCGTGGGGATCTTGATGCTGACTGCCTTGGCGGCGTCCAGGATCGTCGTTTCGGGAGAAACGGAGACGGCCTGGCCGTCGATGGTCAGCGAAACCATTTTCTGATTTACCATTTTTCGTTTCGACCTCCCTTGAAGTTGCCGTAACCGAAGTAGTCACAGCGCAGGCAGCGGGTGGACTCGATCTGGGCTTCCTGGTCGGACATCTCGCACTCGATGCAGGCGAAGTCGCGCTTGCGCTCGCCGGCCTCCCGCTCCTGGAGATTCACGCGGCCATGGGGCGGCTTGTTGTTGAACCGGGGGGTGGGGACCTCCACATCGGTGGTGATCTCGTGATTGTAGCCCAGATATTCGTCGATATTGGCCGCAGCGACCTTACCGGCTGCAATGGCGCGGATGGCGGTGGCGGGGCCGGTGACACAGTCGCCGCCGGCGAAAATGCCGTCGCCGCTGGGCAGGGTGGAGTCAGCATGGGTGGTGATGGAGCCGCGGCTGACCTTGATGCCCATCTGCTCGAAGCCGTGGGTCTCCACGCCCTGGCCGATGGCGAGGACGATCAGATCGGCTTCGATGCGGTTTTCGGGGCAGTCGGCCTTCATGGGACGGGGGCGGTAAGCCTTGTCCATGGCGCCGATGACCTGGGGCTGGGTCCACAGGGCCACGGCATTGCCGTTTTCGTCGGCCTCGATGCGGACGGGAGCCTGCAGCGTCAGCATCTCGACGCCTTCTGCCAGGGCGCCCTCCACTTCCTCGGGCAGGGCGGTCATATCCACCTGACGGCGGCGGTAGACGCAGCTGACCTTCTCCGCGCCCAGACGGACGGCGGAGCGGCAGAC
>JAFTVM010000082.1 GCA_017465745.1 Oscillospiraceae bacterium
ATTTTCGTCATAATCTTCACGCTTTCTGAATATATTTGATAAATTGGCTGCGGTATTCTTTCCAATATTCCAGACAGATAATACCACAAGATTGTTGGAATTGCAATGGATTTTCAGCATTTCACCTGCAGCGCACCTGTTATTTGATGATTCCGTACAGCTTCAGCAGCTTCACCCGGTCATTGCCGATGGTAATGCTGGAGGAAATGCGGCTGCGGGCATTCCGCTTTTTTGTCAGATAATGGACAATCCGCTGGATCCATGCAACAGGCAGCAGGAACGGAAATCTGCGCAGATATGGATACTTGTTCTCCATATCCACGCGCTTCAGAAATACCGAGTCCCAGATGCTGCTGCGCTTGCCGGTACGGTCTGCCGCCACTGCATTCAGCGTCACGGTGGAGGAGTGCAGCCGTTCACTATCGGAATTGCCATACACTCCGCTGGTCAGCACATCTTCCAGCAGCGGCTCACAAAATTCCCGGGTGGTCTGCCAATCGGCAGGAAGCTCCATATGGATCTGCAGTTCATGGGCCGCTATGCCCAGAACCGCCGCCGCATACTGCTGCGCACCGCAGCTTCGCAGCTGCTGCGTCAGACGCTCCCAATCGATCTGCGTATGGTAACGCTGTGCCCAAAGGCCGATATCACACACCTGCCGGATACCAAAGCCGCTGTGCAGAAAATGCTTGTAGGCATGAAGCAGCAGATAGAGCAGGTGGTCATGGGGCGGGAGCGAATACACGGTGCCGTACTGCGTGGGATAGGCGGCGGCTTTTTCCGCGGCGCAGTCAAAGAAAGCCTCCAGATCGCCGTAGGCGATGGAATCCGGAGAGAACAGCCTGCGGTGCAGCTCGATATACAGACTGCCGCCGCGTTTCTGCCAGCCGATCTCATGGGCATCGGGCGCAACATCTGCGGTTGGCTCCATGCCGTAATCGCGCAGGAATTCACAGCAGCCGTCGAACTCTTCATCCGGCACATACAGGTCCTCGTCGCCACTGGGACGTTCATCCCCCTGGGGATAGATGGAGCGGCAGACGATGCCTTTGACCACCAGCGGATGGAAACCTGCGCTGCGCAGCCCGTTATACAGGGTGATGAACGCCTTGGACTGGACTGTCTGAAGCACCACCTGCCGGATTGCGGTCTGCTTCGCCCTGGGGATGCCTGCCAGGATCTCTCCCGGAAGAGCCGATACGGTCATCGGCAGCAGCTTGTGCTCGGCTGCCATAGAGAACAGGCCGTCCCAGTCCGCAACGTCAGTCACATCAGCAGGCTCCACCTTCTGATTGCGCAGCGCAGCGCGCAGAAGCTGTAAAAATTTCTGTTCATTCTGTGCAAGGCTCATCTTTATCATCCACCTCTGTCAAACAGGATCTTCAAATCCCATATCATACCATTGTAAGGATAGTATAGCACAATCGCGCACAAAACTCAATGCTCCGGTGATTCCGACCTGTTTCCCTGCGGAACGAAAAATCTCGAAAAGTCAAGTCTTGTTCTTCCATTTTTTGCATGGTATAATCCCCACCAGTGCGCTAAGAAAAGGAGAGACAGATATGACCCATACCATGCAGCAGCTTCGTGACAGAGAATCGGCCGTTTTTCACACCATCCCCGGCATGAACCAGCTCCTTCATGCCCGCCCCGGCGAAGCAGAGGATCTGCAGGCAAAATACCCGGACGCCGCGTTCGCCCTGCGGACGGCCAACGAGCTTTTCCATCACGACCGGGAGCTGAGCCTGATCACCCAGCGGGCCTACTTCTCCATCCTGGAGGGCGAAAATATCGCTTCCGTCCGCCGGCGCTACAACCGGGAAATGGAAGCGTATGTGCAAAACCACATGTGGGACGACTGAAACAAAGCGCAGACTGGTTCAAATCACGATTTCCCGCTCATTTATGTTTTTCTACTGGCAATTTGTGATATTATAGTATATAATATAAAGGCTCAAAATAATCCAAATTGGGAGGATTCAACTTATGAGATATGGATTCGGTGTCGACCTGGGCGGTACAACTGTCAAGATCGCCTACTTTGATGAAAACGGCACCCTCCTCAGCAAATGGGAGATCCCCACTGTTACTGCAAACAGCGGCGCACAGATCCTGCCCGACATTGCAGCTTCCATCGAACAGTTTATCGACAGTCAGCACATCAACCGTGACGCCATCATTGGCGTCGGCATCGGTGTTCCCGGTCCCGTTGACGGTCAGGGCGTTGTCAACAAGTGCATCAACCTGGGATGGGGCGTGTTCAACGTGGCCGAGACCCTGTCCGGTCTGGTGGGCTTCCCTGTGAAGGCCGGCAATGACGCCAACGTGGCCGCTCTGGGTGAGTACTGGAAGGGCGGCGGCAAGGACGCCGACAACATGATCCTGGCCACCCTGGGCACCGGCGTCGGCGGCGGCATCGTCATCGGCGGTCATCTGCTCCACGGCGCCCATGGCTCCGGCGCAGAGATCGGCCATATGGTCCTCAACCGCGACGAGACTGAACAGTGCGGCTGCGGCAAGCGCGGCTGTGCCGAGCAGTATTGCTCCGCCACCGGCATCGTCCGTCTGGCAAACCGTGCCATGGCAAGAGAACAGAAGGCCTCCAAGCTGCGCGGTCTGAACACCCTGACCTGCAAGGACATCTTCGACTTCGGCGCTGAAGGCGACGAGCTGGCCAACGATGTTCTGAACGAGTACTACGCCTACCTGGGTGAGTTCCTGGCAAACCTGTGTGACGTGGTCGATCCCGAAGCCGTGGTCCTCGGCGGCGGCGTCAGCAAGGCCGGTCAGGTTCTGCTGGACGGTGTCCGTCCCCATTTCGACAAGCATATCTTCCACGCTGCCCGGGGCGCACAGTTTGTACTGGCATCCCTCGGCAACGACGCCGGCGCTTACGGTGCCTTCAAGCTGGCACTGGACGCTTTCGGCTGATCCCCTCTACATACCAAAAACACAGCGGACTTTTCGTCCGCTGTGTTTTTTATCGTCTTACCATGACAAAACCGTTTTCATATTCCAGGATCCGGATCTGACCGTAGATCTCGGACAGGGCTTCTTCGATTTCTTCCCGCTTCGCCCCCGCAAGAGGCACCCGGCGGAGAATATGACCGTCGCGCATCAGGATCAGGCTGTCACAGTAGGCCAGGGCGAAATTCGGGTCGTGGAGGGTGATCAGGCCTGCCCTGCCCTGTTCCCGGAGGATCTGGCGGATCTTACCCAGCACCAGATTCCGGTTGACGAAATCCAGGGCGCTGTCCGGCTCATCCATCAGCATGACGGGAGTATCCTGGACCATGGTGCGGGCCAGAATGATCATCTGCTTCTGTCCCTCGCTGAGCTTGGCGTAGTCCCGCTGGGCAAGCTCCACCATTCCCAGCCGCTCCAAGGCTTCCATAGCCTTCTGCCTATGGGCTCTGCCGGGGGAATCCAGCAGATGGAGCCGGGCGTTGAAGCCCATCAGAACCACTTCCAGCACAGTTTTGCCGGCGATCAGGCTGCCCCGCTGGGGAATGTAGGCCATCTGCAGGGCACGCTGGCGCTCATGGAACTTGGTACAGTCCACGCCACCCACCAGGCATTTTCCCTCATGAGTGGGCAGCAGGCCGCAGATGGCCTTGATCAGCGTGGTTTTGCCGCAGCCGTTGAGGCCCAGCAGGGCGCAGAATTCACCGGGTGCCACCTCCAGGCTGGCGTTGTGGACAATTTCCCGGTGCTGATATCCGCAGCGGATATTTTCAACCTTCAGCAAACTCATACCACTCCTCCTCTGCGCTTGCACATGAACCACAGCAGGATCGGAACGCCGATCAGGGTGGTGAGGATGCTGATGGGCAGCTCTGCCGCGTACAGCGTGCGTGCCAGGATATCCGAGATCAGCAGAACGCCTCCGCCCACCAGACTGCTCAGCATCAGTGTCTGTGAATTCTGCCGCCTGATCATCATCCGAGCGATATGGGGCGCGATGAGACCTGCAAAGGAAATCAGGCCTGTCACGCAAATGACGGAAGCCACCAGCAATGTCGACATCAGCAGCACCGTGATGCGGATCGGGCCAAGACGCACGCCCAGGGCGCGGCACTCCTCCTCATTCAGCGACAACAGACCGATCTGCCGGTGCAGCAGCAGCAGGCCGCCGAAGCCCACCAGCCAGAAGGGCAGGATGGCCCAGACCTTCGAGGCGGTGATGGATGCCAGGGATCCCATGGTCCAGTATTCGATGGCCGCCAGCTCAGATTCGGAGTCTGCGTAATATTTCAGCAGCATGATCACCGTGTTGGCAAGGGCGGAGATGATGATACCCGCCAGCACATAAGTGGATGTTGCGTTGGATTTGGTAGCCTGTACCAGGATCATCACCAGCATCACCGCCGCCAGACCGCCGGCAAAGGCTCCCACTGCAATGGAAACCATGGTGCCGCTGACAGAGACGATGGCGATGGCGGCACCCATATTGGCGCCGGAGGAGATACCGATGATATCCGGGGATGCCAGGGGATTCTTGAAGATATTCTGATATACGCCGCCGGCCAGACCCAGACCCATGCCGCCCAGCACTGCCATGATGGTACGGGGCACCCGGAGGGTGAAAAACACCTTGGAGGTCATATCCTGTACTTCCCCGCCGGTGATCAGCGCCGCGATCTGTGGCACGGAAATGGGATATTTGCCCACGCAGAAGGAAGCCACCGCGCCGGCCAGCAGGAAAACGCCAACCATGCAGAACACCAGTGGGATATTCACTTGTCTGTGTGTTTGTTGTTTCATATTACCTACCTGTACAAAAGCAGGACACCGTCTGTGCGGTGTCCTGCCCTTTCAGAAATGAGAATCAGGCCAGTTCGTTTGCATCAACGGAGAAGCCGTAGAAGGTCTCGTAGAATTCCTGCACGTCAGCGGCGAAAGCTTCCTGGCTGTACAGGTCGGGATGGATGGTCTTGAGCATCCACTTGACGCCCAGGATACCGGAGGGAGCAGGAGAATCCCAGGCTTCGAAGCCGATGGTCATCTGGTAAACTGCACCATTCTTGATGGCGGTCACTTCGCTCAGCTGCGCATCAGCCAGCAGGCCTTCCACGGTAAAGTCAGGCGCGCCGTTGGCGAAGCTGTTGGTGGGAACGACAATGATGTCGGGATTCATCGCCAGCAGCTGCTCATAGCTGATCTCCGTCCAGGAGCTGCCTTCGATATCAGCGCCTGCGGCATTGCCGCCGGCAGCCGTGATCAGGGTGGACTGGTACATCTGGCCGGGGGCAGTGGTCAGGTAGCTGGAGGTACCGGTGATATAGACCACGGGAGCGTCGGACACGCCGGCCACCAGAGCCTCCACCTCTGCAAGCTCAGCTTCATAGTAGGCGATCAGTTCCTGGGCAGCCTCCATGGAGTTGGTGGCGGTGCCGATGAGGGTGAACATCTCGATGATCTGCTCGTGGCTCTCGGGCATCACCAGCAGGGCAGGCACGCCCAGCTCCTCCAGAGCAGCGGCGGTATCCTTCTGCTTCATGGGCAGAATGACCAGGTCGGGTTCGGTGGACAGGCAGGTCTCCAGATCGAACTCCTTGGCGGTACCCACGTTGGGCAGCTCCATGAGCTGGGGAGCGGCGTCGGCATAGATGGGACGCTTGTCAGCCTTGGCCTCGATGCCGACCATCTTGTCTTCCAGGCCCAGCGCAATGCAGGCGGAGGAGGAAATGTAGTAACCGCTGACGATGCTCTTCGGTTCGGATTCGATGGTGACCTCACGGCCGGCCATATCAGTGACAGTAACGGGGTAGCTGACGCCGGCGGGGTCGGTGACTGCTTCGGTGTTGTTGTCGGTCTGAGCCTCGGTCTGGCCCTCAGTGGGAGTCTGGGTCTCAGATTCACCGGAAGTGCCGCAGGCAGCCAGGCTGAATACCAGCATCAGTGCCAGCAGCAGGGAAATAAGCTTTCTCATGTTCTTTTCCTTTCGATATTCTGTATTTTGCGCCCAAAGGTGCAACAGGAGTATTATAATCAATCCGCGCAGTTGTTGCAACAACTGCATGTATTAAAATATCGGATAATTCGAAGTATTTTATTCAAAACAATAATAATGAATATCACAATATGCCCCAGCGTATCCTATCATGAGGTGATGCTTCCTATGAAAAAGGGAAACTGGAAAACATATGCATTCTGGATCATTCTGTCAGAAGCGGTGGGCAGTCTGGCTGGTTTTCTGACCCAGGAGGGTGTAAAGCTTTTCAATGCCACCGCGGCACAGCCGCCCCTTTCCCCGCCGGAATGGGTCTTCCCTGTGGTCTGGGGCATTCTCTACGCCCTGATGGGCGTCAGTGCTGCCCGGATCGCCATGACACAAACCCGGCCGGGACTGAACCTGTTCATCGTACAGCTGGTCGTGAATTTCTTCTGGAGCCTGATCTTTTTTAATGCTTCGGCCTATGGCTTCGCCGTCCTGTGGCTGGCGCTGCTGTGGTGGCTGGTCCTGCTGATGATCCTGGCGTTCCGGCGGGCTGACCCCCTTGCTGCCTGGCTTCAGATTCCCTATCTGCTTTGGCTGACTTTCGCGCTGTATCTGAACGTGGGGGTCTGGATGCTGAACCGGTGAAAATTTGAAGATTCGACACATTTGCCTTGTTTTCGCTCACGGGTGTGGGGTATCCTGAAACTGGCAGAGATCCCCGACGCGACATACTGCCAAAACCGCCGTTCCGGCTCTCCCACGGAACGGCGGTTTCTTATTTTACTGGATCGGGATCAGCAGCATCCGGTCCATTTCCGGTTCCTGATCGATACCGTTGGCACTTTCAATGGCCCTGACTGTCGAGCCGGTGTCTTTTGCGATCTCCCACAGCCCCCTTTTTCCGGGACGGCAAAGAATCAGAGTGGGCCGCTGCCTGTCTGGCTCCCGCAGGGTACCCAGCTCCAGGGCGGTGATCATCGGCATCCCCTGTCCGGACCGGATGGTGGTATGGAGCCGGATCTCCCCTCTTGCCTCCATGGCGCTTCCGGTGTTGACCCACTGGATCTCTCCTGCAGGCACCGTCACCGCATCCACCCTGCTGGACAGGTCGGTATTCAGTCCGTTCTTCCCTTCCCAGGAGGCACAGGCAGCCCGCAGATTCCCCTCCCGGTCGTAGCCCAGGATCTGGAACCGCCCGGGGATCTCCAGCTCCGTCCGGTCTCCCTCCCGGCGGATCCTGGGATGACCCGGCCAAAACTGGGCATCTGCGCCATCGAGGCTCATATCAGGGAATTCCCCCCGGGCACTGACCCGCTCCATGGTTTCATCCAGGATCACCGGAAGATGCAGTTCTTCCTGCCGCAGTCCCACGTCCCGGCGGGTGCTGTAGGCATCCTCCACCAATTCCAGCATGGTCCGGTCCGAGATCATGTACTGGGCCACCAGGCCGCATTTCAGGGCCAGATTTTCTTCCTCCGGGTCCAGCTCCAGGGAGGTAATTGCCATCATCACATCCGCCTGGGCGTCCTGTTCGTAGGCTTTTTCCAGTTCTCCCAGCTGGGAAAAGGGAATCTCAAAATCCCGGGAACAGATCCGCCCCTCCCGGTCACTGCAGACCAGATGCAGCCGTCCCGTGCCACGCAGGGCCACCTTATCGCCGCTGACCCGGGCTTCGGAAAGTTCGGGCTGAAGGGTGCAGGCAATGATCTGCTGGACAGGAGTGGTACCTGTCTCCAGGGTCTGTTCCAAGGCAAAGGTCTTTTCCCCCGCTTCCATGGGCAGCCGCACCGGATAACTGCGACGAAGCAGCTGAACATCCGCCGGAACTTCCGATGCGCGGAACACCTCTGTCCGGTGCGGCGTCAGCCCCTCGGCAAGGCAGGAAATCCCGGCCCGCACCAGGATCTTCCGGGCTGACAGATTCCGTCCGTCCACGAACCGCAGCAGAATCTGGACCCGCATGGGCCCCTCCCGGTCCGTCTGTGCCCCGTCCCATTTCATCTGGAACGGGATCCATACATCCACCGACCGGGGCGCTGTACCGTCCTCCGGGGCGTACAGCACCGATGCCTGGACACCGCCGGATACGGCGATGTGGTTCCCCTGCCATTCCTTGCCCCGGAGGATCACCTGTCCCCAGCCAGCCAGCACCCTGCCCACATCGGGCAGATCCTCCGTCAGCCGGATCTCCTGGGTCAGCTCCTGATCCTTGACGCCCCGGATCACCTGGCGCAGGCAGGAAAGCTCCCTCTTTTCGAACTGCAATTGCATTGAATCACGCCTTTCTTCATCATCAATAAACGATATGACGGTGTGGACAAGGTTATGCCTGTTATTTTTGTCGCATCACAGAAAATCCCACCGCCACAATGACGATCGCCCCCATGGAGCACCAGAAGCCCTGTTCCAGGCATTGTCCGATCAGCAGCCCCAGACCAAAGGCTATGAGGATCAGGCCCCACATCTGATTTCTGCGGCACATAAAAACACCCCCCGCAAATTCTATGCGGAGGGTGTTGTGATTATTGCTTAACCGCCCAGGTAGGCCTTCTTGACCTCGTCGGAGGAAGCAAGTTCCTTACCGGTACCGGACAGCGTGACCTTGCCGGTCTCCAGAACATAGGCTCGGTCGGCAATTTCCAGCGCCTTGGATGCATTCTGTTCGACAAGCAGAATGGTGGTACCATCGGCATGGAGCTGCTTGATGATGTCGAAGATCTGGTCCACCAGAATGGGGGCCAGGCCCATGGAGGGTTCGTCCAGCATCATCAGCTTGGGGTGGCTCATCAGGGCACGGCTCATGGCCAGCATCTGCTGCTCGCCGCCGGACAGGGTGCCGGCGACCTGCTTGCGGCGCTCCTTCAGGCGGGGGAAGTAATTGAAGACCCGGTCCAGGTCATCCTTGCTGACGTCCTTGCGGATGTAGGCGCCCATCTCCAGATTGTCCTGGACGGACATCTGCAGGAAGATCCGGCGTCCTTCGGGAACATGGGCAAGACCATGACGCAGCAGCTTGTAGGCTTCCATATGGGCGATATTCTCGCCGCAGAAGGTGATATTGCCGCTGCGGGGATGCATCAGACCGGAGACGGTCTTCAGGATGGTGCTCTTGCCGGCGCCGTTGGCACCGATCAGGGCGACGATTTCGCCCTCGCCGACTTCAAAGGACACACCCTTGATGGCGTGGATGGCACCGTAGTACACATGAATATCATCGATTTTCAGCATTTGGTGTCAGCTCCTTCCCAGGTATGCCTCGATAACGGCAGGATTGTTCTTGATCTCATCAGGGGTGCCCTTGGCAATGATCTTGCCGTAATTGACAACCACGATGCCCTCGCAGACGTTCATAACAAGATTCATGTCATGCTCGATCAGGAAAATGGCGATCTGGAAATGGTCGCGGATGCGGCGGATCTGGTGCATTAGTTCGGTTGTTTCGCTGGGGTTCATGCCGGCGGCTGGCTCGTCCAGCAGGATGATGGCGGGATCGGAGGCCAGTGCACGGGCGATCTCCAGACGGCGTTGGACGCCGTAGGGCAGGCTGCCCGCCTTCTGGTCGGCAATATCCGCCAGGCCCATGAATTCCAGCAGCTCCATGGCCTTCTCGTTTGCCTTCCTCTCTGCCTTGAAATAGCCGGGCAGCCGCAGCAGGGAGGACAGGAAGGAGCACTTAATCTCGTTGTGCATACCCACCTTGACGTTGTCCAGGGCAGTCATGTCGTCGAACAGACGGATATTCTGGAAAGTACGGGCAACGCCCAGCTTATTGACCCTGGCGGTGTCCATGCCCTTGGTGTCGATGCCCTTGACCAGGATGGAGCCGCGGGTAGGCTGGTAGACAGAGGTCAGCAGATTGAAGATGGTGGTCTTGCCGGCGCCGTTGGGGCCGATGAGACCGGAGATTTCAGTGGGGCCGATGGTCATGTTGAACTCATCCACAGCAGTCAGACCACCGAAATCGATGCCCAGATTACGAACGTCCAGAACAGGCTGCTTGCCGGCATCCTGCTCACGGAAGAGGTTAATGGTGGGCACCTGGATCATTTTCTTTGAATATTCAGCCATTGGAGCCACCTGCCTTTCCCTTTCTCTTAAATCTCTTACGGATACCGGCCATGCAAACCTCGATGCTGCCCTTGATCTTGGGAGACCAGGTACACAGCATGACCACGATCAGGACCACCGCATAGAGGATCATGCGGTAATCCTCCAGCTCACGCATGGCCTCGGGCAGAATGTACAGCACGGTGGCGGAAATGACGGAGCCAAGAATATTACCCATACCGCCCAGCACCACGAAGACCAGGATGTTGATGGAGGTATTGAAATTGAACTTGGATGCGGTGATGGAGGAGAAATTCTGGCCAAACAGCGCACCTGCCATACCGGCCAGCACCGCGGAGACCACGAAGGCCTTCATACGGAAGGCGGTGACATTGATGCCCACGGACTCGGCGGCGATGCGGTTTTCCTTGATGGCCTTGATGGCGCGGCCTTCCTTGGAGTTAACGAGATTCAGCACCACGAACAGGGTGAACAGGATCAGCACGAAGCCCATGGGGAAGGTGGAAATGCGGTCGATGCCGGTGGCGCCAACGGGGCCGTCCAGGATCATCTTGCCGCCGTCGAGCAGCTGGAACTTGGCAGAGCTGACGGAGAAATGCAGGCCCTCAGCATCCATACCGATGTACAGATTGCTGAAGATGTTCTTCAGAATTTCACCAAAGGCCAATGTCACGATGGCCAGGTAGTCACCCCGCAGGCGCAGGGCAGGAATACCGATGAGGAAGCCGAAAATACCAGCTGTCAGACCGCCTGCCACCATGGAGATAACGAGACGAAGCGTGGGATCAGGGATCAGATCCCGCAGCATGGTGGCCACAATGATGCCGGCAAACGCGCCGGTGCCCATAAAACCAGCATGGCCCAGGCTCAGCTCACCGCAGACGCCAACCAGCAGGTTCAGGGAAATGGCCAGAGAAATGTATGCGCAGACAGGAACCAGATAACCCTTGACAGCGCTTTTCAGCATGCCCATCTCAGACAGGGTGAACATGATGACAAAGGCCACCACCACAACAAGGTAAGTGATCAGATTGGTTCTTGTATTGTTGTTGGAAAGCATTTTTTTCATATTTTCCACCTCACACTTTCTCCTGGACCTGCTTGCCCATCAGACCCGCGGGCCGGACCAGCAGAATCAGAATCAGGACGGCAAAGACGATGGCGTCGCTGAACTCGGTGGAAATGTACTTCTTGCTGAAGGTCTCGATGATGCCCAGCAGGATGCCGCCCAGCATGGCGCCGGGGATGGAGCCGATGCCGCCGATAACCGCAGCAGTAAAGGCGCGGATACCGGGCATGGAGCCGGTGGTGGGCATCAGGGTGGGCACAGTGGAGCACAGCAGAACACCGGCAATGGCAGCCAGTGCGGAGCCGATGGCGAAGGTCATGGAAATGGTCTGGTTGACATTGATGCCCATGAGCTGCGCAGCATCCCGGTCCTCGGACACGGCACGCATGGCCTTACCCATTCTCGTCTGACCCGTGAAGAAGGTCAGCGCGATCATAATCAGCACGGAAGCCGCAACAGTGATGACGACCTCGCCGGTAATGACCAGATTGCCGTCGGCAAAGGAGAAGGGCTTAAACGTAACAATGCTGGTAAAGGTCTTGGCAGCAGAGCCCCAGATCAGCTGGGCAGCGTTCTGCAGGAAATAGCTGACGCCGATGGCGGTGATCAGAACCGCCAGATTGGAAGTGCCCCGCAAAGGCTTATAGGCCAGCGCCTCAATGACAATGCCCAGGACCGTACAAACAGCCATTGCGGCCACAATGGACACGATGGCAGGCAGCCCCAGGTAGTTGGTTACGCCAAAGGAAATATAGGCGCCCACCATGATGACGTCACCGTGGGCAAAGTTCAGCATCTTGGCAATGCCGTAGACCATGGTGTAACCCAGGGCGATAATGGCATACACAGCGCCGATACTGATACCGTTGATCAGGTACTGTAATACTTGCATATCTTACCTCTCTTTCTCAACAGCCCATGACGGCGGTCGGAACTCAGCCGCTCTCATGGACTGTCGATATGTATGAGGATGGGAAGGTTGCCCTTCCCATCCGATTATGGACATTACATGCCGACGTACTTGCCGTTCTCGATGACCACAGCAGCGGGGACCTTGGAGATCATGCCGTTCTCGTCCCAGGTCATGCCGGAACCGGTCAGGCCGTTGAAGGTGGCGGTTGCGAAGTACTCGCACAGCTTGGCGCAGGCATCAGCTGCGGAAGTGGTGCCGTCAACGCCGGTAGCCTTGCAGGCCTCGTAGACAGCGTAGATGACGTCGTAGCCGTCAGCTGCGAACTGGTTGGGGACCTCGCCGTTCATCATAGCCTGGTACTGCTCGACGAAAGACTTGGACTCTTCAGCATCGGGGTTGAAGGGGGTCATCAGCATCAGGCCCTCAGCCAGAGCGGTGTCGAAACCGTCCATGCTCAGGATACCGTCCATGCCGTCGCAGCCGAAGAAGGTGGGCTCGTAGCCGATCTTCTCAGCGTAGGTCAGAACCTGGGAAGCCTCGGTGTAGTAGAAGGGCAGGAAGACGAAGTCGCAGCCTGCGTCCTTGCACTGGGTGACCTGGGTGGACAGGTCGCTCTTGTTGTCAGCGGTGAAGGATGTCTCAACGACGATGTTCAGACCCAGCTCAGCAGCCTTGTCCTTGAAGCCCTGCATCAGGCCCTTGGAGTAGTCATCGGAGTTGTCATAGATAATGCCGATGGAGGTAGCCAGACCCTTGTCAGCCACCAGCTGTGCGGCGCTGGCGCCCTGGTTGGGGTCGGTGAAGCACATCTGATAGATGTTGCTGCCGCTCAGAGCGATCTTCTCGGAGGAGCCGGAGGGAGTCATCATAAACATCTGGTCCTCAACGGTGCTGGGAGCAATGGCCAGGCAGGGACCGGTGGTGACAGCGCCTGCAAAGATCTGCATGCCGTCGTCCTTCAGGGTGTTGTAAGCGTTCAGAGCCTTTTCATTGTCGTGCTCATCGTCCTGGGACATGAACTCGATCTTCAGGCCGTCTTCGCCGGCAGCTGCGTTGATCTCTGCAACAGCGATCTTCATACCAGCCTCAACAGCAGTGCCGTAAATGGCAGCGCCGCCGGTCAGGGGGCCGGACAGGCCGATCTTAATGGTATTGGCGTCAGCAGCGGGCTTAGTCTCGCCGCAGCCGGCGAACATGGCGGCCACCATCAGGGCAGCCATCAGGATTGCGAAAAACTTTTTCATTGTAAGTTCTCCTTTTCTCATTTTTCTATAAAAAGACGGTTACTATCGTAACCGCCCTCTCATACAAGGTTTTCGGTTACAGCTGTGGAATCACTGTACTTCGCCTGCGAAAACGGACACTACCAGAACCCTGGCAGTGTCCGCGTTTTCGATAATGGGCGCGCAGGTACATGCCGCTGCGGCGCAGTGGCTGGCGGACTGATGGCTGTATCCATTGTATCCAAACATACATGTACCTCCCGTTGAAACTGAGGCCATTGTATCTCACTGGTGGACATTTGTCAATCTGTCCCGCAACAAAAGATTCCATCCAAACCGCAACCAATTTTGTGCAAAATTTACAATTCCTTAATTTTTGTCCATTTCGTCCTTGCAGGCCGCCAGGACTTCGCTCATGATGGGCACGCAGGTGGAGCTGCCGTAGCCGCCGTTTTCCACCACCACGATGAAGGCCAGGGGGTACTCTTCATCTGCTACGAAACCGGAGAACAGGGCGTTGGACACCTGATCGCCTCCCACCTGGCTGGTGCCGGACTTGGCGCAGACCGTCAGTCCCGGGAAATTGGAGCTGCCGTAATTGTTTTCCACATTATTGCGCATCAGTTCCGTAAGGATCTGCGCAGTTTCCGCAGAAACCAAACGTCCGGTGGAAGTACTCCGGACTTCATAGACCGGATCCTCTCCCCTGGCGACCCGGCTGACCATATGAGGCTCAGCCCCGCTGCCGCCACCGGCGATGGCCCCCATGAGGGTCATGTACTGGAGGGGATTGATTTGATCCGTATACTGGCCGATGGCCGCCCAGGCCACCTCCACATCCGCCGCCCCGGACAGGTCGAAGGATCCGGCCTTTGTAGTGATGCCGTCAAATTTCAGGCTGGTGGTAATCCCGAACTTCCCGACGTACCGCATGAGGGTATCCGCGCCAAGCTGGTCCGCGATCTGGGCATAGGCGCAGTTGCAGGATTTTCGCATGGCCTTTTTCAGATCCACGGTACCGTGGGCATTCTCACAGGTAACCGTATCCGGGCCGTAGGCCACAGCGCCGGTACATTCGAAGGTCTGCTGCTGAATATCATCGATGGTCTCCAGGGCAGCGGCGGTGGTGACGATCTTAAAAATGGAGCCGGGCGTATAGACCGACCGGGTGACCCGGTTCCAGTAAAGGCCATCATAGGCTTCGTTATTTTCCAGCTCCTCCTGGCTCAGATCCGGCGGATCGTCGGGATCGTAGGTGGGGGTCGTCACAGCGCAGAGGATCTCGCCGGTTTCATAATTGTAAACAGCGATGACGCCCTGATGATCGCCCATGGCTTTCAGGGCTGCGGCCTGGACATCCGCCGACAGAGTCAGTTCAATACAGCCCGGAACGTCGGAATAGGAATAAAGGCCGTTGAGCAGATCATAATCAGACATCTCCGCGGCATAGTAGGCCACCATGGGCGCATTGATCTTCCCCTCCCGGTCACCCAGCCAGTGGAGCATGGCCTCGCGCACAGCGGCGCTTTCGGCGTAGCTGCTTGCGCCGCCGATGGTCAGCAGCATCTCCCCGTTACGGTCCACCACACTGCCTGCGGCGGTACCGGAATTACCGAAGAGGTGGGGCGAATTGGTATGGCCCACCCAGACCGAAGCGTTCATGAAAAATTCACCCAGGAAAAATCCCAGGCCCCCCAGCAAAATGGCGATCAGCACCACCAATGCCCAGGCGCGTTTGGAAACTCTGTTCATTCGCTCCCCTCCTTTCTGACGCGGCGGACGGCGAAGCTGGCGTTCTGACGGGTATCCGCTGCCTTGAGGAAGGCCAGCAGTCCCCAGGCGCCCAGCATGGACGAGCCGCCGTTGCTGACGAAGGGGAAGGTAACGCCGGTGAAGGGCAACACATCCAAAGTGCCCAGGGCATTGAGGATGGCCTGCGTCAGCAGGATTGCAGCGGCAGTGCAGGAACCGATGGTGTAAAAGCTGCTTCGGCCCGTAATGGCCGCCCGGATGGCAAATACCGCCAGCGCCACAACCGCCAGCACCGGCAGCACCGCCAGGATCAGGCCCCACTCTTCCGTAATGGTGGCGAACACGATGTCAGAATCCGCCGCGAAGTAGCCTTTCAGCTTTCCCTGATTGGCGCCGAGACCAAACAGTCCGCCGGCAGCCATGCACATGAGTGCCCGGGTCTGCTGGTAGCCCGCCCCCATAGGGTCGGCCCAGATGTGCCGCCAGGAGGCGAAGCGCCGCAGGGCGTGGGGCGCGATCTTTACCGCGATAACGCCGGCAAAGCCCAGCGCCGTGCAGGCCAGGCCCACCGTACCCACGCTGCCGGAGCGCATGAAGGCGATAATGAGAAATGCCACAAAAAAGATCAGGGCAGTGCCAAAATCATTCATCAGCGCCAGGCAGGCGCAGATCAGGACGGAATAGCCGATGAAGAGGTAGAGATTGCGCTTGTCCAGCAGCCGGTCCATGGTGGAAGCGCCCGCATAGACGAAACAGACCTTGCTCAGCTCGGAAGGCTGCAGGTTGAGCCCCGCAATCTGGATCCAGGCTTTCGCGCCGTTCTGCTCGTCACCGAACAGCAGCGTAAAGATCAGAAAGCCCAGGCCCAGCGCCGTGGCGGCGTAGCGGCACTTTTTCGCCCGCTCCAGATCCCGCAGCGACCAGCCCACCACCAGATACAGCGCCACGCCCATCACCAGGGCGGCCAGCTGCTTGATAATGTCCTTCGGGATCACCGTGGCGACGACCGCCATGCCCATGGTGCACAGGAAGAACGCCACCGTCTCCATCTCAAAGGCGCTGCGGCGGATGCACAGATAGAAGATCATCAGGATCCACTGGGTCACCATAATGCCGCCAAAGCCCCAGATAACACTTTCCAGGTAATCAGACTGACTCGTCAGCAGGAACGCCAGGCACACCATGATCTGCAGCACCGTCAGCAGCAGAAGATTTGCCACATTGTCCACCGCAGAGGCGGGCGCCCGGAGCTGCGCCTGGAGCTGTTCCTGCTTTGCGGTAACCGGGGTCAGGGTCATATCCAGCCCGCCGATGTTGATGACATCGCCCGCTTCCAGGGCATGGAGGCGGATCGGCTCCCCATTGACCAGAACGCCGGATTTGGAGCCTGCGTCCTTGATGCTCCAGGAGCCGTCGTCATAGCGGGTCAGAACGGCGTGATTGCGGGAGATCGTCGGAAAATCGATGACCACATCACAGGTCTTACTTCTGCCGATGATGCTTTCCCAGTGGGTCAGGGCGAAGCTGGAGCCGTCGGCGCCTTTCAGCCACCCCCAGATCTCCGGCACCCGCCGGAAAACCACCAGGGGTTTGAGACAGCGCCAGAGCAGCAGCGCCGCCAGCACCGGGGCGACATAGCGCAGAATGCAGAGGTAAACGCCCATATAGGCCGGATTCCCCTGACTGATACTTTGAAGGATGGACTGCAAAGCCATCACCTCCTTGGATTCTTGATTATAGGGAGCGCAGCAGTTCGATCTCCCGGGCATAGCCGGGCAGCTCGTTGGGCGTCTCCAGGATCATGGGTTTGCCGGCCAGCAGCGGGTGACTGACGATGGCTGCGAAGGTGCTGACGCCCAGGCTGCCCTGGCCGATGCATTCGTGGCGGTCCTTGTGGCTGGCGAAGGGGTTCTTGGAATCGTTCAGGTGCAGGGCTTTCAGCCGGTCCAGTCCCACCACAGCGTCGAATTCCGCCAGGACACCATCGAGATCATTGACGATATCATATCCGGCATCATAGACATGGCAGGTATCCAGACAGACGCCCACATGTTCACTGCCCACGGCGTCAATGATGGCTTTCAGTTCCTCAAATTTGCCGCCGACCTCGCTGCCCTTGCCGGCCATGGTCTCCAGCAGCACCGTCACCGGATAGCCGGGTTCCAGGGCTTTCCGGAGCGCCTGGGCAATATAGGCAATGCCGGCCTCACTTCCCTGCCCCACATGGCTGCCCGGGTGGAAATTATAGTACTGGTCCGGCACCGCCGCCATGCGCCGCAGGTCATCCGCCAGCACGTCGGCGGCAAATTCTCTGGCTTCCGCTTCCTTGGTGCACAGATTCATGGTGTAGGCACCGTGGGCCACCAGTTTGCCGAACCCCTTGTCCGCCAGGGCCGCCACCGCCCGGGCGGCGTCCGCCGGGTCTTCCTTTTTGGCCTTGGAACCTCTGGGATTGCGGGTGAAAAAGGCAAAGGTATTGGCACCGATGCCCTCGGCGGTCTTCACCATGCCCATGTAGCCCGCCGACGCGGACAGGTGGCATCCGATATATCGCATAGAATCACTTCCTGTTCTGTTTTTTCCATATCATATCACAAATATGTGAACAAATCCACCACCTTGCCAAAGGGTAATGGATTATGGTATAATAGCCGGCAAGAGGTGGTAACATGCCAAAATCCGACAATCAGAAACTGAAGATCTTCTATATCCTCGATTATCTCGAGCGCAATTCCCATGCCGACCATCCCGTCCGGGCGGCCCAGCTGATGCAGATGCTGGAAAAGCGTCACAACATCATCTGCGAGCGCAAGACGATCTATTCCGACATCGCAGCCCTGCAGGATCTGGGGGTAGATATCGTATCCATCCCCGGCAAAAACGGCGGCTATTACATCGCGTCCAGGAATTTCGAACTGCCGGAACTGAAGCTGCTCATTGACGCCGTCCAATCCTCCCGGTATCTGACGGAGAAGAAGTCCCGGGAACTGATTGAAAAGCTGTGCAACCAGTGCTCCGTCCACGATGCCCGGCTGGTGCGCCGGGATGTTGTGGTGTCCGGGCGGGTCAAGAGCATGAACGAGTCCATCTATTATAATGTGGACACCATCCAGGAAGCCATTGCCGAAAACCGCCAGATCACTTTCCGGTATTTCGACTGGGGTCTGGACGGTAGGCGCCGCTACCGCGACCGGGAATATATCGCCAGCCCCTACGGCCTGTGCCAGGACAACGAAAACTGCTACCTGCTGGCCCTCTCCGAGCGTCACGGTATTACCTCTTACCGGGTGGACCGCATGAGCGATATTGCCGCCCTGGCTTCTCCCCGGATCCCCTGCCCAGAGCTGACGGGCAAAAAGCTCCAGGAACACGCCGGGCGGCTGTTCCAGATGTACGCGGGCGAGGCGGCGGACGTCAAGCTCCGCTTCCACCGGAGCCTTGTGAATGTGGTCATCGACCGGTTCGGCACGGACACCATGCTGATCCCCGACGGCGACGAACATTTCGTCTTTACGGTCCGGGTGGCGGTGAGTCCCATGTTTCTCAGCTGGCTCATCGGCTTCGGCACCAAGGCCAAGGTCATCCATCCGGCCTTCGTTGCAGAAAAATGCCGGGCACTTTGTCTGGAAGCACTGTCCCAGTATTAACCGATGGTCACGGACTCAAACATCCCGTTCCATATTTCCTGATAATCCCCCGCTTTCTCTTCGGGCGCCATGGCGGTGACGCAGTAGTGGTAGACCCCATCGCTGAGAATACAGGCTCTGCCCACCTGATCCCCCGTCTCCCCGGCGGATGACCAGACGAAGTCATACCGGTTAAAGCCGGCCGCAGCTGTTTCCATCACATCCACATCCCCCACACCGAAGCCGCTGAGGGTGCGTACCGTGGCATCCAGGTCGCCCCCGGCCATAGTTTGCACAGCCACTTCAAAATCCCTGCAAATGTAGAGCTGTCCCGCCTCCGTCTCCATGACGGGCAGCACCGTCTCCTCCGGCAGTGCCACCCGGATCTGCCGGGGCGTGGCCTGGCTGAATACCATTTCATCGGAAATGGTCTCGAAGGTTTCTTCCGCGCCGCATCCGGCCAGAACACAGGCCAGCAGCATGATGCAACACATTTTTTTCAAAAGGATCCCCCCTGAAAGGAACTGAAATCATGGATATTTTTCTGTCGTACCTCACCATAATCAATGCCATCGGGTTTTCGTTTATGCTTGTGGACAAGCGCCGGGCTCAGAAAAAGCGCTGGCGCATCCCGGAATCGACCCTCATCGGCATCGCCGTCATCGGCGGCAGTGCAGGTACGCTGCTGGGGATGTACACCTTCCGCCACAAGACCAGGCATATCAAATTCACCATCGGTGTCCCGGTGATCCTTGCCCTGCAGCTGGCGCTGGCCGCCGCCATCTTCATTGCCGCGTAACGGGAAAAACCCGCAGCGAAAGCTGCGGGTTTTGTATTTACAGCGGTGTGATCAGCGCAAAGCAGGTGGCAATGGTGCTGATGACCATAACCACCGTGAATGTGATCACGCCTGCGGAAGAGAAGAAACAACGGACATAGGTGGGCCCCATGGCATTGCCATGGCTCCAGGCCCGGATCTCCCGGCGCTTGCGGATCAGGGTCACGATGGCGCCGATAACGCTGATAATCAGGATGCCCCAGATGACAAGGGCGGCACCGGTTTCCCCCATGCCGGAGGTCAGCCGGGTCAGCATGTCGCCCAGCACCAGGTTGTTGATCATGTGCAGCACCATGGCCCAGGCGATGGAATACTCCGACGCCACGTAGCCCAGCACCAGACCCACCAGAAACGCAAAGGGTGTCTGGAGAATATTGCCGTGCATCATGCCAAAGAGGAACGCGGAGCCAAGGATGGCGATTTTTTTGCCATAGGGCATCAGAGTACGCTGGATCAGGCCACGGAACAGCAGTTCCTCGGTGACAGGCGCCAGCAGCCCCATATACAGGAACATGCTGAAGCTGTCAGAACCGGCGGACATCGCCTCCAGTCCTTCCATCATGGTCAGCCCCATTCCGTTGAGCGTCACCTCCAGACTGATGGTGTAAAGCTGATACAAAAACTGGGCGCTGAGGAAAACAGCCAGGATCCCCCAGAAGGCGCCTGCCTTCATGGGCTTTCCCTTTTTCCAGATCTCCTCATTCCAGTACCGGGGCTTCTTCCAGGCCAGCAGAATGATGATGCCCACCGCAGCCGATACGAAATAGCCCCAGGCGCTGGAGGCGGCGGCCATGGCGGCGCCCATAATACTGCCATAATCGAAACCGTCCGCATTGAGAGCGGCCATCATGCCGATGATCATTTCTGCGATCATGGTCACCACAACACAGACCATCATGATCAGATTATAGATCAGCGCGGTCCAGCCGGCGACGCCCAGGGCTTTGCGGAGTTGTTTGCGGTCCATGGTCACGCCTCCTTCAACGCAGCGATGACTGCCTCGGCACACTGGATGCCGTCAACGGCGGCGGACATGATGCCGCCGGCATAGCCCGCGCCCTCACCTGCCGGATACAGGCCGGAAAGGCCCGTAGACTGTCGGTCGTCGTCCCGGATGATGCGCACGGGCGAGGAGCTTCTGGTCTCCGGCGCGGTGAGCACCGCGTCGGGATGGCTGAAGCCCGCCAGGTTCCGTTCCAGCCGGGGCAGGGCTTCTTTCAGGCTGCGGGTGATCTTTTCCGGCAGCACGCTGTTCAGATCGCACCAGGTCACGCCGGGGCGATAGGTGGGCTGCACCGTTCCGGCTCCGTCGCTGGGTCTGCCTGCCAGGAAGTCGCCCACCCTCTGGGCGGGGGCCCGGTAGGATCCGCTGACACGGTAGGCCGCTTCCTCGATCTCCCGCTGCCAGCGCATGCCGCCGAGATTGCCCTCGTAGGGGAAATCCTTGGGGTTCAGGGACACCAGCAGCGCAGCGTTGGCGTTTTCGCCGTCCCGGTCGGCGTAGCTCATGCCGTTGGTGACTACTCTTCCCTCCTCGGAGGCGGCGGCCACAACATAACCGCCGGGACACATGCAGAAGGTGTAGACAGTGCTGTCTTCCAGGTGTTTCACCAGCTTGTAGTCGGCAGGAGGCAGCACCGGATCAACACGGCCGTACTGCGCAGCGTCAATGGTGGTCTGAGGGTGCTCAATGCGCACACCCATGGCAAAGGGCTTGGGCTCCATGGGAAGCCCCGTGTGATCCAGCATCTCAAAGGTATCCCGGGCGCTGTGGCCAATGGCCAGGATCGCATGATCGCATTCAATCAGCTCACCGCCCTCCAGCTCCAGGCCGGTGAGCTTTCCATCCTCACTGCGGAGGCCCACCACCTGGGCATTGAAGCGGACTTCACCGCCCAGGGCAATAACGGCGTGGCGCAGGTTCTGCACCACCGTCAGCAGCACATCGGTGCCCACATGGGGCTTGGCATCATAGAGGATGTTCTCTCTTGCACCGAATTTGACAAACTGCTCCAGGATCCAGCCGATGCGGGGATTGTTGACGCCGGTGTTCAGCTTGCCGTCGGAGAAGGTTCCCGCGCCGCCCTCGCCGAACTGCACATTGCTTCGGGGATCCAGCTCCCCGGTGGCAAAGAAATGCTCGACCTTCGCATTGCGGCTGGCGGCGTCCTCGCCCCGCTCCAGCACGATGGGCTTCAGGCCCGCTCTCGCCAGGATCAGGGCAGCGAACATACCGGCGGGGCCGAAGCCCACCACCACGGGCCGCTTTTGGGGAGTGACATTGCATTTGGGCACTTTGTAATAGGAAATGGGGGCAACGGAGGCTTTCTTGCAGCCGGACTTGCGGATCAGCTTCTCCTCGTTGCCGTCCACCATCACATCGATGGTATAGATGATCCTGATATCCGGCTTCTTCCGGGCATCCACGCTGCGCTTGACGATCTTCAACCCCCGGATCTTGGAGGCGGACAGCCGCAGCAGCTGGGCCGCCTCGAACTGGAGCTGACTGACGTTGTGCTCCGGCGGCAGGGCAATATCTCGAATTCTTATCATGGTTTATTCCTCCCGGGCATGCTCGCCTGCCAGACGGCCGGAGCTCCATGCCCATTGCAGATTGTAGCCGCCGCAGTCCCCGTCGATGTCCAGTACCTCGCCGCAGGCGTAGAGGCCGGGAACCCTGCGGCTTTCCATGGTCTCGGGGTCAAATTCGGCCGTGACGATACCGCCGGCGGTGACCTGGGCACTGTCCATGCCCAACGGCTCCGTCAAGGGTACTTCAAAGCCCTTGACTGCGCCGCAGACGGTGGAAATATCCAGATCGCTCAGATTCCGGATGGGCTTCTGACCCTTGATGCCCACAGCGGCGGTAAGTACCCGCCCCAGGCGGTTGTGGAGAATACCGGTGAGCAAGTCTTCCGACATCCAGTGCGTGGTACGGCGGCGGGTCAGTTCGGTTTTCAGGGTTTCTTCTTCCATATCGGGCAGCAGATCCAGTCGGCACACCCAATCTCCCCCGCTCTGGCAGGCGTCCCGGGAGATCTCGAACATGACGGGGCCGGACAGGCCGTGCTCCGTAAACTGGATCTCCCCCGTACTTTCACTGTGAAGATTTCCATTGTGATAGATGGCCGCATGGCAGTTTGCCCGGACACCCTTGAGCGACGCCGTACCGCCCCAGGCGGCTTTCAGCTGCACCAGGGTGGGCCGGAGCTTTGTGCAGCGGTGGCCAAGGCTGCGCAGGATCTTGTAGCCGGACATGGAGCCGCCCAGCTTGGTACCCGCCAGGCCGCCTGCGGCCACGATGAGCCTGTCCACAAAAATCGCCTCGCCGTTTCCGTCGATGCGGAAGCCAGTGTCGGCTTTCTTCACCCTATCCACTTCAAATCCGGTGATCAGCCGGATATTGGGCTTCTCCAGGGCGAACCGCAGCACATCCAGCACGGAATTTGCCTGGTCGGAATAGGGGTACACCCGGCCGGAGGGCTCGGCAACCGTATAAAGCCCCAGTTGAGAGAACCAGTTCAGGGTTTCTTCAGGGCCGAATCGATTCAGGGCAAAGTCGGCAAAGGATGCGTCATCGCCGTGGTAGCCGCCCTCGCCGGCATGGAGATTGGTCAAATTACAGCGACCGTTGCCCGTCGCCTGGAGCTTCCGTCCCACCCGGGCCTGCCGCTCCAGCAGCAGGACGTGGACGTCCGGGTTCTCCGCCGCCGTCAGCGCTGCTGCCATGCCCGACGCACCGGCGCCAATGATTCCGATTACCATAGTTGTGTCCCTTCCTTCATGTCATTCAGAGCCGGTGCTCACACCGGCGTGGGAATCCCCTCCGCTTTCAGACAAGCCCCTCATACGATGAGGATTGCCACACCCGTCTGCGGACTGGTTCACAATGACACAGAATTTTCATTTTCTCATATTATACTCGACAAATCCCGTTTCCACAAGAAAAACTTAGTTGCATTCCCGGGAAGTTATGATATAATGCCATTTGGTGATCATATGGAACGCAGGAATATCGAAAAAATTGCAAAAAATTCCGAGGACCGGCTGCTGCTGGCCAAGCTCTGGGATAAAATAAACGCCGGCATCCGCCGCAGCATTCCCGCCAACACCTGTTTCCTCTCCCCCCGGGAGCTGGAGATGGCCCGGTTCCTTTTCGGAGACGAGCCGGGGCTGTGTGCCTTCGGCGGCTATGGCGACGCGGAGCGGAAAATGCTGTGCTACCTGCCCGACTATCTGGAAGCGGACAGCCTGTACGAAGACGACAGCCCTCTGGTGTGCCTGCGGGCCGAATTCTTCGAGGGCGACGCACCCAGCCACCGGGATTTTCTCGGCGCCCTGATGGGCAGCGGCATCGCCCGGGAATCCGTGGGCGATATCTGCGTGGGTAAGGGCAGCTGCGATTTCTTCGTCACCGCGGAGATCGCGCCCTATGTGATCCAGAATTTTCTTTCCGCCGGACGCACCCGGCTGCATCTGAAGCAGGTGCCTTTGAAGGATGCGCAGATCCCGGAGCCGGAAGTCAAGGAGATCAAGGATACCCTGGCGTCATTGCGGCTGGACAGCGTCATCTCCTCGGGCTTCCGCATCGGCAGGAGCCTGGCTGCCCAGTATGTCACCGCCGGAAAGGCCGCCATCGACGGCCTGCCCTGTGAAAAGCCCGACAAGGCCATTTCCGAGGGCGCGAAGGTCTCCGTTCGGGGGCTTGGCAAGATCAAGCTGCACCATGTGGGCGGCAATACGAAAAAAGGCAGAATCTCGGTGGTGATCCACCGTTATGTGTGAGGTAACAACTATGAACATGGATGAAGTCATCAAGCGGATCAATGAACTGGCCGCCAAGAACAAGGCAGAGGGCCTGACCGAAGCAGAGCTGGAGGAGCGCGCCAAGCTGCGCCGTATCTACATCGATTCCGTCACAGGCAATCTGAAGAACAGTCTGGAGCACACCACCATCGTCTATCCCGACGGCTCCAAAAAGAAGGTCACCCACAAGTGATTCACGCCCCCGGTTGCACGAACATGTGCAACCGGGGCTTCTTTTTCCCCCTTGGGCGAAAGGAGATGGATTATATGAGCAAAATCTGGTATTTAAGCCCCTCCTGCCAAGGGACGAATGTAGGGATTAACGGCTACGGCACGGAGCAGGAGCAGATGTACCTGCTGGCAGACGCCATCATTCCTCACCTGGACCGGGCAGGGGTCAGCTTTATTCTGGCAGACCGGGACGCAAGCCTTTCCCGCCGGGTGACGGAATCCAACGGTGCAGGCGCCGGCTTCCACCTGTGCCTGCATTCCAATGCCGGGGGCGGCGGCAAGGCCTGGGGGCCTGTGGCGCTGTACTACAGCAGCGCCGGGGAAGCCTTCGGCCGGAAGCTGGTGGACGCTCTGCTGGCACTGGGGCAGGCAAATAACCGCAGCTACAATCTTAAACAGCAGCAGGGGCTTTACGAGCTGCGCCGCACCGCCGCCCCCGCCTGCCTGCTGGAGGTGGATTTCCACGACAGCGCTGTGGGGGTGGAATTTCTCACGAAACGCCGCGGCGAGATCGCCGAAGCCATCGCAAAGGTCATCATCGAGGCCGACGGAAAGCAGTTCGTCCCCGTCACTGCCGGCGAGTATGCGGACGAAGCGGTGCGCCTGGGGCTGTTCCCCCCAGATACCAACTGGCAGACCGCCATGACCTGTGAAGCAGCGGCGGAACTTGCCGTGAAGCTGATCCATAAAATGAAACGGGGTGAATGATATGAAGGAAGGAATCTGCACCGCTATTGGCATGGCCGGGGCTGCCATCTGCTGGGCCTTCGGCGGCTGGGACGCTGGGCTGGCGGCGCTGCTGGTGTGCATGGGCGTGGACTACGTTTCCGGCAGCATCGTGGCCCTGGTGTTCCACAACAGCAGAAAGAGTGAAACTGGAGCCTACAACTCTGTTTATGGCCTGAAGGGCCTGTGCAAGAAGGGGCTGATGCTGTTGTTCGTGCTGGTGGCCGTCCAGATGGATCGCGTCATGGGCACCGACTATGTCCGGAACGCTGTGTGCATCGGCTTCTGCATCAATGAAGTGCTGTCCATCACAGAAAACCTCGGATTAGCAGGAATCCCCATGCCGCGAGCTGTGAAGAAAGCACTGGAACAGCTTCAGAAATAAAGCTTTGGACGCATCCACCCGGATGCGTCCTTTTTTGACTCTTCCTTTTCTCCCGGCTTTCTGCTATAATGATCAAAATATGATTTCTCGGAGGTATCTCTATGCCTTTTCTGCCATTATGCAAACAGGATATGATCGACCGCGGCTGGGAGCAGTGCGATTTCGTCTACGTCATCGGCGACGCCTATGTGGACCATCCCTCCTTCGGCCATGCCATCATCAGCCGTGTGCTGGAAAGCCACGGCTACACCGTGGGTATCATTTCCCAGCCCAACTGGCGCAATCCCAAATCCATCGATGTCTACGGCCGTCCCCGTCTGGGCTTCCTGGTGTCCGGCGGCAATATGGACTCCATGGTCAACCACTATTCCGTCACCAAGCATAAGCGCAAGACCGACGCCTTCACCCCCGGCGGCGAGATGGGCAAGCGGCCCGACTATGCCACCATCGTCTACTGCAACCTGATCCGTCAGACCTACAAGGATGTACCCATCCTCATCGGCGGCATCGAAGCCTCCCTGCGCCGTCTGGCCCATTACGACTACTGGTCTGAGAGCATGAAGCGCTCCATTCTGCTGGACAGCCAGGCGGATATCCTCATGTACGGCATGGGCGAAAAGTCCATCGTGGAGCTGGCCGACGCCCTGAACGCTGGTCTGGAGGCCAAGGATATCACCTATATCGACGGCACCGTGTTCAAGTGTGCGGAGCTGGACGAAAGTCTGCCCACCATCGTCCTGCCGGACTACGAAGAACTGAAAGCCAACAAGCGCAAATATGCAGAGAGCTTCAAGGTACAGTACGGCAACTGCGATCCCTTTACCGCCAAGCGGCTGGCAGAGCCTTACGGCAACACTTACGTCGTCCAGAACCCCCCTCAGAAGCCCCTGACCACGGAGGAAATGGACGCCGTCTACGCTCTGCCCTACGAGCGCACCTGGCACCCCAGCTATGCTAAGGCCGGCGGCGTGCCCGCCATCGAGGAAGTCAAATTCAGCCTGGTCAGCAACCGGGGCTGCTTCGGCGCCTGCTCCTTCTGCGCCCTGACCTTCCATCAGGGACGCATCATCCAGACCCGCTCCCACGAATCCATCCTGGCGGAAGCGGAGATTATGGTCAAGGACAAGGATTTCAAGGGCTACATCCATGACGTAGGCGGTCCCACCGCCAACTTCCGCCATCCCGCCTGCGACAAGCAGATGACCAAAGGCGCCTGCGGCGGCCGCCAGTGCCTCTTCCCCACCCCCTGCAAGAATATGCGGGCGGATCATTCCGACTACATCGCCCTGCTTCGCAAGCTGCGGAAGATCCCCGGCGTGAAAAAGGTCTTTGTCCGCAGCGGCATCCGTTTTGACTATTTGCTGGCTGATAAGAAGGACACCTTCTTCAAGGAACTGGTGCAGTTCCACATCTCCGGTCAGCTGAAAGTCGCCCCTGAGCATGTGTCTGACGCCGTGCTTTCCCGTATGGGCAAGCCCAAGAACGCCGTCTACAACAAGTTTGTGGATAAGTATTTTGCACTCAACAAGCAGTACGGTATGAACCAGTTCCTGGTTCCCTACCTGATGTCCAGCCATCCCGGCTCCACCATGAAGGAAGCAGTGGAACTGGCCGAGTACATCCGCGACATGGGCTACAACCCCGAGCAGGTCCAGGACTTCTACCCAACCCCCTCTACCCTGTCCACCGTCATGTATTACACGGGCCTGGATCCCCGGACCATGGACCGGGTCTATGTCCCCACCGATCCCCACGAGAAGGCCATGCAGCGGGCCCTGATCCAGTACCGCAATCCCAGGAACTACTATCTGGTGCGGGAGGCTCTCATTGCCGCCCACCGGGAGGATCTCATCGGCTCCGGCCCCAAGTGCCTGATCCGTGCCATCCCGCCCCGAAAGTCCCCGGTGACCCTGCCGCCTCCCAAGCTCCCCGGCAAGGGCAAAAAGGTATACGAGCGTCCCGGCTTCAAGCCCAAGCCCCCCAAGGCAGAGATCCGGGGCGGCAAAAAGGGCAAGCCCACTAAGAAATAAGGTAACGCCATGGGTGGATACATTTTAGACCTGCGCAAGGTCGTTGGCCATCGTCCCCTGATCCAGGTGGGCGCGGGCATCATTGTCGAAGACTCCCGGGGCAGGGTTCTGCTCCAATTGCGGGCGGATAACCACTGCTGGGGCTACTGCGGCGGTTCCTGCGAGATCGACGAGCGGGTGGAGGATACTGCCCGCCGGGAACTCTTCGAAGAAACGGGACTGGTCGCGGAAGAATTGGAGCTTTTCGGCGTCTGGTCGGGTCCGGAGCTTCACTACATTTACCCCAACGGCGACGAGGTGTCCAATATCGACATCGTGTTTCTCTGCCGCTCCTTCTCCGGCGAGATCAGGCGGCAGGAGGAGGAAGTGGACGCCCTGCGGTTCTTTTCCGTCGATGAGATACCCGAGAATCTCTCCCCGCCCATCGTCAGGCCCCTGATGAAATGGGTGGAAACGAAGCGAAAAAGTTCTGCAAATCCGTGATGCAACCCAAAGTTGCGCGATAAATGGTGGAAGCAACTACTTAATTTTGCTATGATCCAGATACAAAACCGAAAGGAGTTCTGATTATGGATATTTCTCAAACTGCCTCCACAAACGCGTTCCCTGCCATGATCACGATCTGGTTCATCATTCTGATCAACATTGTCCGTATTGCCGCCGTCGTCTATCTGTTTATTCTCCTGGTGCGCGCCCTCCGGCGTTATCTGGCCACCGGCGAGATCCGCAAGGAAAAGTCCATCGCCCGCAAGTCCCTGGGCGAAGCACTGAAAGAAGAGCGCCTGCGGTGCCAGATGACTCAGGAATTCGTGGCCGAGCGGCTGGGCATCAGCCGTCAGGCCGTGAGCAAATGGGAGAACGGCACCGCCGACCCCTCCACCTCCAATCTGCTGGCTCTGGCGAAGCTCTACGGCGTTGATGCCGCCGATTTGCTGCGCAGCGTTGGAAATAACCTCGAATAGTTTCGGTTTTTCCCGGATGCAACCAATAGTTGACAGGTTTTGTGCCCCGCTGATACAGCGGGGCATTTTTCTTTTCCTGTTGCCATAGGATGTTCCATCTATTACTTCACGAGGTGGTACTTATGGAACATCCTGAAAATCAGATCACACTGCGGGGCAGCCTGCACACCCTCCCCGCATTTTCCCACGACAACCACGGGCGCCGGTTTTTCCGGTTCACCCTGGAAGTGCCCCGGCTGTCCGGCGCCGTCGACCTGCTTCCCATCGTAGTGGAGGAGCGCATTCTCAACGCCATGGATCTGAGCGGCGGGGAAATGCTCACGGTCTGCGGCCAGGTGCGCACCCACAATGTCCGCACCGACACCGCCCGGCATCTGCTGATCTTTGTATTCGCTTCCTCCATTGTATGTGAGGACGGAGAACCCATCAACGAATGCATTGTATCCGGAACACTTTGCCGTGAACCCACCTACCGCCGCACACCCCTGGGACGGGAGATCTGCGACGCCATGCTTGCCGTTCCCAGAGCATTTCGCCGCTCCGACTATCTTCCCTGTATCCTCTGGGGAAAAACAGCGGTGGAGGTTTCCGGATGCCATGTCCGGGATCAGGTACGGATCTACGGCAGGCTCCAGAGCCGTGTCTATACCAAGGTCACCGACAACGGCCCCGAAGAGCGGACCGCCTATGAAATCTCCGCCCTGACGGCGGAGATTCTGGAAACCCAATAATTCGATGTCATTGCGAGCCAGTCTGCAGACTGGCGTGGCAATCCCCCACGGTGTTCAAAAATCTGACGGGGATTGCCACGTGGGGTTTGTCCTCCTCGCAATGACATTCTTTTTCCGCTTTTCATCTGTCGGAATCTGTGCTAAAATAAAGAAAAATGCAAAGGAGTTCCGCCATGAAAGAGAAAGTACGCTCCATTATCGATATCCTCAAAGCCCGCTATCCCGACGCCCTGTGCGCCCTGCACTACAGCAAGGACTATGAACTGATGATCGCCGTGCGGCTGTCGGCCCAGTGCACCGACGCCCGGGTGAATATGATCACCCCCGCCCTCTTCGCTGCTTATCCCACTCTGGAAGATATGGCTGCGGCAGATATTACGGATGTGGAAAACTACGTCCACTCCTGCGGATTTTACAAACACAAGGCCCGGGATATTGTCCTGGCCTGCCAGATGCTGCTGACGGACTACGACGGCAGGGTGCCCGATACCATGGAAAAGCTGCTTCGGCTGCCCGGCGTGGGCCGCAAAACTGCCAATCTTCTCCTGGGCGACCTCTACGGCGTTCCCGGCAGTGTGGTCTGCGACACCCACTGCATCCGTATCTGCGGCAGGCTGGGCCTGTCCGTGGGCAAGGAGCCTGAGAAAGTGGAACAGCAGCTGCGAAAGATTCTCCCGCCGGAGGAAAGCTCCGATTTCTGCCACCGTATCGTCCTCTTCGGCCGGGACTGCTGCACTGCCCGCAACCCCAAATGCAGCCAGTGCCCTCTGGCCATGCATTGCAGGGAATTTAATCCCTGATGCAACCGCAGGTTGCCGGATGGTTGGTAGACAATCCGCCCCTTTTTGCTATCATAAAGGTGCAAAGGAGGTTGTGATATGACACTTGGAGATAGAATCAAAGAATGCCGCCTGAAGGCGAAGCTGTCCCAGGAGAAGGTTGCTGAGCTTGTCGGCGTCAGCCGCCAGGCGGTAACCAAATGGGAGTCAGGCCTTTCCGCTCCCAACACGGACAACCTGTTCAAGCTGGCGGAAGTCCTGGGCACCACTGTAGATTTTCTGATCACAGCAGAAAACGATACCCGTTCTGTCGCCGAACAGGTCTACCAGATGATCAAGGATGAAGCGGCAGGAAAGGAAGCCGAAATCAGGCACCAACGGCTTCTGAATTTCTATGCCGTTCTCGGTGTTCTGGCCGGGTATACCGTGATTTTCCTCACCGGAAAGCTGCTTTTTACCGAAAGCGGGGATTATACTGTTTTGGGTTGGCTGACAAACACGGATATGAGGCCGGGGGCCTACCTGTTCGGCTGGCTTCTGAGCAGCCGTATGTTCCATTACGCCACCATACTCTCCATGTTCTGCGGTCTTGCCGGATTCCGGCGTGTCGCCTTCACTACCCTGGGCGCTTTCACACTGGGGCTGCCCCTGGGCGAGTATCTGGGTGCCATCCCCGCCCTGGTTCCGCAGGGCTACCACTACGGCTGGGCCATCTGGGGACTGCTGTTTATCGGCTCCATCTTCCTGGGGATCTGGCTGCAGCGTTTTCCGGCGGCGGAATTGCATTGGCATTCCAAAAAGCTGCGGCGCTGGTGCATCGCTGCCGGGCTTTACGCCGCGGCATCCATCGCCTTCGTCCTGTTGAACATCCCTCCTGCCTATTATTAACATATCGCCCCCCTTGTCCCCATACACTTGGGACAAGGGGGGATCGCTTTGTCCGGGAAGATGAATATATTCTACAGCGCTCTGATGCTCACCGGGGTGAATCTGCTGCTGCGGCTGGTGGGGACATCCTTTCAGGTCTACCTGTCCGGACGGATCGGCGCGGCGGGCATCGGGCTGCTGCAGCTGACCATGAGTGTGGGGAGCCTTGCCATGGTGGCCGGAATGGGCGGGATCCGCACAGCCACCATGTATCTGACCGCCGAGGAACTGGGCCGTGGCAGGAAAAACAGCGTCACCTGGGTCCTGTCGGGCTGCTGCCTGTACAGCATTCTGTTCAGCGGAACAGTAGCCTTCGGGCTGTATACCTTCGCCCCCTGGCTGGCGGAAAACTGGATCGGGGATGTCCAGACCATCCCCTCCCTGCGGCTTTTCGCTGCATTTCTGCCGGTGGTCTGCCTGTGCGGGGTGATGAGCGGGTATTTCACCGCCGCGGAGCGGATCGGAACCCTGGCGGCGGTGGAGGTGGGTGAACAGCTGGCTTCCATGGTGATGACGATGGGAGCACTGGTACTGTGGGCCGGAAATGATCCCGGACGGGCCTGTCTTTCCGTGGTACTCGGGAGCGCACTGGGCGCCTGTCTGACACTTTGCTGTCTTGGATTGCTGCGGCTGGGGGAACGCCCAGAAACCGGCCCCCGGATCCCGGTGCGGCAGAGACTGGCGGAAACGGCGCTGCCTCTGGCGCTGGCGGACGATCTGCGCACCGGCATCACCACAGCCGAAAACCTGATGGTTCCCAAACGGCTTGCTCTGTGCACCGCTGTGGAGAATCCCCTGGCCGCCTTCGGGCTGGTCAGCGGCATGGTGTTTCCTGTCATCATGTTCCCGGCAGCGATCCTGTTCGGCCTTAACGAGCTGCTGATCCCGGAGCTGGCCCGGTGCAGCGCCGCCGGACAGACCAGGCGGATCCGGTATCTGGTGCGGCGCAGTCTTCGGGTAACACTGGTGTACGGACTGACTTTCTGCGGACTGCTGTATCTGCTGGCGGATGAACTGTGCATGGGGCTCTACGGCAATTGGGACGCCGCTAAAAGCATCCGGCTCTACGGTCTTCTGGTGCCCATGCTCTACTGCGATGCGGTTACCGACGCCATGACCAAAGGCCTGGGGCAGCAGAAAGTGTGCGTCCGCTACAACATCATCACCTCTGCCATGGATGTAGCGTTTCTGTATCTGCTGCTGCCAAATTACGGGATGAAAGGCTATTTTTTCAGCTTTCTGATCACCCATCTGATCAATTTCCTGCTGAGTCTGCGGCGGCTTCTGAAGATCACCGGCCTGCGGATCCCCTTCCATACCCCGGTACTGGCCACGTCCGGGTGTCTTTTCGCCGTATTTGCGGCGGGCAGGCTCCCCTCACCCATCCTCCGCTCCGGCGCCTATCTTGCCCTGCTGGGCAGCATCCTCTTTCTCTGCCGTGCCTGGCGCCGGGAGGATCTGCACTGGCTGATGGGCTTGATCAAACGAAAAGACCTCACCAAACGGTGAGGTCTTCCCTTTTTCATTTCTTCCAGGCTTTGCGGATAAAATACACGATCACAAAAACGACTCCCAAATCGAATCCGAAATTGATGCTCTGTAATATCAAGGTAACCGGCGCAATCGACACCAACGCACCGCCGAACTTCCATCTCACAAAAGTGAGAACCATGAAGAATACCACCACAGCAAGCCAGGCCACCGCCCATGCGATGATCCATTTCCGCGGATTCGGTTTTGACTTCTCTTCTGCGGCGCGGGAATCTTCCACAGCAGTGGGATCCTCTGCTGTTACCTGTTCCCCAGTCAGCAGCGCATCCACCGTGATGCCGAAGATCCGGCTCATCGCCGTCAGGCAGTCCACCTCCGGCTTCGCCGTCCCCATCTCCCAGCGGGACACCGCTTGCCGGGACACCCCCAGCAGGTCTGCCAGCTCCTGCTGGGTCATATTCTTCTGCTTGCGAAGCTGATAAATGCGCTCGTGTAGCTCCATGAAAAAGCCCCCTTTCTGCATCTATCCTAGCAGAAAGGGGGCAAAAAGGCAAGCACGCTTGCTTTACATTTGCGCAACAGGCTGTTGCGTTTAATTTACAGCGCCTTCAGCACAGCCAGCAGGAAGTTCCAGGTGCGCTCCACGGATGCGATGCCCAGCTTCTCGCGGCTGGTGTGGATATCGTGCATCTCGGGGCCGATGGAAACGCAGTCCAGGCCGGGAAGCTTCTCGCCCAGCAGGCCGCACTCCAGACCTGCGTGGATGGCCACCACCTCGGGAGCCTTGCCGAACATGTGGGTATAGGTCTTGACCATGACGTCCCGGAGGTTGGAATCGGCCCTGTACTCCCAGGCAGGGTACTCGCCCATCTGGGTATAGGTGGCGTCGTGGAAGGCGGCGATCTCCTTGAGCTTATTCAGCAGATCCTCCTTCTCCTGATTGACGGAACTGCGGACGGAGAAGGTCAGGTGCAGGGCGTCGCCCAGCTTGGCAATGCCCAGATTCAGACTGGTCTGGACCAGACCGGGGATGTCCGCGCTCATGGCCTGGACGCCGTTGGGTACAGCGCACAGCAGAGAAATGACCTTGGCAGTGGCCTCGGTGGTCAGAGCGTTGCCGCCCAGTGCATCCACATCAAAGGCCTGAACGACGGCTTCAGGCTCGTCATACTTCTCCCGGATTTCTGCCTGGAGCTCGGCGGCAATGGTGTTGATCCGCTCCAGATTGATGCCCATGGCGACCATATTGGCGGTACAGGAACGGGTAATGGCATTATCCTTGGAGCCGCCTGCCAGACTGGTCAGGCACAGAGGCATCAGTGCCTGGACACGGCTCATAAATTCGCCCATGATCTTGTTGGCGTTAGCCCGGTTCTTGTGGATCTCCACGCCGGAGTGGCCGCCCTGAAGGCCGTCCACGCTCAGACGGATGCAGGGACCATACACAGCCCGGCGCTCACCGGCCATGGAAATGGTGGCGGTAGCGCCGCCGGCACACGAAACGGTGAAGACGCCCTCTTCCTCAGAGTCGATGTTGATCAGGGTACGGCCCTTCAGATCCTTCAGGTCGATGGCAGCAGCGCCCAGCATGCCGATCTCCTCATCCACGGTGATGATGACTTCCAGCGGGGGATGGGCGATGGTCTTGTCCTCCATCAGGGCCAGGGCGTAGGCAATGGCAATGCCGTCGTCGCCGCCCAGAGTGGTACCCTTTGCAAAAACGTAAGCGCCGTCATGGGTCACGTCCAGGCCCTGGGTGTTCATATCGATGGGGCAGTCGGCATCCTTCTCGCAGACCATATCCATATGGCCCTGGATGATGACAGGGGCATGATCCTCATAACCGCAGGTGCCGTCGCAGAAGATGATGACATTATTGGCTTCATCCTGAATATATCGCAGGCCATGCTCCACGGCATACTTCACCAGATAGTCGCTGATGGCTTTGGTGTTGCGGGAACCGTGGGGGATGGCGCAGATTTCCTCAAAATATCGAAATACGGAGGCAGGCTGCAGACCCGCCAGTTTCAGTTCGTTCATAAAGATTCTCCTTCCATGCGGATTGGGTTGAAACGTTTACAAAGTGATTCTACCATAACTTGGGAAAAAAGTCCACCCCAATGTCAGGCCATAAAATAGACAAAGACCACAGGCAAAAGCCTGTGGCCGTATGTCTTAATTGTCCATTAGATCAGGCTCAGCAGCAGAGTCGCAATGATCCATGCCAGGGCGATCCACTTGGTGGACTTTGCCAGCATCTGATCCATGTTCTTACCCTTGTTCTTGCTCAGATAGGTGTCATTGTTGCCGGACAGCGCGCCGGACAGGCCGGACTCCTTGCCGGACTGCAGCAGAACAACCACGATCAGAGCAATGCTCAGCAGGACTTCGATAACAGTCAGAACGATTTCCATTGAATTAACCTCCCTCCGCCTAGGCGGCAGCCGCCATGGGGCGGAACCGAATTTTGCTTACACGCAAACAGTAAGCCAGAATCTTTTAGATTATAGCATACTGTATGCTGAATTTCAAGTATCTTTTATAATTTTCCCGGAAAAGCTGGAAAAACTTACTTCTGCACCCAATTGCCGGTGGCCAGGCAGTTCAGGTATGCCTCGATGAAAGGATCCAGCGCGCCGTCCATGACGCCGTTAACGTTGGAAGTTTCACAGCCGGTACGGGTATCCTTGACCAGGGTGTAGGGCATGAAAACATAGTTGCGGATCTGGCTGCCCCACTCGATCTTCTGCTGGACGCCCTTGATGTCGGCAATGTTGGCCAGATGCTCGCGCTCACGGATCTCAACCAGCTTGGACCGCAGCATCCGCAGACAGGTCTCCTTGTTCTGGAACTGGCTGCGCTCGGTCTGGCAGGAAACCACGATGCCGGACTTGTGGATCAGGCGGACTGCGGAAGAGGTCTTGTTGACCTTCTGGCCGCCGGCGCCGGAGGAACGGTAGACCTGCATCTCGTAGTCTTCGGGACGGATCTCGAAATCCTCGGACTCGTCGGCGATCTCGGGAATAACTTCGATGGCAGAGAAGGAGGTCTGGCGTCGGGCGTTGGCATCGAAGGGAGACACGCGGACCAGGCGGTGAACACCGTTCTCCCCCTTCAGGAAGCCATAAGCGTTTTCGCCCTCGATCATGATGGAAGCAGACTTTAGGCCTGCCTCGTCACCTTCCTGATAGTCCATGATTTTGTAGTCGAAGCCGCTGCGCTCGGCCCAGCGGGTATACATGCGGTAGAGCATCTGGCACCAATCCTGGGCCTCGGTGCCGCCAGCACCGGCCTGGAAGCTCATCAGGGCGTTGTTGCGGTCATACTTGCCGGTGAGCAGGGTCTGCAGACGGCAGGATTCCATCTCAGCGGTCAGGGTCTCAAATCCTTCCTTCAGCTCTTCGAGCATGGAGTCGTCGTCTTCCTCAGCGGCCATCTCGCAGATGGTCATCAGATCGTCCCAGCTGGCGCACATGGCCTCGTATTTCTCGATCTTGGTCTCGGTCTGCTTGGCCTTGACCACGATCTTCTGGCTCTTGTCGGGGTCATCCCAGAAACCGGGGGCTTCCTGCATGGCCTGCAGGCGCTCCAGTTCATTCTTCAGGCCTTCCAGATTCAGTGATTCCGCCAGACCTTCCAGGGCAGGATGGCAGTCGTTGAGTTTCTGCTTGTAGACATCAAATTCAATATTCATAACAAAATCTCTCATTTCGTCGTATTTGCATAGTTCAATTTATTATAGCGGAATCAAGCAAGGATGTAAAGGGGAAATTTGAGAAAACCGCAAAAAACCTTCCTTTATTCTTGACAGACGTAGAAAAATTGAGTAGAATACAGACATGTCAGTATATGCCCCAGTAGCTCAGTTGTATAGAGCAGCCGCCTCCTAAG
>JAFTVM010000033.1 GCA_017465745.1 Oscillospiraceae bacterium
ATGTATCTCAGCGAGTTCTGCTATAGATTTAACCGCAGACACTTGAATGGTGCCATATTCGACAGGCTTTTAGTCGCTATCGCTGGCTGACACTATATTTTGTGCCTTGCTGACTAAAGCCGATAACCACAACTACAATTTGACCAAGAAACGAACGGAGGTGCCTGTATGGCGTTACGAAGTGCATATCTGGGCTGCCTGCTGGGGCTGGCGGCGGGCGATGCCATGGGCGCTCCGGTGGATAAGCTGACCTGGCGGGAGATCCGGGCGGATTACGGCCCCGGCGGTATCCAGGGCTACGACCTGACGGACGGCAGCCCTGCCATCACCTCCCATACCCAGCTGTGCGCCTATACCTGCAACGGCCTGCTGCTGGGCCAGACCCGGCAGCGGCTGAACGGCCGCACGGCGCCCTATGCCCGCTACATTGCCCTGAGCCAGAAGGAATGGGCCAATGCCCAGCGCCGCTGGAGCAGCCTCCAGCGCACCTACTGCTGGGTCTACTGGGCGGAGGAATTCCGCAGCCGCCGCTGCGCCGACGCCCGGATGATGGATACCCTGGCGCTGGAGCGTATCGGCTCTCCGGAGGAACCCATCAACCGCCTGGACGGCCCGGGAAGTCTGACCTCCGCCGTGGCGGCGGGACTTTTCATGCCCGGCGACGCCCAGCGGCTGGGGGCGGAGACCGTGGCGCTGACCTATGGCAAGCCCTCCGCCTTCATCACCGGCGCTATCACCGCCAATCTCATCGGCAGGCTGCTGCGCAACAACGAGCTGCCCCTGATGCGGCAGCTGGAACTGGTGCTGAAGGAAGCCGACGCCATGTTTACCAAAGACTACCCCCAGACCATCGACGTGATCCGCACCGTGATCCGGGCGGTGGAGCTGGCCCGGGCCGGCGGCAGCCGCCAGATCGCCATGGAAGAACTGATCTGCGGCAGTGCGGCCCAGGTGCTCGCCGGGGCGGTGTACACCCTGCTGACCTGCGGCGACGATTTCGACGCCGCCATGATTACTGCCGTGAACCATTCCGGCCGCAGCAGCGCCGTGGCCGCCCTGACAGGTGGGTTCCTGGGGGCGAAGCTGGGCATGGAGGGAATTCCGGCGTTCTATCTGGAGGGGCTGGAGGTCTCCGGGGTGCTGGAAGAGCTGGCGGATGACCTGTTCACCGGCTGCCCCGTCCACATCGATCTGGAATGGGACCGCAAGTACCTGCAGGGAGAGCGATGAGCCGTTTTCCTGTCCGAAGCATGACCCTGTGTGCCTTTTTCGCCGCCCTGACGGCGGTCTGCGCCTGGATCGGCATCCCCTTGGGGGATACGGTCTTCACCCTGCAGACCCTGGCGGTGTTCCTGGCCCTGGGGCTGCTGGGAGGCAAATGGGGCACGGCGGCGATCGGGTGCTATCTGCTGCTGGGGGCGGTGGGCGTTCCGGTGTTCAGCGGCTTCCGGGGCGGCATCGGCCATCTGCTGAGTCCCACCGGCGGCTTTCTGTGGGGGTTTTTATTCACAGGACTGTGCTGGCAGGCTGTGGAGAAATTCGGAAAGATCCCCGCCATGGTCCTGGGGCAGCTGGCCTGCTACGCCTGCGGCGCGCTGTGGTACGTGCAATATTCCGGCGGCGGCTTGGGGCTTGTGGTATTGCAGACCATCGCCCCCTATCTGATCCCGGATATATTCAAGCTGATCCTGGCGTACCGGCTGATACAGAAACTGAAAAAAAGACTGTAAGGGCACGCAAAGCGTGCCTTTATTCTGCAACAAATTTTCATTCTCCCATTGCCAACGACAAAAACCTATTATATAATAATGGAAATCTTTAACTTCCGGAGTGAGACCAATGCCCCACAACAATCCCTTCCATATCGGTATGCGCAACGTCAAGACCGCCCTGGCGGCCACCATCTGCGCGGTGATCTACTTCATTGCTGACATGAACCCCACCTTTGCCTGCATCGGCGCCATCTTTGGCATGGGGGCGGATATGCCGGGCTCCAGGCTCAGCGGCGGCAACCGGTTCTTCGGCACCCTCATCGGCGGCATCATCGGCATGGCCCTGTTCCGCATCTACATCCAGGTCTACCCTGAGGGCGGTCATCATCCGCTGCTGCTGGTGCTGCTGTTCATCGGCGTGATCCTGCTGGTGGTGACCAGCACCGGCTTCAAGTGGGCCGGCGCCATCCAGCCCGGCGGCGTGGTGCTGTGCATCATCCTGTTCAATACCCCCGTGGATACCTACATGGAATACTGCGTCAACCGCATCATCGACACCGGCATCGGCGTGCTGGTGGCGCTGGCGGTCAACTGGCTCTTCCCCCGGGAAAAGGTGGTTGCGTGGCTGGAAAAGTACCACATGCGCAAAAAGCAGATCCAGGAAAACAAGTAATCAAAAGCCCGCCCTCCAAAAAGAGGGCGGGCTTTGTTGTTGGTGTCTCCAATCGTAGCTTAGCGGTCTGTTTCAAACAACTCTCTCATGGGAACGTTACACTGTAATTTAGATTCCCGGCGCCAAGGTTTTCTTGACGAATATCAGCCTGTGTGATAAACTGAATAAAGAATGTTTTTTTGGAAGGTGACGGCTTATGAATATCCGTTTCTGTGAATTTTGCAGCAGCGTCAACCGGGATGGTGCCACCCATTGTCCGGAATGCGGCGCCCGGATGATCCAGGAAGTGACCCAGGAGCAGTTCAACGACCCGGCCAATCCCTGGCCCTTTGATCCGGTGGATACCCTGTGTCTGCAGATCCAGGGACGGCCCCGGCTGATCGTCTTCAGCGGCACCCATTCGGTGTACCATCTGTGGTCCCAGCTTCATGCCGAATACGACGCCATGCGCCTGTTCTTCCGCACCCGCAAGGATGAGATGGAACTGGCGGGCTTCCCGGAGGGGCAGTGCCCGGAGGGGTACAGGCTCCTGGATCCCGGCGTGCTGCTGAGCTGCAAGTACCGGAAATTCAGCTTCTACACCTACGAAGAGGAGGATCCGGAGGTGGCAGCGGAGCCCGGCGAGATGGAAATGATCTATCAGGGAAGCTTCGAAATCAACGACTGCCCCCGGAAGGAATGGGGCAATGTCCTGGGCTGGCTGGCAGCCACCGCGCCCTGCCCCCGGCCTGACGATCAGTGGACCTACGACATTTAACGAAAGGGAGCGGCCTGCCGCTCCCTTGTACATTAGGAGGATATCAAAAATGGCAAATCTGACCATGGAACTGGCCGAAAAGCTGGTTTCCGCCCATGTGACCGAACCCCATCTTCTGGAGCACGCCCTGGCTGTCAGCGCGGCCATGGGGGCGATGGCCGCCCATTTCGGTGCCGATGAAAGCTACTGGGCCGCCGTGGGCTATGCCCATGATGTGGACTACGAAAAGTGGCCCGAGGAGCACCTGCAGCACACCCGTCCCATTCTGGAGGAAGCCGGCGTGGACGGGGAGACCATCCGCGCCATTCTGGCCCACGGCTGGGGCGTCTGCTCTGATGTGGAGCCTGTGACCGAGCTGGAAAAGAGCCTGTACACCGTGGACAGCCTGACCGGCCTGGTCAGCGCCGCTGCCAAAATGCGGCCCATGGGTATTCTGGATCTGGAAGTGTCCAGTCTGAAGAAGAAGTTCAAGGACAAGAAGTTCGCCGCCAAGATCGACCGTGATCTCATCAAGCAGGGCTGCGGGATGCTGGGCATGGATATGGCCCAGGTCATGCAGATCTGCATCGACGGCATGAAGCCCCACGCCGCGGCGCTGGGCATCGGCCCCAAGGCCTGACAAGAAAAAAATACCGGGAAGGAGGGGCTTTATGTTCCGGAAAAATCAAAAAAATGACAACCTGATCTATGCAGATACCGGTTCACCGGAAGGAGCCCCTGCGCCCCGGAAAAAGGACCACCGCCGCCTGGCTGCGGCAATGGTGGCGCTGACGGTGGCCCTGGCTGCCGCTGTGGGTGTCATGACCCTGGGCATCAGCCTGCGGGGTCGGGAGGACCGGTACAGCGCGGCGAAGGATCTGGTGGATGAAAAGTACTACGAAGAGGCCCTGTTGGTTTTTGATGACCTTGGGGATTACCGGGACAGCCGGGACCAGGCCCAACAGCTGCGGGATAAGCAGGCGGCCTACGACAATGCCACGGATCTGCTGGAGCAGCAGCGGTATGAGGAAGCGCTGGGGATTTACCGCAGCCTGGGGGATTACGCCGACAGCGCCCAGCAGGCTGCGTATTATGTCAACTATCGCAAAGCCCTGGATCTGATGACGGAGATCGATACCGGAAAAACCAGGCTGCTGACCCGGATCCTGGCGGAGCAGGTGAAGCTGACGGATGAGCGCAGCTATCCCACCATCGTGGGTTATGAGACAGCGGCTGCCCTGCTGGAGAGCCTGGGGGACTACCGCACAGCCGCTGCCCTGGCAGACCGGTGCTACTACAGTGCCGGCCTGGTGAAGCTGGGCTGGGAGGACTGGGACGGCGCCCTGGCGTATCTGGACCGCATGTCCGAGGAGACTGCCGCGGAATTCTTCGAAGAATACCAGCGGCATTACAATGAAAAAACACAGGAGGGCCGATGACCCTCCTGTTTTTTCGTAATCGGTTCGAATTTCAGTTTCCCGTACCGTTGTTCCGGCGCGGCATCCTGTAATTGGTCAGCAGTTTTTCCAGTCTGGGATACAGGGCCATGGCCGCCAGGGACAGGGGAAACCACAGGGCGGTATAGATGGGGCAGATCTGGCCCAGAAAATTGCCGGGGCTGCCGCGATAGTCCCAGACGGCGTAATCCCGGTTCACCAGCAGCCCGGTGGACAGTTCCACGGCGGTGATGACCAGGGGGCCCAGGGGGATGCGAACCGCCGCCGGCGCCCGGGAAAGCCGGCCCAGCAGCAGAAAGCACACGCCGCCGGCGGCGAACATGCTGATATGGCTGCGCCCCCGCCAGAGCAGCTCCAGCCCCACATAGATCCCGCCGCCGATGCAGCCAAGGGCGGTTTTTTTCATCAATTCCAATGTATTTCACCTCAGGAAAAGTCTTCCCCAAAATTTCTGAAAAAATCTAAAAATAATACTTGACTTTTTCAGCACACCGCGCTATAATAACCAAGCTGAGTTTCGGCGGCGCCGAGACTAGCTTGACCCACATGGCGGCATAACTCAGTTGGTAGAGTAGCCGGTTCATACCCGGTATGTCATCTGTTCGAATCAGATTGCCGCTACCAGGCCCGTTGGTCAAGCGGTTAAGACACCGCCCTTTCACGGCGGTAACATGGGTTCGATTC
>JAFTVM010000034.1 GCA_017465745.1 Oscillospiraceae bacterium
GACAACAGCCTATGTATATATTGTGGTATATCGTTACAATCACAAAATATCCAACACATCCGTCGTCGATACGGGGGCGGCGGGGTCATGACCCCGCCCTACATTGGCGTTGTTTAACGGAACGATAAACTACAATTTGAATCCCGCTCCAATAAAAAATCCGCTCCTTTCGGAGCGGATTTTTTGTAACGCAATTAGCCAAAGACGCTCAGCAGGAAGCCTGCGGCGATGGCGGAGCCGATGACGCCGGCCACGTTGGGACCCATGGCGTGCATCAGCAGGAAGTTGGAGGGGTTGTTCTTCTGGCCGACGATGTTGGAAACACGGGCAGCCATGGGAACGGCGGAGACGCCGGCAGAGCCGATCAGGGGATTGACCTTACCCTTGGTAGCCCAGCACATGACCTGGCCGCCCAGCATGCCGCCGGCAGTGGACAGCAGGAAGGCGCAGACGCCCAGGACGACGATCTTCAGGGTCTCTGCGGTCAGGAAGGTGGAGCCGACCATGGTGGCGCCCACAGCGGTGGACAGCAGGATGGTGACGATGTTCATCAGGGCATTCTGCACGGTGTCAGACAGACGGTCGGTGACGCCGGTCTCCTTGAACAGGTTGCCCAGCATCAGGCAGCCGATCAGAGCGGCGGTGTCGGGCAGCAGCAGTGCCACGAACATGGTAACCAGGATGGGGAAGATGATCTTCTCAGCCTTGGACACGTTACGGGTCTGGACCATCTTGATCTTGCGCTGCTCGGGGGTGGACAGCAGGTTCATGACAGGGGGCTGGATCATGGGGATCAGCGCCATGTAGGAGTAAGCTGCCACGGCGATGCCGCCCAGCAGATGGGGAGCCAGCTGGGTGGTCAGGAAGATGGCGGTGGGGCCGTCAGCACCACCGATGATGCCGATGGAAGCGGCCTCCTGATCGGAGAAGCCCAGCAGACGGGCGCCGAAGTAAGCGGCGAAGACGCCCATCTGAGCGGCTGCGCCCAGCAGCAGGGACTTGGGATTGCTCAGCAGGGGACCGAAGTCGGTCATGGCGCCAACGCCCATGAAGATCAGGCAGGGATACAGGGAGCTTTTGACGCCGATGTAGAAGATGTCCAGCAGGCCGCCGTCGTGCATGATGGTGCCGTAGCCGATCTGGCCTGCCATGTAGGCGTCCCACAGATCCTTGTGGTACAGGCCTGCACCGGGCAGGTTGGTCAGCAGGCAGCCGAAGGCAATGCCCACCATCAGCAGAGGCTCGAACTGCTTGACGATGCCCAGGTACAGCAGCACGCAGGCAATGATCAGCATGACCAGATTCTGCCAGCCGCCGTCGCTGATCAGACCGGAGGACAGGGCGTAGAAGCCGGAGTCCTGCCACAGGGTCAGCAGAATTTCACCAATATTGATGCTCATGAGAAGCCCTCCTTAGCCGATGACGACCAGGGGAGCGCCGGTATCGACAGTGGAGCCCTTGGAGACCAGAACCTGGGTCACGGTGCCGTCCTTGGGCGCCATGATCTCGTTCTCCATCTTCATTGCCTCCAGGACCACCAGCACGGTGCCTGCCTTGACAGCCTGGCCGTTCTGGACATTGACCTTCAGGATATTGCCGGGCATGGGGGCGTTGACGGTCTCGCCGGCGCCGGTGACCACGGGAGCAGCGGGTGCTGCGGGGGCAGCAGCGGGAGCGGCGGCAGCAGCCACAGGAGCGGCTGCCACGGGAGCGGGGGCGATGGCTTCGTACTCGTCCAGCAGCATGGCCTTGCCGTGCTCGACCTCGACCTCGTAAGTACGGCCGTTGAGGGTAACCTTATATTTCATAATTACTTGACCTCCTTGATGGAAATGAAGCGCAGCTCATTCAGGGGCTTGCCCATCTTGTCGGCCACGATGGCCATGATCATGGCTGCGGTCTTGGGCTCCACGTCGTGGAGCTTCAGCTGACCTGCAGCGCCGGGCGCCTTGGGTGCCTCGGCTGCGGGAGCAGCAGGAGCGGGAGCGACAGCGGGTGCAGCGGCGGCTGCCTTTGCGTCCTTGGCCTGGAATGCCTTGCCCATGACGGTGATAACGCACATCAGCAGGATCAGGCCGAAGAAGACAACGGCGTAGCCCAGCAGTGCCACGATACCGGCGTCCAGGATACCAATGTAACTATCCATAGCGAAGTTCCTCCCTTAGCACTCGGTGATGGTGTAGGTGACTTCGTTTTCCTCCTTGGCCTTGCGCTCGGCAAAGAACTTCTCAGCCAGGTTGGGGAATGCAATGTAGCTCAGGACGTCCTCGTCGGACTTGGCGATGCCTGCCAGCTTCTGACGGGTGGGCTCGACAACGGGAGCCAGGGAGTCAGCATAGCGGGTGGTCAGGGGCTGCTCATCGCCCAGGATCATCTTCTGGATGTCAGCATTGATGGGAGCAGGGGTCTTGCCGTACTCGCCGCGGCAGTAGGCCTTGATCTCCTTGGAGACGGTCTTGTAGCGCTGGCCGTCCAGCACGTTGCGCACTGCCTGCACGCCGACCATCTGGGAGGTGGGGGTGACCAGGGGAGGATAGCCCATGTCGGCACGGACCTTGGGGGTCTCGGCCAGCGCCTCGTCGAAGCGGTCCAGGGCGTTCATCTGCTTCAGCTGGCTCAGCAGGTTGCTGAGCATGCCGCCGGGAACCTGGTAGGTCAGGCACTGGGTATCGGTGGCCATGGCCTTGGGCATCAGGGTGCCGTCCTTGATGAAGTCGTCGCGGACGCCCTTGAAGAAGTCGGCCATCTTCTTGGTAACAGCATCATCCAGGTCGACCTGGTAGCCCAGCTGGCGCAGGGCGTAGGCCAGGGTCTCGGTGGCAGGCTGGGAAGTACCGCCGGACATGGGGGAGATGGCGGTGTCGATGATGTCACAGCCGGCCTCGACAGCCTTCAGGTAGGTCATGAAGGCCAGACCCGTGGTGGAGTGGGTGTGCAGGTCGATGGGCATGCCGGGGACAGCGTCCTTGATGGCGGAGACCAGGTCGTATGCCTCCTGGGGGCCCATGATGCCGGCCATATCCTTGATGCAGATGGTGGCAGCGCCCATTTCCTTCAGTTCCCTGACGGTCTCCACATACTTCTTGTGGGTGTGGACGGGAGAGGTGGTGTAGGAGATGGTGCCGGAAGCCAGGGCGCCGGCCTTGATGGTAGCCTCCATGGCGACCTTCAGGTTGCTCACATCGTTCAGAGCGTCGAAGATACGGATGATGTCGATACCGTTCTCAACGGCCTTCTGGACGAAGAGCTTGACGAAATCGTCGGGGTAGTGGGCATAGCCCAGGACGTTCTGGCCGCGCAGCAGCATCTGCAGCTTGGTGTTGGGCATGGCTGCACGGATCTTGCGCAGGCGCTCCCAGGGATCTTCGTGCAGGTAGCGCAGGCAGACGTCGAAGGTGGCGCCGCCCCAGACCTCTGCGGCGTAGTAACCGGCCTTGTCGATGGTGGAGAGCATGGGCTCGAACTTATCGAAAGGCAGACGGGTTGCGATCAGAGACTGGTTGGCGTCACGCAGCACAGTCTCTACAAACTGAACTTTTTGTGCCATTTTGTAATAACCTCCGTAGATGGATTTTTGCGGAAGAAATGCAGGGGATTCTGCACCATTTGTGCCGTATGTACAAAAATCCTGCGTTTCTTCCTGATATTCTGACCAATGGGATCTCCACCGGTCCAAAACAAGGGTTGCGGTGCGGAAACGTTTCCATAGAAAGCGGCATTCCTCACCAAATACATAGTAACACAAGGGGGAAAAAATGTAAATGGATATTTCCGATAATAATTTACCGTTTTTTGGACTGCTTTTTGATGTCCCGCCGGGGCCGTTCCGGCAATGCCCTGCGAAGGCCCACAATCCGCAGTATAATCATATGATTGCAACCTAAACTGAATCGAAACTGGCAATCAAATTGTAGTTTATTGTTCCGATATGGTACACCAATGTAGGGGACGGGTTCCCCGTCCCGTGAACCTTCCGATTACGAATTCGCCGATACAAATGTCAATTCGCCAGGTTTTACCGCCGGGACGGGTGACCCGTCCCCTACAATTGAAAACGTTAAGTGTACGACAAACTACAATTTGCCCCCCGTATACAGCAAAAAGGCAGCCCTTCGGGCTGCCTTTTTCAAATTAACTGATTCTGACTTCCATGAACAGGCTCTCGACGAACCGGGTCACTTCCGGCAGCAGGTATGCGTAGCTGGTGCCGTTTTCCAAGGCCTCGTCACTGGGGTAGGCCACGGGATCGGAGACAGTCTCCTCATCCAGGAATTCCTTGGCGGCGGTGGAGGGAACGGAGTATTCCACCCAGTCCATATTGGCGGCGGAGATCTCCGGATCGCAGAGGAAGTTGATAAACAGCTCCGCAGCTTCCTTCTCCTGGCAGCAGGCGGGGATGCACATGGCGTCGATGAACATGTTGAAGCCCTGTTCGGCAGGCAGGAAGAATTCCAGCGCCTCATTCTCCTCAGCCATGACGGTGTAGTCACCGGCATAGTAGGGAGCGATCCAGGCCTCCTCGTTCTCCATCAGGTCATAGATCTGGTCCATGACATACTGCTGCACCAGGGGCTTCTGCTGTGCCAGAGCGGCGGCGCAGTCGCGCAGCTCCTGCTCATCGGTGGTGTTCAGGTCGTAGCCCTGGAGCAGGGCGGCGATACCGAAGGCGTCCCGGGAATTGTCGAACATGAGGATCTTGTCGTCATACTTCTCATTCCACAGCAGCTCCCAGCCGGTAACATCTTCTTCCGCCACATACTTGGAGTTGTAGATGATACCCACAGTACCCCAGGTATAGGGGACGGAGTACTTGTTTTCGGGATCGAATGCCGTGTTGCGGAAGGCTTCGTCGATATACTGGTAGTTGGGGATATTGCTGTAATCCAGGGGAAGCAGCATATCCTCCTCGATGAGCCGGGCCACCATGTAGTCCGAGGGGAAGATCACATCCACGGTGATACCGCCGTTGGCGAGCTTACTGTACATGATCTCATTGGAGTCAAAGGTGGAGTAATTGACGTTGATGTGTGGGTATTTTTCTTCGAACGCGGCGATGATGTCCAGGGAATCGTCACTGCCGTCGGCAATGTACTGGCCCCAGTTGTAGACATTCAGGGTGATCTGGCTGGAGGGGGTGGTGCCTTCAGGCTGTTCGGTCTGACAGCCCGCGAAGCTCAGCACCAGCGCCAGCAGCAAAGCAAAGACTTTTTTCATGGCGCGCCCTCCTCAAGAGTGCTTCTGCTGCTTCCTGTCGAAGCGCAGCTGCAGCAGGTTCATCACCACCATCAGCACGAAGATCAGCAGGAACAGCAGGGTGAACATGGCATAGATCTTCGGGGGGATGGGCTTTTTGGTGTAGGAATAGATCTCAACGGGCAGCGTCACAAAGTCCATACCGGTGACGAAGTAGCTGATGACGAAATCATCGAGACTCATGGTGAAGGCCATAATGGCGCCCGCCGCCACGCCGGGCATGATCTCCGGCAATGTCACCTTGAAGAAGGACTGCAAAGGGGTGCAGCCCAGGTCCATGGCGGCGTCCGTCAGGGAGGTGTCCATCTGCGCCAGCTTGGGCATGACGTTGAGGATGACATAGGGCAGGTTGAAGGTGATGTGGGCGATGAGCAGGGTCCAGAAGGTAAGGCTGTTGCGCTGGCCCAGCAGCTTGGTGCCCACGAAGACGAACAGCAGGCTCAGGGAAATACCCGTCACGATATCAGGGTTCGTCATGGGGATATTGGTCAGGCTCATGACCGTCCGGCGCAGCCGGGGCCGCAGATTGGTGATGCCCACAGCGGAGAAGGTGCCAAAGACAGTGGCCACCAGCGCCGCGATGATGGAGATCAGCACGGAGTTCCACAGCAGGGTCAGCAGGTCCTTATCCCGGAACAGCTCTGCGTACTGCTCAAAGGTGAAGCCGTCGAACCGTGCCAGGCTCTTGCCCTCGTTGAAGGAGCCCACGATCAGCACCGCCATGGGGATATACAGGAAGATAAAGATGGCGATGGTGATCCATTTCGTTGCCTTTTTCAAATCACCACCTCCTCAGTATCACCGCCCAGGCGGTTCATAATACCGGTGCACACGAACACCAGCACCATCAGCAGCAGGCTCAGCGCAGCGCCCAGGTTGGCATTGTTGCCCTGCTTGAACATTCTTTCAATCACGTCACCGATCAGCACCGTACCCGCGCCGCCCAGCTTCTGGGAGATATAGAATGTGGACACGGCAGGCACGAACACCATGGTCAGGCCCGAGATGATGCCGGGCATAGAAAGCGGCAGGGTGACCTTCCGGAAGGTCTCCGCCGGGGTGCAGCCCAGATCCTCGGCAGCCTCGACGAGCCGGTGGTCGATCTTCAGGATGGTGGAGTACAGGGGCAGGATCATATAGGGCAGGTAGTTGTACACCATGCCCAGCACCACGGCAGCCGGGGTGCGGATCAGCTTGATGCGGGCCAGGCCCAGGCTCTCCAGAATATTGTTGATGATGCCTGTATCCTGCAGCAGGCCCACCCAGGCCAGGGTGCGCAGCAGGAAGCTCATGCACATCGGGAGCATCACCAGCATATACAGGAATTTCTGCATCACGGGGCCCCGCTGGGCGATGTAGTACGCCACGGGATAGCCCAGCAGCAGGCAGATCAGGGCGGACACGGCGCTGTAAACGATGGAGCTGCCGAAGACGGGCAGATAAGTGCCCAGCTGGGTCATATTGCTCCAGGTGAAGGCGCCGGTGTCGGGATCCGTCAGGGCGTAGTAGCCCACCACGCCCAGGGGGATCAGGGTAAAGGCCACCATCCACAGGATATAGGGTGTGGACAGCAGGACAGACTTATTCTTCTTCATCCCCGGCATCCTCCGTCAGCTCGTCGTACTCGGCGGAGTAGGAGCTGTAGTCGCCAAACATACCGGAATACTCACTCTTTTTCATGATGTGGATGTCTTCCGGGTTGAGTCGAATGCCGATGGTCTTGCCCACGCCATGGAAATCGGTGGTCTGTATCAGCCACTTGAAGCCCTTGAAGTCGACGATGATGTCGTAATTCAGGCCCTTGAAGGTAACGCTTGTGACGGTGCCCGTCAGCATGGAAGCGCCGGGCTCCACGATATCGATATCCTCGGGCCGGATGACCACGTCCACCGGCTCGTTGGGCTCGAAGCCGGCGTCCACACAGTTGAAGACCCGGCCGAAAAATTTGACCTTGTAGTCCGACAGCATGACGCCGTCGAGAATGTTGGATTCGCCGATGAAATCCGCCACGAAGGCGTTCTTCGGCTCGTTATAGATATCCTCAGGCTTGCCGATCTGCTGGATGCGGCCCTTGTCCATGACCACGATGGTGTCGGACATGCTCAGCGCCTCTTCCTGGTCGTGGGTGACATAGATAAAGGTGATGCCCATGGCCTGCTGGATGCGCTTAAGCTCATTCTGCATATCCTTGCGCAGGCGCAGGTCCAGAGCGCCCAGCGGCTCGTCCAGAAGCAGGACTTTCGGCTGGTTGACCAGGGCCCGGGCGATGGCAACACGCTGCTGCTGGCCGCCGGAGAGGGCAGTGACGCGGCGGTTTTCGTAGCCCTTCAGGCTGACGACCTCCAGCATCTCATGGACGCGGCGGTCGATCTCGTCCCTGGGCACCTTGGCCACCCGCAGGCCGAAGGCAATGTTGTCATACACGTTCAGGTGCGGGAACAGGGCGTAGCGCTGGAAAACCGTGTTGATCTGGCGCTCATAGGGCGGAACATCGTTGATGACCTTGCCGTCAAAGGTGACGGTACCGGAAGTGGCGTTCAGAAAGCCGCCGATGATCCGCAGGGTCGTGGTCTTACCGCAGCCGGAAGGGCCCAGCAGCGTGAGGAATTCATGATCGTTAATATAGAGATTGATGCCGTCGAGAATACGCTCCCCGTCGAACTCCATGGTAAGGTCCCGGAGTCTGATGAGTTCCTTGGACATTATCCTCCCCCGTTTCTGTAGATTATTCATCAGGCGATTCTATCTTATGGTACAGAATCTGACAAGTATAGATATATCTTAAAACGCCCCCTTTGTCAATCCGTCGGGGGACATTTTTCGGCATAATTTTTTGGCCGGATTGTATGGACAAATTGTAGTTTGTCGTTCCGATATGGTACACCAATGTAGGGGACGGGTTCCCCGTCCCGTGAACCTTCCGATTACGAATTCGCCGATACAAATGTCAATTCGCCAGGTTTTACCGCCGGGACGGGTGACCCGTCCCCTA
>JAFTVM010000083.1 GCA_017465745.1 Oscillospiraceae bacterium
AAAAATAAACCAGAAATTCTTCTTTATCAGTTCTGCCCGGTATCGCTGCCGGTCAGTAATGTCCAACTCCGGGTCATCCAGCTTCGCTATGAAGTAGTCTCTCTGTGGCCCAAGGTTTGTGCGGAAATCGTAATATGCCTGCTCCGTTGCCTTGGTAAGCCAGTATCCCTCACGGGCCTGCCGGCTGAAATTCCAGTCCTTTGGCACCGCAGCAGGCCGGAACTCTTCGTCGGAAATGGCGGCGGTGTTCAGGAACTGATAATTCAGCTCCGTCATATCCTGCGGCTCTACAGAATCCATGCCGGAGACATAGAGGGCATGATCGTATTTCAGGCATCTGCGCAGATATTCTGCCCAACTCAGACCGTTCTCGGTCATCCATCCGAAGCCCTTGAACATGCTCTTCGTCAGGATCATGTCAACATCCTCAATGTTGTGCCAGTTACCCCAGATGTCCACGATCATGTGAACACCCAGACAAAAGAACAGCGACCTGAAATCCACCTCATGAACGACACCCTTGATATAGGGCAGCCGGATCTGGAAGGAATGGTGGAAATGCCCTTTATCGGACATGAGGTCAAGATGCCTTGCGAGTCTGGGAGATACCAGTCCTTCACCGTCAAATTCGGTGATCTCAATATCCATGGTCCTTTCAACTCTGGAATACTTTCGCACAGCCCCGTCGGAACCGTCATCCTCAACGGTAATAGTTTTCGCATTCGGAATGACACTCTTGGGATTATCTATGACGATGATCCTTTTGTCATTCAATAAGCCACTGCTGTCAATGCGGCGACCGCCGGTGAACAGCAGACCATTGTAGGCATATAGCTTACTCAGCTGACACTCGCCAATGGTCATGCCCAGCATCATGCGCTCTTTCAGCGGTTCGTAAAGATCCTCCCGGACAAAGCACAGCTTGGAGTTTCGGCTCATGCTGGCGGATCGCTCGAAGGCAATATAACGGTGGGTCTGTACCCTCAGGCAGATTCAGATTCCTTAAGGACGGAACATCCATTCCGCCTTCCGCTGAAGCTCTGCCACCTTGCCCACCGGTCTGCGGTCAAAGATGCCGGAGAAATCTATATAGACGAACACTTCCGAAAGCGCATCCCCGTCAGCATAGCCAAAACGCTCATCACCTTTGAGAAGCCGCATGGCCTGATGGAACATGGGACAGTCATCCTGCTGGGTCCACTTCACAAGATACTCACGGGACGGCTCTGCCGCATCGTAAAAGATTTCAAATTTACTGTCTTTTTCTTCAACGGAGGAAAGCAACGTAATGGCGCTGATCTCCGGGATGGTGTAGCGAAATGCCATATCAGCACCTCCTTAGTTTGGTTATCATTGTTAACTTGGTTTAGCAGATAATTATGAACAAATCTACCTCCACTTTCGTTATTTGATAACTGCCCCCACTTTTACTTTTCGGATGCAGTTTGATTTTTGTGAAAAGGAGGTAATTCGCATGATTTTGAAGCTCTTGCCGGAGCAGGAAAGGCAGGTTCAGACGTTGATCCCGGCTTGCTGCAACTGGGTGGACGGAAGGTGTCTGAAGCTGGATATGCCCTGTCCCCAGCAGCTTTCCGTCAGTCGGGTCAATTGCACCTATTTTCGGGGTGCTGTTCTGCCGGGATACCCGGAACTTTATGAAACCATTATCAAGAACAACGCAGGAGGAAACTAACATGAATTACAACAAAAAAGGAGATGTGCAAAATGGATGTGCCCGCATGGTTTGACGGCAAAACGATAAATGAGACGCTGTTCTGCGAGGAGTTCCTTGCTGAGCATCCCATGGTCAGCGTCAACGACACTTTCTTTACGAAGAATGGCAGTATCACGGATGAGAACTGGCTGAAAAAGGAGATATATGATCGGATCAAGCCCCATGTGACAGGCGGCATCGCCCGGAAGATCACCGGCATTCTGGATGTACTTCGAGTGGAGTGTTACTGTCCCGGATTGCCGCTGTACCAGGATCGCATCCATGTTGCCAACGGCACCTTGTTTCTGGACGGTCGTTTCTCTGAACACAAGGACTTCTGCCGGAACCGTCTTCCGGTGGCCTATCATCCCAATGCGCCGCAGCCAGTGAAATGGCTGCATTTTTTATCCCAGCTTCTGGAGCCGGAGGACATTCCCACCCTACAGGAATTCATGGGCTACTGCCTGATCCCTTCCACCAAGGGACAGAAGATGCTGATTCTGACAGGCAAGGGCGGCGAGGGCAAATCCAGAATTGGCTTGGTACTTCGTGCCTTGCTTGGCAGCAACATGAATACTGGCAGTATCGCAAAGATCGAGACAAACCCCTTTGCCCGTGCGGATCTGGAGCATCAGCTGGTGATGCTGGACGATGACATTAAACTGGAGGCACTACCCCAGACCAACAATATCAAGGCCATCGTCACGGCTGAACTGCCCATGGACTTAGAGCGCAAGGGCAAGCAGAGTTATCAGGGCGATTTGTATGTCCGTTTTCTGGCCTTGGGCAACGGAACACTGCAATCCCTCTATGACCGCAGCGTGGGCTTCTTCCGGCGGCAGATCATCCTGACAGTCAAAGAAAAAGACCCCAACCGCAGGGACGATCCCTATTTGGCAGAGAAGCTCTGCGCCGAAGCCGAGGGAATCTTCCTTTGGGCATTGGAGGGACTGAACCGCCTTATAGACAATGATTACCGTTTTACCATCAGTGCGGCAGCACAGGAGAATATGACCGCCGCTGTGTCGGAGGGCAACAACATCGTGGAGTTCCTGAACTCGGAGGGATACATCCGCTTCAAGGCAGATTACGAGGCTTCCTCCAGGGACTTGTATTCCGTGTACCGGCTCTGGTGCGAAGACAACGCAGTGTCTGCCCTATCCTCCAAATCCTTCTGCTCCTATCTGAAGTAGAACGAGCGCACCTACAATCTGGAGTACACCAACAAGATCCATGTTGGAAACGGACGCTTCGTCCGGGGTTTCATGGGCATCGAAATTCTGCATCGAGATTATGAAATATTATGACAGCGACCCCAAAGTACATGTACCATCCGTACCAAATGTACCGGTACACAAGTACACTTGGTACATGTACTTTCAGGTCAGCACCAATTATCAGAAAGGCCAGCAAAGGGGCGGATATTCTGTCCGACACTGTAATGAGCAGGGAACTTGTAAAGCAAGTTCTGCCCGGCAGCCAGGAGGTTGCGTCTTTGGGGAGCTCCCCAATCCCCCTGAGAAAGGAGAACCATGAGCGAAAACAAGAAAATTATCAATATCCGCGTCACCGCAACGGAGAAACGGAAGCTGGAAAGCATGGCCGCATACTGCGGTCTTTCTCTTTCAGCATACCTGCGAAAGCTGGGGCTTGGCTTTGCACCCCGGCCTGCGTTGGGCAATGACTTCTACCAGTGCTACTACCGGCTCTGTGACCTATGCAACCGTAAGCTGTCTCCGGATGTGGAAGCAGAGCTTTTATCTCTCATTGATGACATCCGGGAGGAACTGATGCTTCCCGGCAAGCGCAATAAGAAGGAGGTCGCAGCATGGCTACAACAGGCTTCTGGCCAGTCAAAGGACAGCTGAAGGACGTGATCGATTATGCCCAAAATCCGGACAAGACCACCGACCGGAAGTTTCTGGACGATGATCTGTACCAGACATTACGTTACGCTGAGAATGACAGCAAGACAGATCAGAAGATGTACGTCAGCGCCATCAACTGCCCGAAGCAGCGGGCCTACGAGTCCATGATGGCCACCAAGCGCCGCTTTGGAAAGCTGGGGGGAATGTGGCCTACCATGGATATCAGAGCTTTGCGGAGGGCGAGGTGACGCCGGAGGAGGCACACCGGATCGGCATGGAGACTGCCACGCGGATGTGGGGCAAGGATTACGAGGTGGTGGTAACGACCCACCTGAATACAGAAAACATTCATAATCATTTTGTCGTCAATTCCGTTTCCTTGCGTACTGGGCGCAAGTTCGAGAACCACATTTCTGACCACTACCGGCTGAGAGAAATCTCGGATGAGATCTGCCGGAATCTGGGCAAATCCGTCTTAGAAAATGCCACCTTCTACGGCGGTGACAAGGGTGCGTACTGGGTGAAGAAATGCGACAAGCTAACCCACCGTGAAATTCTGAAACGGGATGTGGAGCATTGTCTGTCCCTGTCACGGTCGCCGGAGGATCTGATCACGCGGCTGAAATCAATGGGCTATGAGATCCGAAACGGCTATGACGGTAAGAATATCTCTGTCATCGCACCGGGATGGCAGCGGGCTGTGCGGCTGTCCTCCATCGGCTATACCAGGGAGGTGCTGAACGAGTGGCTTGCTGAGAACCGGCAGGATATATATTTTTACCAGTGGCGCAATGCCAATCCTGTCAGGAAGGCCACACCCCTGCTGTATCTGGAAATCGAATTCCGAAAGGCACAGCGCATGGACGGCCTTACCCTGATCTTTGCTATTTTCATTGAGCTGCTGCGGCTCTGCACCGGCAGCGTTGAACAGCAGAAGAACCGCCCTCTGTCGCCCATGCTCCGGGAGGAAGTCCGGAAGCTGGATCAAAATATCGATGATTATAAGCTCCTCTGCACCGAGAACATCGGTACCGCAGAGGAGCTTTCTTTGTTTTCGGAGGGTTTACAGCAAAAAATCACCGAACTGGAAGCACAGCGGAATTCTGTCCGTAACCACATCCGGCGAGCCTCTCCCGATGACGAACCTGCCCTGAAAGAGCAGGCAAAAGAGATCACGAAGCAAATCACACCGCTGAGAAGTCAGTTGAAATCTGCCCAGCGGATTGCAGATCGAATGGAACCCATCCGACAGCTTCTGGATCAGGAGCGGCAGATGGAACAGAAAGAACGAAATCGGATCAGAGAAAGGAGCTATGAACGATGAATGTAACAAAAGCAGAATATCTGCCCATTGATAAATTACATCCCTTTGCGGATCATCCATTTCAGGTGAAGGACGATGACCAGATGGATCAGCTTGTATGGAGCATCCTCTCCCAGGGCGTCATGACGCCGATTATCGTGCGTCTCATGGGAGAGGGCGAATATGAAGTGGTTTCCGGACACCGGAGAGTCCACGCATGTCAGAAGGCAGGAATCGCTGAGATTCCTGCCTTAATTTACACTCTGGACCGTGACGCAGCAGCCATCGCCCTGGTGGACAGTAACCTCCACCGGGGTTATGTCAAAGATTCTGCGGATAAGGAAAATTGGCTGATCGATGAACCTGCAGCAGAAGTGGTACGTAAGATCTTCGCACTCTGCATTGCAGGCCGGGGACCATTACAGATCGCAAAACAGCTGGAGCGGGAGCAGATCCTGACGCCGACAGCCTATTTTCATTCTGTTGGCAGAGCGGCAACCAACCCACTGCCTGCTGATCCTTACCGTTGGTCAGACAGTACCATTGAGAACATGCTGGCAAACCGTCAGTATACAGGATGTACTGTGAATTTTATGACCACCACGGTCAGCTACAAGGTCCATAAGACTGTGTACAAACCCCGGGAGGAATGGCAGATCATCCCTGACACCCAGGATGCTATCATCGATGAAGATACCTTCAACCGTGTCCAGGAGCTCCGTGAAAACCGGCGCAGACCCACAGCAACCGGGAGAACCAGTCTGTTCTCCGGACTGGTATTCTGCCCGGACTGCGGTTCCAAGCTTCACTTCTGCGCCTCCAAGAGTCTGAAGCCAAATCAGGAATTCTTTCGGTGCGCTGAGTATAAAAGCGGAAGAGGCAGTTGCACGATTCACTATATCCGCAATGTAGTCCTCGAAAAGATCGTTCTCGAAGCGATTCGTAATCTGGCGGATTTCGTTCGATGCTATGAGCCTGTATTTCTCTATATGATGGCACAGAAAACCACGGTGGGAAAGAAAGCGGAGAAGCAGCAGCTAAAGAGCACCATCTCCATCAGTAAGAGGAGAATCCAGGAATTGGACAAGTTGATTGAACGGATCTATGAGGATAATGTGCTGGGAAAGATTTCTGATGAACGATTTGCCGGAATGTCCGCCAATTACGAAGCGGAGCAAAAGTCGCTGATCGCCATTGTGGAAGCGAGTGAGAACCGCCTTCGGGAAATGGAAAAGGAAACGGTAAATCTTCGCCTGCTTCTGAACACGCTTCGGGAGTGTACGGATTTGAAGGAACTGACACCGACAGTCGTAAATACGCTGATCAAGCGGATTGAAGTCCATAACAACGACAAATCCAGCGGTCATTGTTTTGTGAAGGTAGATATATACTTCACCGCTGTCGGTCTGATCGATATTCCCACGGAGGAAGAGATCCGCAGAATGATCCGCGAAATTCAGGCCAATCCCGGTGCATACCGTTTCTCCGCATAAAATGGAAAAGGAGTAACCCCAGAAATGGGGTTACTCCAAACCGTATTAAAAAACTTCCTTACGCGCCCGGCACATTAGCTTCGGGGGTTCTTCGTTACATCAGTTCATTTTTGACGGGCATCACCAGTGCGCAGACGATATAGGCGAGGATGCCAACGTGCATGAAAACGCTGACCACAGCCCAACCAACACGCACGACGGTGGGATCGATATTGAAATATTCGGCAATGCCGCCGCAGACGCCGCAGACCTTCTTGCCCTGTTCGATGCGGTAGAGTTTCTTGTTTTCCATGGGAATTCCCCTTTCGTTTTTTCTTTATGATACTTCGCAAATCCATATTTGTAAACACGGATTTACAAAAATTTACGGATTCTTCATCACGGTCTGTGGTATAATACCCCAAAAGGAGGGATTCTATGAAGAATCGATTGCTGCACGAAGCAAAGGAAATGCGCAGCGAGCTGGTGACCCACCGCAGACGAATCCATGCCTGGCCGGAGACCGGATTTGATCTGCACCGGAGCAAGGCATACGTCCGGGAACAGCTGATCAAAATGGGATATGCACCCAAGGATTGCGGCAGATGCGGCCTGACTGCCGATATTGGCCATGGTAAGAAAACCATTCTGCTGCGTGCCGATATGGATGCACTTCCCATTCAGGAAGAAACCGGACTGGATTACGCCTCAGCCAACGGCAATATGCACGCATGCGGGCACGATCTGCACACCGCCATGCTGCTGGGGGCAGCAAAACTTCTGAAAGCCCACGAATCAGAACTCAACGGCAGAGTACGCCTGTTTTTTCAGCCGGCAGAAGAAATTTTCCAGGGCGCGGGCGACATGATCGCTGACGGTGCCCTGGAGGGTGTGGATGCGGCCATGATGATCCATGTCACCGTGGGCGCTCCCCTGCCCACGGGTACGGCCATCGTATCCTCCCCCGGCGTCAGTGCTCCGGCGGCGGATTATTTCACCATCGAAGTCCATGGACGCGGCTGCCACGGCTCCGCTCCCCAGGATGGCGTGGACGCCATCACCACCGCAGCCCACATCATCATCGCTCTCCAGGAGATCCAGGCCAGGGAACTGGGCATCAATGACAAAGCCGTTCTCACCATCGGAACCCTCCGCGGCGGCAGTGCGCCCAATGCCATCGCCGATTCCGTCACCATGGAGGGGACGATCCGAACATTGGATGAGGATCTGCGGGCACATCTGAAAAAACGGATGACCGAGATTTCCCGGGGAATTGCCGCCGCATTCCGGGCAGAAGCAACGGTTAGCTTCGGCAGCGGCTGTCCATGTCTGGACAACGACGCCGGGCTGTCGAAAAAAGCAGCTAACTATCTGAAGGATCTGCTGGGATCCACCTGTGCCTATACTACCCGGGAACTGAACCCGGGCGGCGGCCCCTCGGCGGGCGGCTCCGAGGATTTTGCCTATATCAGCCAGAAAGTGCCATCCGTCATGGTGGCGCTGGCCGCCGGAAATCCCAGCCAGGGCTATACCCATCCCCTGCACCATCCGAAAGTCCGCTTCGATGAGGACGCCCTCCCCGTGGGCGCTGCGATCCATGTCTGCTGTGCGCTCAGGTGGCTTAGTGAATAAAAATAAGGGACAGCTTGCTGCTGTCCCTTATTTTATGCGGTATCGTTTCAATATTTCCTTATTCTCAAGGGGAATTCGGTAGCTTTCCATGGCTTTCTGTATGGTTTTGTTATGGACCCATTCATCAAGTCGATGTTCCGAAATAAATGGAAATACGGCATCATACTGTTTTGCCAGGGCTGTTGCAAAATACCAGGCCTGCATCATGCGGACATAGTAGTCCCCTGACCGGACCCCGGCCACCCATTGGGGATACTCCGGAAGAAAGTCTTTTTCCAGAAAATGATCCATCAGCATCTTTATGCCGAAGCGAACGGTATAGGAATGACCGGATGCCAGCCAGCGGCAGATGTGGGGCAGAAGTTCCGCGCGGTGCCGGCAGAAGCATTTCGGACTCAGCTGGTCGCAGGTGGCCCAGTTGTCCACATACGGCAGGAAACGATCTGTCTCCCGGATGACGGCATCAAAATCCTTTTCACGCGCCAGAATAAAGGCATGAAGCTGATTTTCCTCGAAATACCTATGGGGAAGCGGCCCCAGATCCTCCAGTGTCAACTCCTTTGCCATCCGCCGCAGATCAGGGGTGCGGATACCGATGATCCGATCCGGATTCAGGCCGGGAATCAGCTTCCGCTGAAAATCCCGATATTGTAGATCCTGCAGGGGAAACAGCATCTGCATTACACACGTCGCTCCGTCAGGCTCCTGGCCAGGTCGGCCATGTATTCGGTATTCCGGAAAGCGGAGAGGGCTTCGATGGCGGTATTGGTGTATTTCTGCACCAGCTCCTCACACTTTTCAAGGCCGTAGAGCTTGACAAAGGTATTCTTGCTTTCGTCGGTGCCCACGCCCTTGCCCATTTCCTCCTGGGTGCCGATGACATCCAGCATGTCATCACGGATCTGGAACGCCAGCCCCAGACAGCCGGCAAACTTTGCAGCGGCTTCGATCTGTTCGCCGGAACCGCCGGCGGCGATGACGCCCAGAACACAGGCGGCATTGATCAGACGGCCGGTCTTCCGGGACTGGATGTCGATGACTTCCTTCTCGGTCAGTTCACGGCTCTCAGCCAGGATGTCCAGCACCTGACCGCCCACCATACCCAAACTGCCGGCGCATTCCGCCAGCAGCGCCACAGCGAAGCCCATATTGGCAGGATTGGGAAGCTCCGTCATGGTGCAGACTGCGAAAGCATCCGTCAGCAGCGCGTCGCCGGCCAGGATGGCCATGGGCTCACCGAAAACCTTGTGGTTGGTGAGCCTGCCCCGGCGGTAGTCATCATTGTCCATGGCGGGCAGATCGTCATGGATCAGGCTGTATGTATGGATCATCTCCACGGCGGCGGCAAAGGGGGTGGCTTTCTTCCAGTCCCCGCCGCACATCCGGCAGAAATCAAAGGCGAACACAGGGCGCAGCCTCTTGCCGCCGGCCAGCAGGCTGTATTCCATGGCGTCATACAGGATCTTCTGAGGCTCGGCGTGGAAAGGCGCGTAAAAATCCTTCAGGAACTTCTCGATCTGCTGCTTGTATTCGGCAGTACGGTTTTCAAAATCACGCATCTTCGAATTCCTCCATTACGGGGCTGCCGTCGGCAGCGGTCATGACTTTCTGAACCTGGAGCTGGGCGTCATCCAGGAGCTTGCCGCAGCTGCGCACCAGTTCGGTGCCCTCCTGAAAAAGCTTCAGGGACTCTTCCAGCGCCACATCGCCCCGCTCCATGGCCCGGACGATCTGTTCCAGCCGCTGCATGGACTGTTCAAAGGTCTTATTATCCTGGTTCATTACCCATTCTCCTTTACTTCCGATACTTTGGCGGTGAGGCTACCGTCGCTGAGGGAAACGGTGATCTTCTCCCCTGCCTTGACCTGCCGCACCGAACGAAGGATCCCGCCACTTTCCTTTTCCGCCACAGCGTATCCCCGGGTCAGGACTTTCAGGGGACTCATGGCGTCCAGCTTGGCGGTGAGTGCGATAAATCTCTGATTATTGCGGGAGACGGTCTGATTTTCCGCCGAAAGGAGGCGATTTTTCAGCAGTTCCAGATTCTTCCGCTTCTGATCCAGATATCCCGTGGGGCTGCGCAGGGCGGGACTACCGGACAATACATTTAAGTGCTGCCGTGCGGCTTTTAACTGACGCTCCATGGCTGTAGCCATAGCGGCCGACATGGAATCCAGCTGCTGGCGCAGGGCATCCTGATCAGGCACCGCCAGCTCCGCCGCATTGGAAGGCGTTGCCGCCCGCAGATCGGCCACGAAATCAGAAATAGTCACATCCGGCTCGTGACCCACGGCGGAAATGACGGGGATCCGGGATTCGTAGATGGCGTGGGCCACCCTCTCATCATTAAATGCCCACAGGTCCTCAATAGAACCGCCGCCGCGGCCCACGATGAGCAGGTGGGCCAATTGGTAGTAATTGGCATAGCGGATGGCGGCGGCGATCTCCCCGGGGGCTTCCGCGCCCTGGACGCGGACAGGCAACAGCACCACCCGGGTCAGGGGATAGCGCTTTCGCAGGATCCGCAGCATATCATGTACCGCAGCGCCGGCAGAGCTGGTGACGATGCCGATGGTACCGGGGAATCTGGGCAGGGGCTTCTTGTGGGCAGGATCGAACAGCCCCTGGGCAGCAAGCTTCGCCTTCAGCTGCTCAAAGGCGGCATAGAGGTCGCCAATGCCGTCCATGGCCATGGCGGTACAGTAGAGCTGATAGGCGCCGTCCCGGGGATAGACTGAGACCTTGCCCATGGCGATGACCTTCATGCCGTTTTCCGGCCGGAACCGCAGACGGGCAGCATTGCCCTTAAACATCACGCATTTCAGGGCAGAAGATTCATCCTTCAGGGTGAAATAGTGATGGCCGGAGGGATAGAGCTTATAGTTGCTGATCTCGCCCCGGACGGCAACGCCGGTGAGCAGCGGATCGGCATCCAGCCTGCCCCGGATGTATTCATTCAGTTGTGTAATGGACAGAACCTGCTGTGCCATGGTATCACTCCTGAGTCAGTCGATGAGTCAGAACCGCAACGCCCATAGCGTTGTCGGTGGAAAACTGGGGTTGGGAGAAAACCGGATCCAGGGGCGCGATTACTTCACGCAGCATGGAGTTGGACGCCACGCCGCCGGAGAAAACCACCCGCAGACCGGGATATTCCTTCAATGCATTCTGTGTTGCCTGGAAAACTGCCCCGGCCACGCAGCGCAGCGCGTAGGCTGCGGTCTCGGCGGGGACGCCGTTTTTCTGGTGGAACTGCTGCACCTTGTTCTGGACGCCGGACAGGGAGAATTCCAGACCGGGGCACTTGACCTTGAAAGTCTCCCTCATGGAAGCTTCCTTACTCAGCGCATCGATGTGCTTTCCGGAAGGAAACGGCAGCTCCAGCAGCTGACCGGTACGGTCAATGAGCTGACCGGCGGAGATATCCGTGGTGCCGCCGACGCGCGTGCATCGCACATTTTTCCCATCTGGCTCCACCAGAAGCAGCTCCGTGGTGCCGCCGGACAGATGCCAGGCCAGATGGGGCCGGTCCATCAGTTCCAGATGTCCCGCGCTCCACAGGGAGGCGGCCACATGGCCCTGCTGATGGGAAACCTCCACCAGTGGCACGTGAAAAGCGTCGGCGAGCATCTTCGCGTGGGAGTAACCCACCATGAAGCAGGGCATATAGCTGCCCTCCACCGCCCGGGGCCGGGTGCTGACGCCTACGGCGGTAATATTTTGCTGGCCCATAAGGTCAAACAGCCTGCCGGAAAGCTCCGGCAGGCTCTTGATATGGGCAAAGACAGCGTCGGACTGACGCAAACCAAGCTCACCCTGACGAACGGGCAGCAGCCTGGAGCAATTCTCACCGCCCACACCGTCGAAGAAGGCAATGGAGGTGGTGTAATTGCTGGTATCGATGCCAATGACGCTCATAGTTATTCCTCGGTACTGGTGAGGCTCCGGGCGAAAGCGCCCAGGATGCCGTTGACGAAGGAACCGGTCTCATCGGTATCGTATTTTTTGGCGATGCGCACGGCTTCGGCGATGGCGACACCGGTGGGGATGTCGTCCATGTACTGGATCTCGAAAAGTGCCAGCTGCATGATGGAGCGGGTCAGCTTGGAGATACGGCTGATATCCCAGCCGATGGAGAACTTCTGAATCTGTGCGTTCAGCTCTTCCTCCCGGTTGGCAACGCCGCTGACCACCTTATCCAGGTATGCAACCTGGATGCGGCTGGGGCGCTCGGTATAGACCTCGTTGTCCTCGCTCAGCAGCTTGTAGTAATCCTTGTTCAGCCGGGTGGAGACCACACTCTGAGGCTCTTCACCGGTAAAGACACGGCCGTAGATCAGATGAACTGCCAGTTCTCTGGCGTTACCTCTTGTCATAAAGTCCCCGTCCTTACTGCTTGGCGCTGCCGCTGACGCTGACGTTGACAACAACGACCTTCACGCCGGTGACAGACTCGACAGCGTCAATGATGTTCTGCTGAACAGCCTTGGCCACTTCCACGACGGAATTGCCGAACTTGACGAAGATGGTAACGTCGATGGACAGGTCATTGTTCTCGGCGATTGCGATCTTGACGAGCTTTCTCTTATTGAGCAGGTCGTTGCGGACGGGCACGGGAGCCACGCCTTCAACTTCCTCGATTGCATGAATAACGATGGTGGAAACGACTTCCTCAGAGATCATGACATTGCCATTTTCATGGGTCTGGGTGATGTACTGTTTGTTCTCAGCCATTGGGATAACCTCCTATATCATTGACGTGCACAGGGACACGACATACTTTTTGTTATTGTACCACGAAATCCAGAAAAATACAATAGAAATTCTTCCCAATTATTTGATGATATCCACAATCCGGGAGAAGAGGATCTCCGCTCCCTCGGCCATGACCAGGGTGCTGCGGTAGTTGTCCAGCTTCTTGACATTTCCCGTGTAGCGCACATAGGCGCCGCCGGCTTTGCGGCTGTCGGGCTGGAAGTAGATGACGCTCACCTGCTCCCCCACCTCCAGTTTCCGCAGCTTTTCGTTCAGGATGGCGATACCGTCGTCACTGAGTTCCACAGCAGATTCGGTGATCCGGGCGGTCTCAGCGATGGCTTCTCCATGGCCGGTCAGAGCCGCAAAGGGTGCGAATTGTGCCGCCCGGTCGTAATTGGACATCCGCTCCGGCTTCCGCGGATAGGGCAGGTTGATGATATCGTCGTATCCGCTCACAGCTTCCCCCTCCTGATCATGGTGAAGAAAATGATGTAGGAGATCACCACATTGATGGCGTCTGCCACGGTCTGGGTCCAGACGATGCCGGTCATGCCAAAGAGACGGTCCAGCAGAAACAATATGGGAATATTCAGGCACAGCTGCCGGATGACTGCCAGCCAGAAAGAGGTCTTGCCCTTCGCCACCGCCTGCATGAAATGGACCATATGGAAGCTCAGGAACATGAAGATGGCGGCAAAAGCCCGGATCTGCAGAAAATGGGTGCCAAAGGCCACCGTAGCGGGGTCATCAATGAAAGCGTTGATAAATACCGGCGCAAAGCTGCGGTAGAGCACCAGGCTGAGCAGGCACACGCCGCAGCCGGCAATCCCCGCTGCCTTGTAGACATCCATCATGCGTTTTCTGTTTTTGGAAGCGAAATTGTAGGCGACCAACGGCATCATTCCCAGGCAAATACCGATGCCGATATTCTGGGGCAGCCGCTCCACCTTCAGCACGATGCCGATGGCGGACAGCTCAATGTCGCCGTGGGCAGAAGAGAGCCGGTTGATGACCATATTGGTCAGGTCATACAGCACCAGGGTCATGGCGGCAGGCACGCCCACGGAGAAGATGGACGCCATGGAATCAGCGCGGATCTTTTCGATCCGCTGCGGGATTGCCAGCAGGGTCTCCCCTGCCACCCGGCGGTAAATTACCACAAAGTAACCGAAGGCGATCACGTTGGAAAGCATGGTGGCGATGGCCGCGCCCAGGACTTCATACCCCTGCGGCAGCAGCACAAACATGAAGATGGGATCCAGGATCACATTCAGCACGCCGCCCAGCCCCATGCCGAAGCCGGCTTCCCGGGAATATCCCACATTGCGCAGCATAGCGCTCATGACGCTGCCCAGGGCTGTGGGTACCGCGCCCAGAACGACGACGCAGAACAGGTACTGCCGGGCGTAGCCGATGGTATTGCCGCTGGCGCCCAACAGCCTCAGCAGCGGATCCATGAAGATAAGGCACAGCACGGAGAATGCCAGGGATGCAACGCCCGCCATCACAAGGCTCAGGCTCGCCACCTTCCGGGCTTCCTCGTGATCCCTGCTTCCCAGCAGCCGCACCACCAGACTGCCGCCGCCCACGCCGAAGATATTGGCGATACCGGTGGTCAGCAGGTAGATGGTGCCCACCAGACTGGACGCGGCCACCATGTAGGGGTTGTCCGTCATGCCGATGAACCATGTGTCCGCCATGTTGTACACCAGGGTGATGATCTGGCTGATGATGGTGGGGATCGCCATTACCGCCAGAGCGCGGGGAACGGACATGGATTCAAAAATAAAGGTTTTATCCTGGTTATTGCTGATGGACACGATATTTCCGACCTTTCTTTGTTTGTGTGTCACTTTTTAATGTTTGTGAAATCAGATAGAGCCCAATCAGAAATGTGGCAAACGGCCACAATCCAGAAGATGGTTTATGAAAGGAAGAAGATGAAGGATCATCCGGGTCATACCAGACCGTCACGGCCTGTCCAGCGGCGGCATCGGTATCGGATTCTTTACCCATGTAGCCATCAACACCAGCATAAGTCTTTCCATCTACGTTGTAGGTATAATAAATCTCATAACTGTAGACATCGGCGCGTTTCCTGCGTTTTGAATGATAGAACCTGACATCTGTAATCTCGCCATCAGTACTGACCCAATCAGCATATTTCTCCGTCAAAACCTGATGGACTGCAAAGGTAGCCAGTATCGTGATCACTACAATAATTATCACTTTTGCTATTTTATTCATATCGTTTTCCTTTCTAAGCCTTATGCCCGCCGATCTGGGCGTTTCTGTCCCGGGTCGTTGCCCCCTCCTGGTAGTTCATGCCCTTGAGGATGGCGTTTTTGCCGAATTTTTTGCGGATGGCCAGCACCGCCTGCTGGCGGCGTTTTTCCCGTTCAAGTTCCAGATTTTCTTTTTCCTTTGCGGCGTAGTCCATGAAGAAATCCAGCTGCGCCGCTTCCTCCGGGGGCACCTCCACCTCCGGGGTGATCCGGCACGCCACGATATTCACCCGCCGCACCAGCAAATTGGGATCGGTGATGCGGTCAAAGAGATTCATCATGGCGTCAGTGATGAGGCGGGTGGAGGACGTCATCCGCTCCAGATGGGCGGTTCCGTGGGCATGCTTGGGGATCTCCCGGCCGTAAGGATCCCGGACGACCTCACCATGGTAGTGCTTCCGGCGTTCCGGATCCGTCAGATTCTCCCGGTCGTAGCCCACCGTCAGCACGATCTGATCTGTCACCAGCCCCTTGTCCACCAGATCCAGCACCAGAAGATCCACCATCTCCCGGACGATGATCCGCGCCTTGTCCCAGGTGTAGGGTTCATGGAGGACCTGACCGGAGCCAAGGGAATTGGTGGTGGGGCGGTAGGCCTTGATGTCGGCGATGGTGGTGGGCTCCCATCCCCAGGCGTGGTCGATGAGCAGCTCTGCGTTGATGCCAAAGAGCTTGTAAAACAGCTGCTCATTATGAATGGAACACCGGGCGATGTCGCCCATGGTGAAGATGCCGTGCTTTTCCAGCTTCCGGGCATATCCCCTGCCTACCCGCCAGAAATCCGTCAGGGGGCGGTGTCCCCACAGGGTCTGCCGGTAGGACATTTCATCCAATTGGGCAATGCGGACACCGTATTCATCCGGCTCCGTCCGCTTGGCGACGATGTCCATGGCGATCTTACAAAGGTAGAGGTTGGTGCCGATGCCTGCCGTGGCTGTGATGCCGGTGTTCTCCAGCACCTCGTAGATCAGCTTCCGGGCAAACTCCCGGGGCGTCAGACCGTAGGTCTTCAGATACGGCGTGGCATCAATGAAGACCTCATCGATGGAATAAACATGGATATCCTCCGGCGCCACGTATTTCAGATAGATCTCATAAATTCTGGTGGAGCATTCCATATAATGGGCCATCCGGGGCGGGGCGATGATGTAATCCAGCTCCAGAGACGGATCCGCGTTCAGGGCATTGGCATCACAGGACTTCCCGGTGAATTTCCGGCCCGGTGCCCGGGTCAGACGCATGGCGTTGATCTCCTTCACCCGCTGGATCACCTCAAAAAGCCTTGCCCGGCCGGAAATTCCGAAGGCTTTCAGCGACGGAGACACCGCCAGGCAGATGGTTTTTTCCGTTCGGCTGCCGTCAGCCACCACGAGATTGGTACTCATGGGATCCAGCTCCCGCTCCACGCACTCCTGAGAGGCATAGAAAGACTTCAGATCGATTGCAATATAGGACTTCATCTTTCATACCCCCCAATATCGTTCGTATGTTTGGATTATATCACAATTCTCAGCCATACGCAAGAAAAAACACACCGCTGCCGGAAATGATCCGGCGGCGGTGTGTATTATGCGTTGATGATCAGGGTGTTTAGATTATGGCGGTCGTTTTCCATCTCAGATGCAGTCGCGCCGGTCTGCTCCTCCAGCTGTCTGATCACCCGACTGATTAGATCGCTGGTTCTGCGCAGACGGCTCCTGGTCTGGCCGATACGATCCATGACTGCCCAGTCCGCAAACAGGCCGTCAAAGAAGAAATCCGCAAAACAGGTAAATCCCTCCACACTGATCTGCAGATCTGCATCAATGGAAACATCTGTCAATTCCGACTGAAAACGGCGAAGCTGGATCTGCAGCTTCTCGACCATGGTCTGGGCTGTGTCCAGATGTTCATGTTTCGCAAGATCCGTCAGCATCCCTCCGCCGAACATATCCCAGGTGCCAAGCGCCTCGGCGCTTTCCAGAGAAGACTGAATTTGCATCGCCGTAAAAAGGGCGGCTTTGCCGGCGTCGAGCGCTTCATTTAATTCCTTCATATGGCATTCCCGGAGCTGGATCAGCGTCTCCAGCCGCAGGATCTGAAGCCCATCCGGAAACCCGGAGGCCTTGATGGCTGCTGCTTTTTCTTCCAGACAGAGGCGGTAATGCTCCTCACACAGGTCCAGGGCATTCAGTTCTGTACTGCACTGGGCCAGATCACGTTCAATCGCGTCCAATTCCCGGACGGCGGCATCACATTTGACACGGGCAGCGTAGGCCTCCCGGCGTTCCTGATCCAGCTTTTCGTCCATTTTGCCGATCACATTATAGTAAAACGAGGCCAGGCTTCTGCCCTCCAGTCTGACAACATCCGCTTCTTCCTTCATGGCGCTGGTCTGCAGGGCAGCGATCTTATACTGCAGTGCACTGCGCTGTCCCCGAAGGTTACAGACACGGGCGTGCAGATGTTTTTTTCTCGAAACCTTCTGCTGAAGCAGACGGATCTGCTCATTCAGATAATCCATACCGTATTCCTCCAGTCATATTAGCTGTCATTTTATCATGAAGATTCTTTGAACTCAATACGAAGGGAGAAATGTTCATAAAATCTTATAAAAATACGGTATTCAGATGGTTTTTGATGGTTAATTGATGACATGATACAGTTGTTCTTTCGAAGAAACAGCGGTATCGCTGATTGCTGTAAAAAATCGGAAACTGTAACATTATGTATCATTTTGCTGTCAACTATTGGTTGCATTCGTTGTTTTGGTAAACATTCTAAGGAAAACAGCCTGCGTCCCGGACACTGGACGCAGGCTGGCGCAATATCCCGCTTACTGGACTTCCACCACGCGGATTTCATCCATGGTATATTCCGACTGGGTCATGACGATATCTGCGATGACCGCCACGTCCGCAGGCTGCAGCCCCCCCTCCGGTGCTGCCACAGCAACGGATACACCGTCGGAATTCATATAGGTCACGCAGTCAGAATAGCCTTTGGCGATAATCAGGCTCTCAATGGTTGCTTCGCTGAGGGCCGTCTGTACGATATCCTCCAGCTGGGCAGAGGATTCTGCGGCTTTGCTGCCCTCATCATAGGCCATGGCCTCCTGCAGAAGCTCCAGAGCGCTGTCTCTCGCCTGCTGCCGGGAGAGCCGAACGGCTGCGAAGTAGTCTCCCGCGGTATCTAGCTCCTCAGAAAGAACCTCTGCATCGCCGGACAGCACCAGCAGCTCATCGGACATTACCTTTTCTGCATTCAGGCTGTCGGTCAGATCTCCGGCCGTCTGCTCATCGGTATAGAGCCAGTTCAGGTAGATTCCGGTACACACTGTCACCAGTACCGCGGCAGCCACCAGGTTTTTCTTCCATTGCTTCATATTTCATTCCTCCTGTTTCATTTTTAACACAGTGATCTTATCGCTTCCCAGACCTGTTACGTTGGACACCGCCTCCACAACAGCCAGACGGACTGTCGCGCTGTCTGCTCCGCTGCACACCACAACAGCACCCTGATATGTTGGAGGCTGCCGCGTCCTGACAAGGCCCCTTTCGTTCCGTTCAGCGTCCGTTACCAGTACCGTGTCGGTGCCATCGCTGTCGGTCTGATAAAATATCTCCTCTCCCGACGCCTCTGTCAGCATCACGGCCACTTCTCCGGCGCCGCTGATCCGGCTGAGTATCGATTCCAGCCTGGTCTCCATGTCAGGTGCTTCCTCCGCCTGCACCGCCGGCGGCGGACTCTCCTCCGTCTGTGACGGCAGCAGCATCAAGCCCAGACCGGCCAGCGCAACGATCAGTACATAGCGGTATTTTCTGACCAATTCCATCACATTTATCCGCCCCAATGCTGCACCTCCTCCTCAATGCCCAAGTCTGTCCGGATCCATTGTGTCAGCCGGGCCTTTACAGCCGGAGCAACGCTGCCGCGCAATACGACTTTACAGGGCAGACCGGAATCGTCCAGGCTGACATCCGCCTCCAGCACGGCGCCGCAGGCAGCGGCTTTGTCCAAAATATATGCTTCCGTCCGGGCTTTTATAATCTCCCGGGATGCTTCGCCAGCCATCGACTGTCCCTCCGCCGCTGCATTTTGGCCGTCCATCCGGAAATCCTTCAGCCAGTTTTCCATCTCAGGCAGCTCCAGCTCCATGACCGGTGACAGGATCACCAGGGCCATAAAAATGCCTGCAAGCAATCTCACCAGAGCGCCCATGGTGCCCTTCCCCGCCAGATTCTTGACGATGGCAGCCAGCATTGCCGCAGCGGTCACTGTCAGGATATAGGATGCGGCGCTCGTCATCCGCCCACCCCCTTCATAAAACAGATGGTACTGATCATCAGCATCAGACATACGGCCCCCGTCATGGCCAGCAGCAGTCCCATGGCCGCAGAAAAGTCTTCGACCAGCCGTGTGACGGACTTCATTTCAAATACAGAACAGATGGTGCTCAGGGCTTTCAGGATCAGGTAATGGGAACCGATGCGAAGAAACGGACCGATCCACACTGCCAAAATCGCCAGCATACCATAGATGCCTGCTGCGTTTTTGACCGTTCCCGCGCTGACCAGAACCGCCTCTGACGCGTCAGAGAGAATTCCCCCAATCACAGGCACCACACCCGAAATGGTCAGTTTTGCGGCCTTCAGCGCTCCCGCATCCGCCGTTCCGCTGACGGCACCGGTAATGGTGATATAGCCAGTGTAGACATAAAGAACGGTTTTCAGACACCAGGTGGCAGCACCTTTGATCCCGTCGCGCATTTTTTGCAGCGCGGAATCCTCCAGTGCGCAGCAACCCAGCGCCAATGCCAGATACAGGTAGATCACCGGTACCAGTGCTCCTGAAATCAATCCACTGAGCAGGGCGTCAAATACCGCAGTTCCTGTATACAGCGCCGCGGACGATGTGACGCCCCCCTGGGCAGCCAGCGCCGCTGTCATAACAGGAAGCAGCAGTTTTCCGTATTCACTGAGCTGTTCTACCGTATCCGCAGCAAGGCTGATCAGAGAATCTGCAGGTCGCAGCAGCAGTCCGCCTACCACCAATACCCCCACAAATTCTGTGATTTTTCCATGCCCGCCGGGAAATGATGTCAAAACCGACAGTGCCACCACGACCGCCAGCACCCCGAAACAGGATACGGCAGCCTCTTTCAAATCCGGCCGGAGCAATGATACAGCGTCACCCAGGATCTCCAGTACCGCATCTGCAAAACTCTGTGTCTGCTGCGGCATAATCTGCGCCCCGGCTGCGGGCACCTCCGGTGCCGTGATCTCCAGAGCACTCACCGGCATACACAGCACCATCAGCAGCGCCAGACACAGGATCAGTTTTCTCATAATCCCTCCAAAATCTCACGAATCAGATCCAGCAGCGCCGTAAACAGCGGAACAGACAGCCACAATATCACAGATGTTCCCAGCAGCTGTACCGCCTTTCCGAGAGAGGCACTGCCGCTGTCGGTGCAGATCATGGAGGCGATTTCTGTCACCAGACCGATGCCAACCGTTTTCAGCAGAATCGTGACCATTTCCGTGTCCAGATTTCCAAGCGCCTCCAGTGAATGCAGCAGCTTCGCTACGGGATCCAGATAATCCATCGCTGCCACAGCAACCATGGCACATACCGCGATCCCAAGAAGTACGCCAATCTCCTGGCGCCGCAGCATGAGCATCATCACCACCGCCAGCAGCACGGCTGCCGCGGCTTTCCAATACAGCCCCATCAGAAATCAAACAAACGCTTGACCAGGTCGAACAGCTCTGCGATCTTCTGGGCCAGCATCATCAGCACCACCACAAGCCCCGCCAGGGTGGTCATGGTGGCTTGCTCGTCCCGGCCGGAGCGGATCAGCACCTGATTCAGAATGGAAATGATGATGCCCATGGCAGCGATCTTAAATATCAGATCGATCTCCATGGCTTACACAAACAAGATGGCAAGCGCGGCGCCTGCGCAGATGCCCAGTGTCTGATACCCCCGGACGCGCTGATCCCGGTCTGCGCTCATGCGTTCCAGTTCCCTGCGGCAATGGCTGCGTATCTGCTCCAGGCCCAGGAGCTGCCCCTCCAGGTCGAACCGCCCAAGACTTCGACCCAGCATCCGCAGTGCTTCTCCGGCTCTTTGGGGCAGATCCTCCACCCGGCTTATGGCCGCATACATACAGCTGTCTGCATCCGGCGTGATCTGGTTTTCCAGTTCCCCGGCCAATGTCTTCAAGACTTCCCCCACAACACCGCGGCATTCCTTTCCGGCCCGTCTGCACAGATCCGGCAGGGGAGTCAGACGAAACTGCAGCTCACAGGTCATAAAATCCAGCGCGCCGATCAGATACCGCAGCGCGCGCTCTTCCCGCACGTAAGATGCGGCCATGGTGAATCCGGCACCGCCGCAGCCTGCAATGATCAGAATTGCACCGATCCATTTGATACTCATATGTCCATCCTTTCCGTAGGCCGGGACTTGTCCCGGAAGCAGATCAAAACGTGGTCAAAGAGATGATTTTCCGTTAAACTCCGGTAAACCGGCCGGATTTTCAGGTCTGTAATATCTGCCCCATGGGCGGTTGCCAGCAGACGGACACCGCACCAGCCCGCCTTGAGGAGCGCCTGGGCATCCGATTCCTCCGTAATTTCATCCACTGCAATTGTGGATGGGCTGAGGGTACGCAGCGCCATATCAATGCCCTCGGGTTTCGGACACAAAGACAGCACATCCAGAGCCTGTCCCCTGTCAAACCCCGCCGGGAAGATCTCCCCGCGCTCGTCCACCACGGCAACCGTTTCCTTCCGCGACAGCTCCCGGCAGAGATCCCGCAGCATAGTCGTTTTGCCGGCTCCCGGGGGACCGACGATCAGTACAGAACCGGACAGTCCGGCATAGGCCCGGCCGATCCCGCCCACATCCCTCGCCACACGGATACACAGAGAATACACCTCCCGCAGGCCGGTGATCTGCCCCTGATTCACCACTACTTCCCCGCCCAGGCCGATGCGGTGTCCCCCCGGCGCTGTGATATAGCCCCGGGCCATGGTCTGGGCTGTCCAGGGAGAATATCGCGACGCGGTATTGACCACAAAACTCAGATCATCCCGCGTCACCGGTGGATCCAGCCATAGGCTGCCCCGGCTTCCAACCAATTCTGTGGAGCAGCCTGTCCGCAGCCTGATCTCCCACAGGTCATCCTTCGGGATCTTCTGCCGCAGCTTCGGCGGCAGTATGGCCAGCAGTTCCTTCCACGCACACTTCATTTGCATCACTCCTGCCCAAGCCTATGCGGATACCATGAAGAATAGCACCCAAAAAGAAAAACACCCATCAGTCGATGGGTGTTCGATAGATGCAGTTCAGAATGTCAGGCGCATCTGGTGCCAGATTGCCTCGCCGTGGGTGGAGTTTTTGGAAATGCCTTCATTTTTGAATCCGAATTTCATGTAATAGGGCACTTTTTCAGGCTTGCAGGTCAGGACAACGCCCTTCCTCCCCTGCCGCCTGGCATCCAGGATGGCCTGCTCGATGAGCTGAGCAGCGTATCCGTGGCGGCGGTAGGCAGGGATGGTATTGACGCCAAAAATCATCTGCCAGGCACCGGACTCATTATGGAGGGCAGCATTGGCATACATCTCGTCCGTCAGATCCGGCTCGTCGGTGACGAAGCCATCGACGAAGGAGATCAGCTTATCTGCGTCAAACATGAGCCAGAAATGATTCGCGTAATGGCGCAGCCGGTGGGCAAACTCTTCCCGGGTGGCAGCTTCCGCAGCCGGGAAGCATTCTGCTTCCACCGCGGCAATGGCATCCAGATCCGTCAGATACGCTGTGCGGATGACCACATCGGGATTGGGTGTATTCCGATACACGGTAGCGGTGGGCGTTTGCAGCGGACAGACCCGCTTCCCCAGCCAGCTGCGTTTGTGACCTATGATGCAAACGATCACAGATGCGGCAAAGAAAATGACTGCCGCCGCCAGGGAGACATACCAGTCTGTCACGGCGTCCGGATCTCCATAGGCGTCGATTGCGATCAAAGCCATGAGCAGAGTCATAAAATTGATGGCGATGAACATCAGCATCGTCTTGACCCAGGGCTTCACGCTTCTGCTTTCCATGGTCAGATCCATGGGAACTTCGACAAACAAACCGAAAATCAACTCCAGAAGATTGTCCATGGGTCACCTCTTGTTCTTCTTGTAGAGGATATTCAGGCCCTTCAGCAGCAGATCGCCCTCCAGGATGATTTCCCGCTTACACAGGGGGGTAATGAACTTGGCCAGACCACCGGTGGCGACGATGGTGGAGGGGTGCCCCAATTCTTCCTCGATACGTTCGATAAGACCGTCGATCATGGCAGCGGTGCCGTACATCATGCCGCTGCGGATGCAGTCGACGGTATTTTTACCGATGACATTTTTCGGCTGGTCCAGGCTGATGCCGGGGAGCTGTGCCGCGCGGCTGGTCAGGGCATCCAGGGAGATCCGGACGCCAGGGAAAATCACGCCGCCCATGTATACATTGTCCGGCTCCACCACTTCAATGGTGGTGGCGGTGCCCATGTCCATGAGGATCAAAGGCGCCTCGTATTCCGCCAGAGCTGCCACAGCAATGACTATCCGGTCGCTGCCCACCTGACTGGGAACATCTACATGGATGTTGAGGCCCGTCTTTAGGCCGGGGCCAACCACCATGGGCTGCTTGCCGATGACCTTGATGACGCCGGTACGGACGGAGTTGAAGACCGGAGGCACAACGGACGAGATGATGCAGTCGTCAATCTCGGAAACCTTGACGCCGAAGGTCTCGATCATATTCTTGATCTCCACGCCGTACTGATCGGAAGTCCGCAGACGGTCGGTGGCGATGCGAGCCTTGAAAAGGATCTCATCATCACGGATACAGCCGATGACGATGTTGGTATTGCCGATATCAATTGCAAGAAGCATGTTATTTTCCTCCGATGAGTCTGGTTTTTTCCAGCGCCTTGCAGACAGCGCCCACAGCCAGGGTTGCCGCCAGCATTTCCACCACCGCATTGACGCCCACAAAGGTACACATAAAGACGATGATATTCTGCCCGCCGATCATCTGCCGCAGATACTCGGTATTGCCGAAGAGCAGCACCAGTGCCGTGGTGAACAGAACCGTGTTCAGCAGCGCAGCCAGAAAACCGGTGATGGAACTGGCCCGGCCGTGACCGGTGATCCTGCAAAGCCCCTGATAACTCAGTCCAGCCAGCCAACCAGCCATCAGACGGGGAACAAAGCGCTGGATGATGGTCAGAATGGGGCTGATTTCAAACATGGCCGTTCCCATCAGGCTGCTTCCGCCGATCCCCACGCACTGCAGACAACTGGTAACACCGAACGTTGCGCCGAGAAACGCACCGCCGGAAGGGCCGAGGGCCACCGCGGCGATGGCTACCGGAATCATGTTCAGGGAAATGGCCAGCGGGCCGATGTTCAAATAGCCCAGGGGCGTGAAGGACATGACCAGCAGAATACCGCTCAGCATGGAAAGCAAAACCATGCGTTTTGTGTTCAGCTTCTTTTTATGCATATTCAATTCCTCCTGCTGCCGTTCCGCCCATGCGGATACAGCGCAATTTGGTGGCAGATTGCCACAGCTTAATTATACAAAACACATCTTCACATTGCAATAAAAAACTGCGCTTTACAGGAAACAGATTTCCCGGTATAATACACTTAGATTATTCGAGGAGGAATTCTTATGCTGAAAGGAAAAACTGTCCTCTTGGGCGTCAGCAGCTCCATCGCCGCATATAAGGCCGCTACCCTGGCTTCCGCCCTGGTGAAGCAGCATGCCGCTGTGGAAGTGGTCATGACTGAGAACGCCACAAAGTTTGTAACGCCGCTGGTCTTTGAGCAGCTCACCGGACGGCGCACGATGGTTGATACCTTTGACCGGAATTTCAGCCACCAGGTGGAGCATATCTCCCTGGCTGCCCGGACGGATCTGGTGATCATCGCCCCGGCCACCGCCAATGTGGCGGCGAAGCTTGCCCACGGCCTGGCCGACGATATGCTGACCACCACAGTCCTTGCCTGCCGCTGTCCCAAGCTCATTGCCCCCGCCATGAATACCAACATGTATGAAAATCCTGTGACCCAGGACAATCTGGACATCCTCCGCCGCTACGGCTGGGAGGTTATTGAGCCTGCCAGCGGACGCCTGGCCTGCGGCACCACCGGCAAGGGCAAGATGCCGGAGCCGGAGGATCTGCTGCAGCACGTGTTACGCCACCTGGCGCTGCCCCATGATCTGGAAGGCAAAAAGGTGCTGGTCACCGCCGGTCCCACCCAGGAGTCTCTGGATCCCGTACGGTATCTGACCAACCATTCCACCGGCAAGATGGGCTATGCCATCGCCCGCAATGCCATGCTCCGGGGCGCGGACGTGACCCTAATCAGCGGCCCCACCGCCATCGCTCCCCCGCCCTTCGTCAAGGTCGTGAACATCAAGTCCGCCCAGGATATGTTTGAAGCCGTGGCTGCCCATTACGCTGATGCTGACTTCATCTTCAAGTCCGCCGCCGTGGCGGATTATACCCCCGCAGCCTACGCCGACAACAAGATGAAGAAAAAGGACGGCGACCTGTCCATTCCGCTCAAGCGTACCCAGGATATTCTCAAATTCCTGGGTGAGAACCGTGTGCCCGGTCAGGTGATCTGCGGTTTCTCCATGGAGACGGAGAACATGGTGGCAAACAGCCGAGCCAAGCTTATCAAAAAGAATGTGGACATGATCTGCGCCAACAATCTGAAGCAGGCAGGCGCCGGCTTCGGTGTGGACACCAACATTATTACACTGATTACTGCCGATGATACTGTTGAGCTGCCCCTGCTGAGCAAGGACGAGGCCGCCGCCGCCATCATCGACCGGGCCGTAGCGCTTCGCAAGTAAACATCCCCGTAAAAAAGCCAGGTTTTCCATCGGAAACCTGGCTTTTGCGCAATCCATGCTGTGATATTTGTAATGTATTTCCTGTCAGTTGCAAACAGACTTTGGAAATGATATATTGATCATACCAAGCTTAAAGGGGGTAATCGTTTGAAGATACAGCTTGCTGTCAGCCGGGAACGATACGAAGAAATAAAAAACGAGCTGGAAAGCCATGGGATCATGGTGGACAACGACGCAGACCTTGTTCTCAGCGAACGCAACCGCTATATCGACAACCTGACGGTGCGGGAGTGCGATGGGAGTTCGCGCATTATTTTGCCTGTTGGTGAAATCATCCTGATCGAAACCTATGGCCGCAATGTGGAAGTAAACACCGAAACCGACACCTATCAGGTTTCTGACAGGCTTTACAAAATCGCCAATCTCCTTGACCCGGCTGATTTTCTGCGGATCAGCAATTCGGTCATCATCGCGAAAAAGAAAGTCAAGCGCATTACCCCCACCCTCTCGATGAAGTTCATCCTGACCATGGCGGGGGGCAGAACAGTGGATGTGACCAGAAGCTACTATTACATCTTCAAGGATGCCTTCGGAATTTAGCAGAAAGGAGAACCCATATGGACATTGGCTTAATTATCCTTGCTGTCGGAGTGTGCGTGTTCGTTCTGGCAGCGGCACTTCTGTGTTATTTGCAGATCTATCAGCGGCATATCAACAAATCCCTGAACGAATCGGCACCCCATCGCAGGCGCCTGGTTCCGCCCTGGGTCATGGCCGTGCTGATCCCGGCGGTGATGGTGGTCGTTGGAATCGGTGCGTTTTGTCTTGACCTGGTTTTTGACATCAGCAACAGCAGGCTCACGACGAAGGAAGAAATTCTGGAAAAAGCCTGTATGGGCTATGAGGACTTCCATGCCCGGACCGCCATGACCGAAAATATTGCCGCCGTGCTGCTTTATCCTGACGATTTGAGCGAGGCCGAGTTTCGGATCTATATCAACAAAAATAGCAGTCATCCCGATTATGCTTTTCGTTCCGGCGGAGATACCACCTCCATCGAGCGCTGCGTGTGCCTGTGGGAATATCAGGGAAGCTTTATCCTCCTATCCCTGAATACCCCCCGCATTGCAAAGATCCGATGCGAAAACGGAACCACATATACCCTTGACCCCGACACACCATTCGCGCTCGTCATTCCAAACGCCGGTTCCCTGTTGGGCGGATCCGAGATGGAAATCACCTATTTCTATGATTATTCCGGGATAGAATTCTATAATGAAGACGGTCAGGTCATGGATTTGACTGAACTGGATTGGTTTGAAATGCTCAGAATATCCTAATGTCTAAAGTCAACAGCCCCGCAGGTCAATGCCTGCGGGGCTGTTTTGTGAAAATCCATTAAAGAATGTCATCAGAATCATCCACATCGAAGGGAATATCATCCATGCTCATTTGAGCAGAACCGTTCTTTTTTGCTTCCCATTGCTCCTTGGTGATCAGGATGGAGCGGGGCTTGGAGCCCTGGAAGGGACCGACAATCCCCTTCTCCTCCATCTCATCCACGATCCGGGCTGCACGGGCATAGCCCAGCTTCAGACGGCGCTGGAGCATGGACACGGAAGCCTGTCCCGTCTCCAGAATCACTTCCACGGCAGCAGGCAGCATCTCGTCTCCGTCCAGTTCCTCGGCGCTGGCCTCAGGCTCAGGAGCGGATCCGCCCTTCTTGCCGGTGTTGATGGCAGTCTTTTCGATCTGATCCATTACGCCGGCGTCGTAATTCGCCTTATAGTTTTCCTTGACGTAGGTGGCGACTGCTTCCACCTCCGCATCGGTGACGAAGCAGCCCTGCACACGCTGGGGCTTGCCGGTACCAATGGGTGCAAAGAGCATATCACCCTTGCCCACCAGCTTCTCGGCACCCTGGGTATCCAGGATGATGCGGGATTCCATGGCGGATGCCACGGAGAAGGCAATGCGGGAGGGAATATTGGCCTTCATCAGGCCGGTGATCACGTCAGCAGAGGGACGCTGGGTGGCGATGATCAGATGCATGCCGGCGGCACGGCCCATCTGGGCAATGCGGCAGATGGAATCTTCCACTTCCTTGGCGGCAACCAGCATCAGGTCAGCCAGCTCATCGATGATGATGACCACCTGGGGCAGCCTGCCGTCCTCTTCCTCACACTCGGCATTGAAGCTTTCCAGATCACGGACACCTGCATCGGACATGAGCTTGTAGCGGCGCATCATTTCGGTGACAGCCCACTGCAGGGAACCTGCGGCCTTCTTAGGATCGGTGACGACAGGGATCAGCAGATGGGGAATATCATTGTAGATGCCCAGTTCCACCATCTTGGGATCCACCATGATCAGCTTCACATCCTCAGGACTTGCCTTGTACAGGAGGCTGATAATGATGGAGTTCATGCAAACGGATTTACCGGAGCCGGTGGTACCGGCGATCAGCATATGGGGCATCTTGGCGATATTGCCCACAATGCAGTTGCCGCCGATATCCTTGCCCACGGCAAAGGTGGACTTGGACACGGAACGGGTGAATTCTCTGGAATCGATGACTTCACGGAGATTGACATTGGTCACGATGACATTGGGTACTTCAATACCAACCACGGAGATCCTGCCGGGCACCGGTGCGATACGCACACTGGAAACGCCCAGGCTCAGGGCGATATCATCGGCCACAGTGGTCAGCTTGTTCAGGCGGACACCCTTGTCAAGCTCCACCTCATACCGGGTAACACTGGGGCCGCGGGTCACATTGATGATGTGCGCGTCGATTTTGAAGCTTTCCAGGGTCTCATTGAGCCGAACAGAATTCTTCTTCATCTCAGAAGTGCCGTCGGCAGCGCCGCGGCCGGGGGCTTTCAGAAGATTGATGGGAGGAAAGCTGTAGACAGGCTTCTGCATCTGCTGCCCCATGGCGATCTCAGCAGTCACCTGGGCAGCGGAGGCAGCCGCCTCCTTTGCAGTGACCTTCCGCACGGCAGGGTCCGGCTTCGCCGGAGGCAGCGAAATCACCGTGATATCGTCAGAATCGTCCCGGGTCTTCTTTTTGGGGCCGGCTACCGCAACGGGCTGCTCAATATCGCCGTCGATCTGACTCATCATCTCCCGCAGCCGGGCAGCACGTGCTCTCTCCTCGGGTGTTTGAGGTCTGGGCCTGGGTTTGGACTGCTGTTTCTTTTCAGGCTCTTTCACAGGTGTCTTCCGCTTTTGCTTCGCTACGGGAACTTCCTCCACGTCCTCATCGTCATCGTCGAAATAATCGTCGTTTTCGAAGGCCTCCAGCTGTTCCTGCTTGAATCTGCGGAAGCGGTCATGAACACTGCGGAAGAAAGATACGGATTCGGTATCGTCGGTAGATCCCATCGTGCCATCCGGGGCAGACTTTGCATCGGAACCGCTCTCTCTGCGGACATACTTTCCGCCGGAACGTCTGCCAAACAGTTCGCCGTCGTCAGCCTCAATTTTCTCGATCAGCGCCGTCACCAGTTCCTGCAGCGTAATATCCATAATACCGAAAACAGACCAGACCAACAGGACAAAGCTGAGGATGACCGCCAGCAGGTTGCCCAGAAAGTAACGCAGCAGCGCAGCGATCAGGCCGCAGATAAATCCGCCGCTGGCGCCTGTGACGCCGTTGTCATAAAAGCTGACGATCTGCTGGGGCCAGGTATCATCCAGGCTGACATCATTGACAAAAAGGTGGTGCAGGACACCGAACATCACGATGAAGCTGATCATGCTGACGGTGCGCCGCTGAAGATTGGTGGTGTTTCTGCGGAAGCAGAGAAATGCCAGGATGGCAGCACCGAAAATGGATACATAGAACGCGCCCTTGCCGATCAGACCCTGCAGCAAATCCCGCAGAAGCTGAACCAGAAAACCTTCCGGGTCCATCTGCATGCCAAGGAGGATCACCGCCACACTGCAGCAGATGATACCCCCCAGCCACCGGGAGGGCAGCCATGCATGGTAAAACAGCCGGAAAGGAGACGGCGATCTGCCGACACGCGCCGCATTGGTGTTGGCCTCTGCGGCTCCCTTTCGGTTTTTATTTACCCTTGCAGCCTGTTCAGTCTGAAAGGGACTTGTTTTGTTTCCCGCCATGGGATACCTCCTTAAAGAACAAGGTAGAGAATAAAGCTCAGCAGGGCCACGCCGAAGCTGTAGAAACTAAAGCCGGTCAGGCCGGCCTTTCCGGCCACACGCTTCAGGATGCGGACGCCCAGAGCTGTTCCGGCCGCTGCTGCACAGGCACCCAGACCGCAGCACAGCATTGCGCCGCCGTCCAGGGCAAGGGATCCCATCGTCAGGAGATCCAGTACATCGTGAAGCATCAGACCCACGGTGAATACCATATGCATCATCAGCGACAGGTGGATCATATAAGTACGGTCAACGCCGTGAAGGATGCCGACGGAATAGGAAACACCCACGGAGGAAATACCGGGGAGCACAGCCGCACCGGTGCCGATGCCCATCAGCAAGCTCTCGCCGGGGGTAACCAGCCGGGAATCCTTGTCAGCCGTGGGAAACAGCCCGGGCAGATAGAGAATGACAGCGTTCAGAAGGCTCAGTACTGCAAGCCACAGCAGGCTGCCCTGCAGCCGGGATGTGATCCCATACAGGAGCACCGCAGGAACAATGGTCCAGACGGATGTCTGGATGATCCTGGAATCCAGAAAGGCAGCCATGTCGATGGCGCGGGTTCTGCGCCGCTTCGGCTGCCGGGAGATCCGAACCTGACGCCGGATCCGACCGATCTGGCCCCAGCAGGAAAACAGCAGCGTGATCACCACTGCTGCATGCATGACAAGACGGAGCGCAGGATGGATCTGCGTGCCGCCGAAAAATGTTAAAAGGAGTGTCTGATGGGCCTGCGAGGAGACAGGCAGGATATCCGTCAATCCGGAAAACAGGCCCATAACCAGGCTTTGCAGCCATGAAAGTTCCACACCTATCCCTCCGTTCATAATTTTACACTTTATTATACCATAGATCGAATCCAATTTCCAGTCCCAATTTACATAATTTCCAGCATCAAAACAGAAATGAGGGGCGGATCTTCATCCGCCCCTCAATATTACCTCTTTTCGATCATCCCACGCAGACATGCCAGGGCATCGCTGATACCGCCCAGCTCGTCAATGAGACCGGAGGCCACGGCTTCCTTCCCATAGAGAATGGTACCCACGTCGGTGGCCATCTCCCCTGTCGCCATCATATACCGCTCGAACCGTTCCCGGGAGATCCGGGAATTTGCCGTAACAAAATCTTCGATCTGCTCCTGGATCCGCTGGAAATAACGGTAGGTCTGAGGCGCGCCCACGACAAGACCCGTCATTCGGACAGGATGCACCGTCATGGATGCGGTTGGCGTAATGAAGGAGCGCTTTGTACAGACCGCCAGCGGGATACCGATGGAATGTCCGCCCCCCAGCACAAGGGAAACAGAAGGCTTTTTCATACCCGATACCATTTCCGCAATGGCAAGTCCAGCCTCAATATCGCCGCCGACGGTATTCAGCAGCAGCAATACTCCGTCAATCTCATCATCTTCCTCGATCCCCGCCAGCAGGGGAAGAATGTGTTCGTATTTGGTTGTCTTCACATTCTCCGGCAGGACCTGATGCCCTTCCACCTGGCCGATGATGGTCAGGGTGTAGATATTTCCATGCTTCCCCTTGGTCAGATCCGCACCCAGATCCTGGATCAGGGGTTCAGCGCCTGAAGCATTGTTATTTTCATTCTGATGTTCCATCATTATATCCTCCCGTATGGCTTTTCTTTAGGATAACCAGGAATAACAGTATAATTCATACTTGCGCCGCGATCAAAAATAACGTATAATATATATCGGTGATTTTTTATGGCATCAAAAACAAACGCAGTCCGTCTGGTGCAGCAGGCAGGGATCCCCTGCCGGGAAGCATTCTATGAATTTGACCCACATGACCTGAACGGCAACCACGCCGCAGCTGCCATCGGCATGCCCGCTGAAGAAGTCTTCAAGACCCTCGTGGCCCGGGGCGAACGGACCGGAATCAACGTATTCTGTATTCCGGTGTGCTTCGAGCTGGATCTGAAAAAGGCAGCCAGGGCCGCCGGAGACAAGAATATGGTCATGATTCCTGTCAAGGAGCTTCTGGGCCTTACCGGATATATCCGGGGCGGATGCTCTCCCGTGGGAATGAAGAAGAAATACCCCACCTTCATTGACGAAACCTGCCAGCTCTATGAAGAGATCGCCGTATCCGCCGGCGCCCGGGGCCATCAGATGCTCCTTCCGCCGGAAGATCTGGCTGCCCTTGTGGACGCCAAATTCGCAGACCTGATCCAATAGCTGAGGGATCAAGCCATATACAGAAAGGAAATCATATTATGCGTTACGAATACAAGACTCAGGGCACCTGTGCCCAGATGATCATCTTCGAAGTGGATGAGAACAAGCTCCATAACGTCAAGTTTATTGGCGGCTGCAACGGCAATCTGAAGGGCATCGGATCCCTGGTGGAGGGCATGGACATTGATGATGTCATCACCCGCCTGGAAGGCACCACCTGCGGCATGAAGCGCACTTCCTGCCCCGATCAGCTGGCCCAGGCCCTGAAACAGGCCAAGAGCATCTGACAAGATCAAAATACCCGCCGGATCCATTCCGGCGGGTATTTTTGCTTATGGAAAACCACATATGCGGCGGTTGTGTTGCTTACACGTTTTGGGATTCTTCTTCCCGCTGCTGCTTGCTGATACAGCGGTAGTAAATGGCGCCTACAGCGGTGATCAGAAGGGTCACACCGAGCATGACAATGGACAGGACATAATTCTCACTGCCGGCAGCCGCACCGGTGACGGTGGAGGTGATCAGAGACGGGAGCCGTCCAATGGCCACGATGGCCAGCCACTCCTCCAATTTCAGCTGGGTCAACCCGGCAAAATAGCTGAGAAAATCCTTTGGTGTTCCAGGAATCGTCATCAGAATCAAAGCGATGGCACGGGTTTTCTTCGGATTTTTCAGGAAGCTGAATTCATTGATCTTCTTCCGGTCGAAGAAGACCTCCACCAGCTTCACACCGAACCTTTTCACCAGGGCATACACCATGGCGCTGCCGATGAGAAAGCCCGCCAGGGTCAGCAGGCTGCCCTCCAGGAAACCGAAGGCATAGCCGGCGGCCAGTTCAATGGGTTCGCCGGGGATGAAAGCCACCAGCACCTGCAGCACCACCATACCCACAAATACCACCTTGCCCAGGAGGCCGTAGCCATCCACCCAGGCCCGGAATTGTTCCGGCTCGCTGGCCATGCGGATCATGGGAACACCCACCAGCCAGCCCACCAGGGCGCAGAAAACGATGAATATGATGACAGCGCCGATACCGACTGCCTTTTTCTGTTTATCTGTCAAAATCTCACCTCCGTTTTCTGTATGATAACACAGAAAATACCAGTTGTGTATAAAGATTTTGTTAAGAACAGATGAAGAAATCACCACTGCGGCGTTCGAAAAGCTTTTCGTACATCCGCTCCAGGAATTCCGGCTCATTGGCGGGCGATACCACCTCCTCAGGGTCCTCCAGCATCACCCAGGGCAGCTGCAGCTCCCCTACCTCCAGTTTGAAGTTGTTGGTGTCCTCCGGCTTGGGCAGTACGGGGATATGATCCACCATGATGGCATCTTTGCCGTATTCCAGGATCTTTCCCGTCACACGGTAGGCCACCAGACAGATGGTGGGTTCAAAGGGATACATCTCCACCGGACCTTCGATGTCGATGCCGAAATCCGCCAGGAAGCCTTTCAGATTGGGGCTGACATACCTGACGCCCCGGTAGTAATTCTCGCAGTAGGCACAGGTGCAGTGCCGGGAAGCGGAAAAGGAGGAATGGGCCTGGGTATCCTCCAGATTGATGTCGAATTTCCAGTCATCAATGTTCAGAATCAATGCACATTCCTCCAAAATTTGAAAATAATAACTCAGCGATGGTCTTCCCGGTATTGCAGAAACGCGCAGACGGCAATGACAATGGCGCAGAGCAGACTCACATAATGTCCGAAAGTCCCCTTTCCCATCAGGATCGCGATCAGATCAAAGACCACCACTAAAATATCCGCACCCAGGAAAAAGGCACCCAGGCAGCCATTTTCTTCCATGGCGTCTTATTTCTTGACGGTATTCATGATCAGCCGCACCAGCTCGTCCTTGCCATTGCCCTTCTCCGCGGAGAACGGAATCACGGGGCAGTCATCAGGCAGCTCCAGGTCTTCGCGGATGGTACGCAGATTGGGCTCCAGTTCGCTCTTTTTCAGCTTGTCCATCTTGTTGGCAAGAACCACGAAGGGACAGCCGCTGTCCAGGAACCAGCGCGCCATGGTGATGTCGTTGTTGGTGGGGGCATGACGGTAGTCCACGATCAGTACGCCCAGATCGATGCGGTTCGCGGCAAAGTAATCCTCCATCAGCTTGCCCCAGCGTTCCTTCTCCTTCTGGCTGACCTTGGCGAAGCCATAGCCGGGCAGATCGACGAAGTAAGCGGTCTTGTCGATGGTGAAGTAGTTGACGTGGATGGTCTTGCCGGGCTTGTCACCGACGCGGGCCATGTTCTTGCGGTTCAGGATCCGGTTGATCACAGAGGACTTGCCCACATTGGACTTTCCGGCGAAAGCGATCTCGGGAAGCCGCGTCTTGGGAAAATCCTTGGGGGACGCGGCGGAGATCAGAAATTCAACATTATGCAGGTTCATAGATCCTCCTTACTGGTGAAGAGCCGGGACACGTGCCTGAGACGGGATATTCTCAGGGATCTCATTCAGGACGGGCGCATCGTTCTGAGGCCTGGGGGCCAGAGCCGTCTCCAGAACAGTCTCCACGGTGGTGGCTGTAACGAACTTCAGGGCATTGCGCACGGTCTGGTCGATCTCCTCCAGGTCACGCTCGTTGTCCTTGGGGATGATGACAGTCTTGATGCCGTGGCGCAGGGCAGCCATGGTCTTTTCCTTCAGACCGCCGATGGCCATCACGCGGCCCCGGAGGCTGATCTCACCGGTCATGGCGACATCCCGGCGAACGGGCGTACCAGTCAGGGCAGAAACCAGCGCGGTGCAGACAGTGACACCTGCGGAGGGGCCATCCTTGGGCACAGCGCCCTCAGGGAAATGGACATGAATGTCCTTTGTCTTATAGAAATCGGATGCAACGCCCAGCTTGGCGGCATTGGCGCGAATATAGCTCAGGGCGGCGCGGGCGGACTCCTGCATCACGTCACCCAGATTGCCGGTGAGCTCCAGCTTGCCGGAGCCATCCATCACGTTGACTTCCACTTCCAGCGTCTCACCGCCGACGGAAGTCCACGCAAGACCCGTGACCAGACCGATCTGGTCAAAGGCTTCCAGATGCTCGGGCTGGAACCGGCGAACACCCAGGAACATCTCCACATTGGAGGGCGTAACCGTGATCCGCTTGGGGGTCTCCTGCTCCAGGATGGCCATGGCGGCCTTTCTGGAAATATCCGCGAATTTGCGTTCCAGGGTACGGACGCCGGATTCCCGGGTGTAGCAGGCGATGATCTCCCGGATCCCGTCATCGGTGATGCGGACCTGGGATTTTTTCAGACCGTGCTTTTCCAGCTGCTTGGGGATCAGATGATTTTTTGCGATCATCACCTTTTCCTCATCGGTGTAGGAGCCAAGCTCAATGACCTCCATGCGGTCCAGCAAGGGGCGGGGCACAGTGTCCAGAGTGTTGGCGGTGGTGATGAACATCACATCTCCCAGATTGTAGGGGATTTCCAGGTAGTGGTCGCGGTATGTACCGTTCTGCTCGGCATCCAGCACTTCCAGCATAGCAGCGCTGGGATCGCCCCGGTGGTCGGAGCCCATCTTGTCGATCTCGTCCAGCAGCAGAATGGGATTGGAAGAGCCAGCCTGGATCAGGCCGGAGATGATCCGGCCGGGCATGGCGCCCACATAGGTCTTCCGGTGGCCACGGATGTCAGCCTCGTCCCGAACGCCGCCGAGAGAGATCCGGGCCATTTTCCGGTTCAGGCTGCGGGCGATGGAGTAGGCAATGGAAGTCTTACCGACACCGGGAGGGCCAACCAGACACAGGATCTGAGGAGGCATCTCCGGAGCCATTTGCCGCACGGCGATGGTTTCCAGAATACGCTCCTTCACCTTCTGCAGGCCATAGTGGTCATGATCCAGGATCTTTCTGGCAGCGGCCACATCGACTCTCTCCTTGGTTTTAACATTCCAGGGCAGTTCCAGAACGGTGTCGATATAATTACGCAGCACGCCGGCCTCAGCAGAGCCGAAGGGCTGCTTCTTCATGCGGTCCAGGTCTTTCAGCAGCTTCTTTTCGGAAGCTTCATCCAGATGCAGGGCGCGGATCTTCTTATCAAATTCGGCAAATTCCGCCTCGTCATCGCCTTCACCCAGTTCTTCCCGCAGAACACGGATCTGCTCGCGCATATAGTAATCGCGCTGGTTCTGGTCGATGTTGGCCCGGGTCTTCTCCTGGATCTCGGCGTCCAGCTTCAGCATCTCCACTTCCTGGCGCAGCAGCTTGACGGTCTGCTCCAGGCGGCGGACAGGGTTCATCTGACAAAGTAACTTCGCCTTGTCACGGAAATCCATGCCGGAATGCTGGGCGATGGTATCGGCCAGGTAGCCGGAATTCTCGGTGGCGATCATCCGCAGCATGATATTCTGGGCGGGATGCTCCGTCAGCTCGCAGTAGCCGGCGTAGAGGGCGTTTGCTTCACGGCGCAGGACCCGGTGCTTAATATTGTCCATGACCTCTGTCTCAGGTACGGACTCAATATAGCCCTCCATGTAGGGATCATTCTGCATCAGATCCTTAATGCGGCCGCGGCACAGGCCGGTGACCAGAATCCGCAGATTCTCCCCCTGGCTTTTCAGCACCTGCTTGACCTTGGCCACGGTACCGATCTGGTACAGCCCCTCCAGAGGGGGATCGTTATCCATAATGTCCCGCTGGGGTACCAGGAAGATGGTCTGATCTGCCTTCATGGCAGCATCCAGAGCCAGGACAGACTTGTGGCGGCCCACATCAAAATGGACCGTCTGATCAGGAAAAACCGTCAGGCCCCGCAGGGCCAGGACCGGCATCTTGCCGGAAACGATGTTTTCAGTCATAAGGAATTCCTCCTTGTGAAAAGGTAAAAAAGGGGGCAGCAAGCTACCCCCTTCTTAATAGTCGTGTTATTTTGCGCCCAGCTTTGCTCTGGGATGCTCCGCATCCCGGATGATGGTGGGCTCTCCGCCGTTCACGCATGCGGCGGTGATGATGACCTTGCGGATGGTCAGGTCGGAGGGGATCTGGAACATGATCTTCGTCATGATGCCTTCCATAATGGCCCGCAGACCTCTAGCGCCGATCTGGCGCTCCACAGCCTTGGCTGCGATGGCTTCCAGGGCAGGGCCTTCGATCTCCAGCTCCACATTCTCGATCTCCAGCAGCTTCAGGTACTGCTTCGCCAGTGCATTCTTTGGCTCCACCAGGATCCGGATCAGGTCCTCCCTGGTCAGGCTCTTCAGACAGGTGAGGACAGGCAGACGGCCCACCAGTTCGGGGATGATACCAAATTTCAAAAGGTCATCCGGTTCTGCCATGCTCAGCAGCTGGCCCACATCCCGCTTGGTCTTACTCTTGACGGGTGCGTCAAAGCCAATGGGAGAGCGGTCAGTGCGCTTTTCCACGATCTTATCCAGACCGTCGAAAGCGCCGCCGCAGATGAAGAGGATGTTGGTGGTATCCAGAGAGATGGTCTGCATCTGGGGATGCTTCCGACCGGGCTGGGCGGGCACGTTGGAAACAGTGCCTTCCAGGATCTTCAGCAGTGCCTGCTGAACACCTTCACCGGAAACGTCCCGGGTGATGGAGGTGCTTTCGCTCTTGCGGGCGATCTTATCCATCTCGTCAATGTAGATGATGCCCCGCTCCGCCAGATCCACGTCGAAATCGGCGGCCTGCAGCAGACGCAGGAGGATGTTCTCCACATCGTCGCCAACATAGCCGGCCTCTGTCAGCGTGGTGGCGTCCGCGATGGCGAAGGGCACATTCAGGATCTTGGCCAGGGTCTGGGCGAAGAGGGTCTTGCCGGAACCCGTGGGGCCGATCAGCAGAATATTGCTCTTCTGCAGCTCCACGTCGGAATCGTGGCCGAAGTAGATGCGCTTGTAATGGTTATAGACGGCAACGGACAGTGTCATCTTGGCGTCTTCCTGACCCACGATATAGTGGTCCATAAAGGCCTTGATCTCCATGGGGGTGGGCAGCGTCTCCGGTACCCGGAGGTTGCCCTGCTCGTCATAGACGATCTCGTCGCGCAGCAGCTCATGGCATGCCTGGACACAGTCGCTGCAAATATTCACGCCGGGACCGGCGATGAAGCGGCCGGCCTGATCGTCCCGCTTGCCGCAGAAGCTGCAGCGCAGCTGCCGCTCGTTATTATTGGACATGAACGTGTTACCGCCCTTCTATCAATGATGCTCCAGCACCCGGTCGATGAGGCCGAAGGCCTTGGCCTCCTCGGCAGACATGAAGTTGTCGCGCTCACAGGCGGCGGTGACGACCTCGATGGAGTTGCCGGTGTTCTCGGCCATGATGCGGTTCATGCGCTCCTTAATGGTCTCCAGACGCTTCAGGTGGATGGCCATGTCGGTGATCTGGCCCTGGGTACCGGCGGAGGGCTGGTGGATCATGATCTCGGCATTGGGCAGGGCGATGCGCTTGCCCTTGGTGCCGGCGGACAGCAGGAACGCACCCATGGAAGCAGCCATACCGACGCAGATGGTGGCCACGTCACACTTGATATACTTCATGGTGTCGTAGATGGCCATGCCTGCGGTGACGGAGCCGCCGGGGCTGTTGATGTAAAACTGGATATCCTTGTCCGGATCCTGGGCTTCCAGATACAGCAGCTGCGCCACGATCAGGGAAGCGGTGGTGTCGTTGACTTCCTCGGACAGGAAAATGATGCGGTCATTGAGCAGACGGGAGAAAATGTCGTAGCTGCGCTCGCCGCGGCTGGTCTGTTCAACAACATAGGGAATAAAACTCATGGTGATGTCTCCTTTCGGGGTTGGAATCGCCGTATGGGTGATGCCGCGATTCCGTTGGCTTGAAACATTCTAACCATTTTGAAGGAAGGTTATTCCTTGCCGTGAGGGTAATACACTTCTTGCGAAGCAGCCGGTGTGACTGCTCCGCAAGAATGGATGTAGATCGTTAAATTACTCAGCCTTGGCCACAGCAACAGCGGACTCAGTGATGACCTTGACAGCCTTGCGGTTCTCGATGGAAGCCTTCAGCTCCTCAGCGGGGATCATAGCCTTGACCTTGTCCAGCTCCAGCTCGTACTGCTTGGCCAGGGACTCGTACTCAGCGGTCATATCCTCTTCGGTGACCTCGATGCCCTCAGCGGCAATAATGGCCTCCAGGGTCACGTTGACCTTGGCCTGCTTCTCAGCCTGGGGACGGAAAGCGTTACGCATGGTGGAGACGTCGCCGCCCATCATCTTTGCGTAGGCTTCCATAGAGTAGCCGCTCATCTGCAGCTGGTAGCCGAAGCGCTCCATCTGGTTGTCCAGCTCAGCCTCGATCAGGGCAGCGGGCATATCCACGGTGGTGTTGTTTGCAGCCATCTCAACGGCAGCGTCCTGGAAAGCAGCGTTGGCCTGCTTCTCGGCGGTCTCCAGAGCCTTGGCGCGGATGTCGTTCTTCAGCTCCTCCAGGGTCTCAAACTCGGAGACGTCCTTGGCAAACTCGTCGTCGATGGCGGGAGTGTTGGTGACGGTGACCTTGTTCAGCTTGACGTGGAAGACGACTGCCTTGCCGGCCAGGTTCTCAGCGTGGTAGTCAGCGGGGAAAGTAACATCCAGGTCCTTCTCCTCGCCGGCGGTCATGCCGACGACCTGCTCCTCGAAACCGGGGATGAAGGAGCCGGAGCCCAGCTTCAGGTCGAAGTTCTCGCCCTTGCCGCCGTCGAATGCGGTGCCGTCCAGGAAGCCTTCGAAGTCGATGTTGGCGGTGTCGCCCATCTCAGCAGCCTTCTCAACCACCTCGGTGGAAGCGACGTTCTGAGCCATACGGTTCAGCTCGGCCTCGACCTGAGCGTCGGAGACGGAAACCTCGTTCTTGGCAACCTCCAGGCCCTTGTACTGACCCAGGGTGACCTCGGGATAGACATCGGTGGTGAAGGTCAGGGTGCAGGAGTTGTCCTCACCGACCTCCAGGTTGGTCAGGTTGGGACGGCCGATGGCCTTGATATCAGCGGTAGCAAAGGTGTAGACCTCGCCGAAGACCTCTTCCAGGCCATCCTCGACGAAGACATGCTTGCCGTACATCGCCTCGATCATCTTGCGGGGAGCCTTGCCACGGCGGAAGCCGGGGATCATGATGCTCTTGCGCTGCTTCAGGTAAGCGGCGTTGATGCCCTTCTCCATCAGCTGAGCGTCGATCTCGACGACGACGGTAGCCTGATTGCCGTTTCTTTCAATGCTCTTGACATTCATGGTTAATAATCCTCCTAAAAGACGGTCTGTCTTGGACAGACCTTTTCATTGTTATTTTCACAGCCGTAATATATTAGCAGAAATAATGGCGGTTGTCCACTGTTTTTTCGAAAATTCTTTAGAAAATTACAGTCTGGGGCTTAAAATCGATGTAGTCGGCGGCCACGAGCCGGAATTCTACACCGTCCCACTGCCCTTCCATGGCCAGTTTGTGGCTGCCGCCGTGCAGATGGCCGTAATAGCAGCGCCGGACGCCGTATTTTTCCAGCAGTTCCAGGATCTCCCGGCACTCGTAGCCCCTGTAGCGGGGCGGGTAATGCAGAAACACCATTTTGGGCCTCTCCCCTGCCGATTTCAGGGATGCCTCCAAACGGCACAGCTCCCGCTTGAAAACCTTTTCGTCGTGGGCACCGTGACGGTCTTCCTCAAAAAACCAGCCCCGGGTACCGCAGATGGCCCAGTCGCCGTATTCAAAATGGTTATTGTTGAGCAGGTACGTATCCCGGAAACCGTTGGCTTCGCAGAATTTGTTGAATTTCGCCACGGTGCTCCACCAGTAGTCGTGATTGCCCTTGAGGATGATCTTCCGTCCGGGAATCTCATTGATCCAGGCGAAATCCTGGGCTGCCGTTTCCAGGTCCAGGGCCCAGCTCAGGTCTCCCAGCAGCACGGTGGTGTCATCTTCCGTGATGACGGACATGCCCTCTTTCAGCTTGTCCATATAGCCCACCCAGGCGCCGCCGAAAATATCCATGGGTTTCGGCGCCCCCAGGCATAAATGGAGGTCGCCGATCGCGTATAATGCCATTGGTCGCCTCCTTACATGTTTTCAAGTCTGCGCCGCAGATGATCCGCGGGGATGTTCAAAAGTTTTGCCAGTATGTCGGCAGAATAAAGGGGATTTTCCTCCGCAATGATCAGGGCTTTTCCGGTTTCACCGGTGGTGGCCCGGTGGTCTGCCAGGGCCGCGTAAGCCATGGCGGTATAGAGGTCGGGCTGCCAGCAGCCGGATCGGTAAAGATTGGGGATCATGAATTCAAGCCGCCGCCGGCTGATGACGGCCACGGAAAGGCCCCCGCGCAGCATGTCCCGCTGGGCTGCTTCCAGGCTGTATAGCCTTCCCGCATCCAGGGCAGACAGATACTGCTTCACTTCATCCGCGCCCAGAACAGCGGAAATCAGCCGTTCCAATCCCGCCGGCACCGCCTGATCGCAGGCGGCGGTGATGGTACGGCGCACAGCGCAATCCGTACGCAGTTCCCCCTGATGCAGCAGACTCCAGGGAGCATTGTTCTCATTGCAGGCGCAGATGATTGTACCAACGGGCAGTCCCCAGGAACGGGCATACCAGGCCGCCATCGGCGTCTGGAAATCCATGCTGGGCAGCGCGATGTCCAGCGGCATTTTGGCCCCCTGCGCCATCAGCTGGGCGTACACGGCAAAGAGAAGCGCAATACGCACAGATATCACAAACCACTGGCCGGGTCTCAAATCCGGTTCATGCACCAGCAGCCGGAACAGACGGTTCACGGTTTCGTCAAAGGTGCAGTCCGATCCCGGCCAGATTTCGCAGATCATGGTGCGGCTGTCCAGATCCAGGATATGGGCGGATCTTTTTCCGATGACCAGCTCAATATCACGGCCTGTCAGTTCAGCACCGTACAGCTGGCAGAGGACGTAGGCAATATTTTCATTAAAAGACCGCTGCGAGGCAGCATCAAGGTCTTCCGCGCTAAACTGCGGCATCTGCCGGGGCAGATATTGTCCGCCGTCGGGGGCGGTATCTGTTGTCATGGCCCGGTAAAGCGTAAAGGCATCCCGGTCGGATCGGGTCGTTACATAGAGCACTTGGAAATCACTCCCAGGGCGTTATTCCAGAAGATGTCACGGATGGTCTTCTCATCCAGGCCACGCTGCAGCAGCCGCGCAGACAGCTTGGGGTAATCCTGGATGCCCTCGAAACCGGCAGGAATGGTCTCGCAGCCGTCCAGGTCGCCCCCCAGGGCGATGCCCCGGCCGGAAGGATCCAGTTCCATGAAATGGAATACGTGGTCGCAGCACTTGTCGATATCGGCATTCTCGCCGATAAAATCGGTGTACAGGTTCAGACCAGCCACGCCGCCGGTCTTGACGATCTCCATAAACATCTCATCGGTCAAGTTCCGGCTGTGGCCGCGGACAGTGCGGCTGTTGGAATGGGATGCAATGACACTTCCCTGGGTCATGTCCATGATATCGAAGAACCCCTCGTCGCTGATATGGCTGACATCGATGAGCATACCCAGCCGCTGAGCTTCCTTCACATATTCCCGGCCCAGGTCAGTCAGTCCACCACCGGTCATATGGGAGCCGGTGAGCGGATTCTTCTCATTCCAGCCCAGGGTGGTGATGCGGAAGCCGATGTTCCACAGATCCTCCAGCAGAGCAGGATCGAAGCCGAAGCCGGCAGGCCCCTCGATGGTCAGGATGGCGGACATCCTGCCTTCTTCCAGATTTTTCGACACGTCAGCAGCAGAAAAAGCCTGGCTGATCAGGTCGGCGTTGGCGTGAACCTGGGTCAGTACCGCATCGATCTCCTTTTCGAAGATCTCCACAGGGGATTTCTGATACCACTGCTGCATCTGAGGGGTGGTGAAACAGGCAAAGCACTGGCAGTAGCCGGCCAGAGTGGAGGCCCGTTCCAGGTCGATGTGCAGTTTGTTGCTGCGAAGGCCCTGGCCGGGCTGATGGCCGCGGCCCAGCATGGAAAGGGAGGTATCACAATGCAGGTCAAAAACAGGAATATTCATTCGAATGCATCCTCCAGATGGTAGATTTGGGGCTTCTCCGTCGCCGTCCCCGCCGGGGCGTAGATTTCGATGACGTCAAAGCGGGGCTGCAGATTGGTGGGATTCTGACTCAAATACATGGACGCCGCGATCCGCAGACGGTCCTGCTTGTACCGGTCCACATATTCCAGCGCCTGGGCAAACCTCGAAGATTTGCGAAGCTTCACCTCCACAAACACCAGGTGTCTGCGGTCTTTCACGATCAGGTCGATCTCCCCGAATTTACACCGGTACCCCGCAGCCACGGGCGTATAGTGTTTTTTTCTTAAGTATTCCGCCGCCAGGGCTTCGCCCCAGGCACCGGTGATATTACTTCTGCCCATAGAACTTCTTCAGGAAGGTCATTCTGTGGATCGGGCTGGCACCCTTTTCAGTCAGGGCAGCGTAATGGGCTTTCGTGCCGTAGCCCTTGTGTATCTCAAAACCATAGCCCGGGAATTCCACCGCATACTGCTCCATCAGGTCGTCACGGGTGACCTTGGCCAGGATAGAGGCGGCGGCGATGCTGGCAGAAAGGCTGTCGCCCTTGACGATGGTCTTGACGGGCAGGCCGAAATCCCTGGCCCGGTTTCCGTCGATGAGTGCCAGATCCGCTTTGCCCTCCAGCTGGGCGATGGCTCGCTCCATGGCAAGATAAGTGGCCTGCAGAATATTGATCTGATCGATCTCCTCATGGGTCGCCAGACCGATACCATAGGCAACGGCATGCTCCTTGATCAGCGGGAACAGCTCTCTTCTCTTCTTATCGGACAGCTTCTTGCTGTCGTTGAGGCCGGGCAGCTGCAGATGATCGGGCAGGATCACAGCAGCTGCGCAGACAGGACCGGCCAGCGGCCCCCGGCCTGCCTCGTCCACACCACAGATGACGGTATAACCCTCGGCCCGGCATGCATCTTCAATGGCCCACATATTCACTTCACTCATGCTTCTACCTCCGGCATTTCCAGGGTAAATTTGCCCAGCTTACCGCCGCGGAACTCGTCCAGCAGCACCTTGGCCATGCGCTCGGTGTTGACTTCCGCACGGGCCATCAGATAGCCGCGGCTGCGGCCTGCCATTTCCAGCAGCTCCCAGCCGGGGGTGCCTTCCGGTGCTTCCACCTTGTAGCGGTCGGTCAGCGTCTGGGGATAGTACTTGTGCAGCAGTTCCATCAGGAAACAGGCCAGTTCCTCCACATCGATGACGCCTTCCTTGACCGCGCCGGTATAGGCCAGCATCATGCCAACCTGAGGATCTTCAAATTTGGGCCAAAGGATACCGGGGGTATCCAGCAGCTGCAGACCACTGTCCACGGTGACCCACTGCTTGCCCCGGGTGACGCCGGGACGGTTTTCAGCCTTGGCGCCCTTGCGGCCGGAAACCTGATTGATGAGGGTGGACTTGCCCACGTTGGGGATGCCCACCACCATGAGCCGCACGGGACGATTCATGCCCCGGGCCTGGTCACGGGCGATCTTCTCCCGGCAGGCATAACGCACCGCGGGGGTAAACTCGGCAATGCCCTTTCGGCTTTTGCAGTCGGTGCATACCACCGCCATACCCTGAGTCTTAAAGTAAGCTGCCCAGGCCTTGGTGGCAGCGGGATCCGCCAGATCCATGCGGTTAAGGACGATGACCCTGGGCTTGCTGCCGCAGATGGCATCAATGTCCGGGTTTCGGCTGGACATGGGGATCCGGGCATCCACGATCTCACAGACCGCATCCACCTGCTTCAGATCAGCTTCGATCTGGCGGCGGGTCTTGGTCATGTGGCCGGGATACCACTGAATATTCATTTTATCTTCCATCAGTCAATAACTCCAATTCTGCTGAAATCTCGTTTGCTTCCGAATTCTCCGTCTCCGGGGCCGGGGATAAACAGGTAGACCGCCTGACCAAGGATCTGACGCTCATCGATCAGACCGATGTCCGGATAGCGGCTGTCCCGGGAACGGTTGCGGTTGTCGCCCATGGCAAACACGCAGCCCGCTTCCACAGTAAGGGGAAATTGCACGCCTTCCTGGATGTTCGTAGCGGTGTAGGTGTAATCTTCCTCCAGCGCCACGCCGTCCACATAGACAATGCCGTTTTCAAAATCGATGTCAACCGTCTGGCCTTCCGTGGCGATGACCCGCTTGATGATGGGCTCACCATCGTTGAAGGCTTCCTTGCTGGCCACGATAACGTCGCCGTACTCCGGATCACCGGAGATCGCGCTGCTTATGACCAGCAGGTAATCACCGTGCCACAGCGTATTGTACATGGATGAGCCTTCCACCACCACAATGCGAAACAGCAGCACAAACACGATCATCAGAGCCGCCAGCAGATAAACCACATCATGCAGGTAGAGCATGACAGTCTCCTGCCAGCTTGGTTTCACGTCCGGCTGTTTTTCACTGCCCGGTGGCGCCTGAGCAAATTCATCTTCTGCCAATGCAGACCCTCCTATCGTCAGAGCCGGTACAGGCTCATAAAAATCCAGTATCATTATACACACAATATGTGAAAAAGCCAAGAACAAATCCTGAGAAAATAAAAAAAGAGGGCCGAAGCCCTCTCTTTTTACAAATTTGAGAATTACACTCTCTCCTTGACCTTGGCAGCCTTGCCCACGCGGTCACGCAGGTAGTACAGCTTTGCACGACGGACCTTGCCCTTACGGACGGTCTCGATCATAGCAACGTTGGGGGAATGCAGGGGGAAAACCTTCTCGCAGCCGACGCCGTAGGAGATACGACGAACGGTGATAGCCTCGGAGATGCCGCCGTGCTTACGGGCAATGACGGTGCCTTCGAAAACCTGGATACGCTCGCGAGAGCCTTCCTTGATGCGAACATGCACGCGGACGGTGTCACCGACCTTAACTTCGGGCAGTTCTTCCTTCATGTACTGGCTGGAAAGAGCCTTAACCAAATCCATATCTTTATCCTCCTTAATATTAGGGCGTTCATGCGTCCGTTTGCTCCGGCGATATGGTTCCCGGCGTCCGCAGAGGACTCACCTTTTTTCAGACCGATTTAGTATAGCATGAGTGTTCCCAAAAATCAAGCATTATTTTCAGGAAAACTAAATTATTTTTTGGTATTTACTGTGCCTCTTCCCTTCTCATGGGATCCCATTTTCCGGAGCGGTAATAAGCGGTGAACATGACGAAAAGCAGCAGATTATGGGCAATCATACAGGCCCAGGCGGACACCAGTCCCATGCCGAAATAAGTGGTGCAGATCCAGGTGCCCAGAATGCGGACGCCCCACATGCCGATGATGTTGCAGATAAAGGGCATCATGGTTTTCCCCATCCCCTGGAGCATTCCCTCGATGATGATGGACACGCCGTAGAATGGCTCGGACACAGCCACCATCCGCAGCACTGTGGCGCCCAGGACGATAACCAGCGCGTCCCTGGAAAACAGGCCCATCATCTGGGGCGCAAAGAGAAACAGCAGGCCTCCTGTCAGAATCATCAGGCACACTTCAATGATAATGATCATCCGGCCAAGGTTGCGCATCCTCTGCTCATCCCTTGCGCCCAGCGCATTGCCCGCCAGGGTGGCTGCAGCCGTCTGCATGCCGTAGCCCGGAATGTAAAAAGCCGATTCGACGGTATTGGCAATGGTGTGGGCTGCCGTCGCAACATCGCCCAGAGCGTTGATCATGGAAGCAAAGGCCACATAGCCCAGGGAGGTGCCGAAGCGCTGCAGTGCATTAGGCAGCGCCACCCGCAGGCAGGGTTTCAGGACGCTCCAGTCCGGGCACAGGGACTGTCCCCGGAAGGTGATCCGCGGATGCCGCCAGACCGCGATGCTCATGCAGATGCCGCCCAGAGCAAAGGCAGCCGCGCTGGCGATGGCTGCGCCGATGACCCCCTGCCCTGCGCCGATGACGGTGAAGGTATATTCAAGGACCCTCACCTGCCGGGTGGGATAGATCAGCATAAAATTCAGCACGATGTTGGTGATGTTCACACCCAGTCCCACCCACATGGGCGTCCGGGTGTCTCCCACCGCCCGCAGCAGAGTGCCGAAAATAATGGTGGCCGTTCGGAAAAGCATGGGCGCATAGAGAATGAAGAAATAGGTCGCTGCCAGATCCCGGATCCCGGCATCCACCTGCATCCACACGGGCACCATGCCGCTGCACCCAAGGCAGATCGCAGTGAAGAGAATACCCACCACCAGCGTCGCCAGTGCCGCCTGTGAGGAAGCCCGGCGTACACGTGCCCGGTCCCCTGCCCCATCAGCCTGGGAAATGTAGGCCAGAAATCCGATGGAAAGCGCCGAGATGGTACTGCCTACCAGCCAGCCGACAGTGGTGGTGGCGCCCACGGCCGCTGTGGCCTGGGTGCCCAGACTGCCCACCATGGCGGTGTCGATATACTGCACCGCCGTCTGCAGCAGCTGTTCCAGCATCGTTGGCCAGGCAAGGGTAAAGATCACCGGGACCATATCCCAGGGAAGACGTTGTCGAAGATTGCATTTCATCGAGAAGACCTCAAAAACTCAGAATATCCTCATGATTGTAGCACAGCAACGTGGAATATGCAAACAAAAAACACGGCGGCTCCGCAGAGCCGCCGTGCGCGGTGGGGTGAAAATTCAATCAGGAACGGAAGATCAGATGTTCATCCAGTTCTTGCGGCCTGCGACCAGAGCAGCAGCGCCCAGGACGCAGACAGCGGCCAGGACGATCCACATGGTCATCATGGTGTTGTCGCCGGTTTCGGGCTTAGAGGGCTTGGAGGGAGCCTTGGTCTCATCCTCGGTGGGAGCAGCAGTCTCTTCCTCAGGTTCAGTCTCCTGGGGAGTGGTCTGCTCAGGCTCGGTCTCCTCGGGCTGAGTCTCTTCGGGAGTGGTCTCCTCGGGGGTGGAGGGCTGCTCGACCTCTTCCTGAGCCTTGACCAGGATCAGGGCGGAGGTAGCCTCAACCTCGACGGTACCGGAAACGGTAGCCAGGATCTCAGTGCCTGCGGTGGTCTTATTGACGTAGACATTCCACTCGCCCTCGGGCAGAGTGACGGTGTTGGCAGCGGAGTCAGCATTGAAGATGGAGATGATCTGGACATCTTCACCTTTGCCGCCCTTGTTCAGAACAGCAACGACATTGTTGTTGCCGGTCTCCAGTTCGGACATGGTGCCCTGGATCTCAGCCTCGGTGGTCATGCGCAGTGCAGGATGAGCCTTACGGAAGGCGATCAGGCCCTTATAGTACTCGTAGGAGGCAGCGTTCAGGTCGTTTGCCAGCTCGCCCCACTTGAAGGAGTTGACGCCGTCGCCGGAGGAGTAGGAGTTGTGATCGAAGACGAAGTTGTTCTCAGCATCGGTGCTGGGCTTGGAGCGGAGCATTTCCTCACCGGCATGGATGAAGGGAACGCCCTGGGCAGTGATGTAGTAGGCAGCGGCCAGGTTGTTGTAGGCAGCGGCCTGCTCAGCAGCAGCGGCAGCAGTCTCGGGGCTCAGAGTTTCGCCCTTCATGTCCACAACATCAACAGTGAAGTTGTCGAACAGGGTGTAGTTGTCGTGGCAGGAAGCGTAGTTGATGGTCTGCAGGGGGGTGTCAACGGTCTCGTTGGCGCTGCCCCAGGTGGAGTTGCCCATGTAGCCGTCGGTGACGGTCTGCTTGGTGCCCTCGCTCATGTTGCCGGCAACGAAGCCCTTATCGGTGGCGGTGAAAACGCCGCCGTGGATGACATTACGGATGGTGTCGTTGAAGAAAGCAAAGGTGCCAGCCTCAGTGTTGACCATCTTGTCGTTGTTCTGAATGGTCATCTTGTCGACATAGCCTTCCTTGGTGGTCCAGTCGCACATCTCCCAGCCTTCGCCGTAGAAGATGATGTCGGGGTTGACAGCGTGGACCTCAGCCATGACAGCGTTGATGGTCTCATAGTCGATCAGACCCACCAGGTCCCAGCGGAAGCCGTCGATGTGGTACTCTTCGCACCAGTACAGGACGGAGTCAACGATGTACTTACGGACCATGCTGCGCTCGGAAGCGGTATCGTTGCCGCAGCCGGAATTGGACTGGTAGGAACCGTCGTCGTGGATACGGCTGAAGTAGCCGGGCACGATCTGGTTGAAGCAGAAGGTGCCTGCGTCGGCAACATGGTTGTAGACAACGTCCATGATGACGCCGATGCCGTTGTCATGCAGGGACTGGACCATCTGCTTGAACTCCTTGACGCGGACAGCGCCGTTGTAGGGATCGGTGGAGTAGGAGCCCTCGGGAACGTTGTAGTTCTTGGGATCGTAGCCCCAGTTGTAGCCGCCGGTGGTCTCATCAACGGAGTTGATGTCGTAAACAGGCAGCAGGTGGACATAGTTGACGCCCAGGTCGACCATGTAGTCGACACCGGTGGAGATGTCAGTGCCGGGAACGACGGTGCCGTTCTCGGTAAAGGCCAGGAACTTGCCCTTGTTAGCCTCGGAAACACCGGAGTTATCATCGATGGAGAAGTCACGGACGTGCAGCTCCCAGATGACAGCATCGGTGTAGCTGGACTGGGTGACGTAGTCGTCATTCTCCCAGCCCTCAGGATCGGTGGAATCCAGATCCACGACCATGGCGCGGTTACCGTTGACACCAGTGGTGCGGGCGTAGGGATCGCAGGCCTCGACGGTCTCGCCCATGATGGTAACGGAGTAGGTGTAATAGACACCGTTCAGGTCGCCTTCCACAGTGGCGATCCAGGTACCGTTGACATCAGCGGTCATGTCGACGGAATTGATCAGGTCGTTGGTGCCGGCAGTACCGGACTTGTACAGATTGACGGACACAGCGGAGGCAGTGGGAGCCCACACGCGGAAAGTGGTGCTCTCAGCAGACCAGGTGGCACCCAGGTCGTCGCCTTCGTAGGTGAACTCAGACTCAAACGCCTCGGTGGAGTAGGTGTTGGGGATGGTCACATCACAGCTTGCGCCGTTGAAGTAAACCGTATACTTGTTCTCCTTGGTGATAGCGCCGGGGGTATATTCCACGATATACTCACTCTCGGTGCCTTCCTTCAGGGTGACATTGGTGATCTCGATCTCGCCGTTGGGGCCTTCCAGAGTGAAAGCTTCCATCAGATTGTCCTCAACAGGCATGGAAGTGGTGACGGTCAGAATGCCGGTGAGGGAATCCCACACAGCGGCAGTGATCTTTGCGCCCAGGACACAATCGGTGAGGTCAGTTTCAAAATCTTCCAGTGCGGAGCCGGAGACAGCGTAGACATTCACGGTGCCGCTCATGACCTTGGAGATGTCGATGTGGCGGTCGCCGTCGGGATCCTTGGTCCAGTCAGGGGTCTTGACGATGAAACCGACCCAGGTGTCGTGTGCGTCGGCATAGTAGGTAGCCACTGCCCACTGCTTGCCGTCGTGCTCGACCAGCTCGTCGGCGAACTTGCGGGTGGAGGACAGGGATTCCACGCCGTTCCACATATGGACTTCCCAGTTGGAGTAGTCACCGTCGGGACGGTAATAGTGGACCTTGACGGTGATGTCATATTCAACAGGCTCAGTAGGAGGAACGGGATCAGGTGCGGTAGCCTGGCTCAGCGTCACAGTGATCTCCTTGGTATCAGCGTTGAAGGTGATGGTAACATTCTGCACCTTCTCGGTTTCGAAGACGAAGTTGTCGCCCTCTGCGCCCCAGGAGTTGGTCCAGGTGCCGTCGGTGACCTTGAACTCGTGCTTACCTGCGGGAACACTCTTGAAGGTCTTCTTATAAATACCGTCGCCCCAGTGGACCATCTCATTGGCTTCAACTGCGGGAGTCCAGCCGGTGCCGCACAGGGCATCGGTACCTGCCACGGTATAGTAATCACCGGCAGCGGTGGTCTTGACGGTGATTTCCTTGGTGGACTCGTTGAAGAGGATGATGACATTCAGAACTTCGGTGGTCTCGAGGACATAGTTGCCGCCCTCTGCGCCCCAGGAATTGTTCCAGGTGCCGTCAGTGACCTTGAACTCATGCTTACCTGCGGGAACGTCGGTATAAACCTTCTCATACAGGCCATCAGCGTTCAGAGTCATTCTGTTGTACACATCGCCGGGAGTCCAGCTGCTGCCGCACAGGCCATCGGTACCGGCGACGATGTAAGGCTCAGTGAAGACGGACTCTTCAGGCTCTTCGGGAACCTCGGGTTCCTCGGGTACGCCGGCCGCTTCGACCATCTCAACGCTAATTTCCTTGGTGGACTCGTTGAAGAGGATGGTAACGTCGCTGAGCTTCTCAACAGTCAGCTTGTAGTTATTTCCGGGCCAGCAGTTATCCCAGCTGCCGTCGGTGACCTTGAACTCATAGCTGCCAGCAGCAACGCCGGTATAAACCTTCTCATACAGGCCGTCAGCATTCAGAGTCATCTGATTGGCGGGGGCATTATTGGCCCAATCCTCGCCGCACAGTTCCGCGGAACCTGCCACAAAGTAGCTGGCTTCACCGGAACCTTCGGCGAATACGCTCATGGGGATGCAGCAGACCAGCAGCGCAACCGCCATAAGCAGACAAAGTGTCTTCTTCATGAATTTTCCTCCAATTAATTTAGTTGGATCCGGACAGTTTCCGCACCTGTCCACAATCCGAATTCATTATAATCTGGCACCCATCAGGATGTAAATGTCATTTTATTCCAACCGGAAAAGTTTGGAGGTTTCGGCAAGTTTCGGTCATGATTTTTGTACATGATGACGAAACATTTCGAAACGGTATCAGATTGCGGCAAAAAACCGGAAGGGTACCTACCCTTCCGGTTTCAGAATGTTTATTCATCGAACAGCGGCGTGGAGAAATAACGCTCCGCGGTGTCCGGCAGGATGGTGACCACAGTCTTCCCTGCCCCCAGCTTCTTTGCCAGAGCGATGGCAGCGGCCACATTGGTGCCGGAGGAGATGCCGCACATCAGGCCCTCCTTCCGGGCCAGATCCCGGGCGGTCTGGATGGCTTCCTCGTCGGTGACGATGTAGATATCCTCATAGATCTTCTGGTTCAGAATCTCGGGGATCACACCATCGCCGATGCCCATCTGCAAATGGCTGCCGATGGTGCCGCCGGCCAGGATGGCAGCGTTCTCAGGCTCCACGGCCCAGATGGTCATGTGGGGATTCAGGGCCTTCAAGGTCTCACCGATGCCAGTGATGGTACCGCCGGTGCCAATGCCGGAGCAGAATCCGTCGATGGGGCCGCCCACCTGCTCCAGGATCTCCAGGCCGGTCTGATGCCGGTGGATCATGGGATTGGCGGGGTTCGTGAACTGCTGGGGAACGAAAACATTGGGTTCCTCCCGCTCCATCCGCAGGGCCGTCTGCAGACACTCCTCGATGGCGTCGCCGATATTGCCCTTGTCGTGGACCAGCACCACCTCTGCGCCGTAGTGGCGCATCAGCTTCTGGCGCTCCACACTGACGGAGTCGGGCATGATGATACGGACCTTGTAGCCCAGGACGGCACCGATCAGGGACAGGCCGATGCCCTGGTTGCCGGAGGTGGGTTCAACGATGGTGGTGTCCTTATTGATCTTCCCCTGACGGATGGCTTCCATGATCATATTGTAGGCCACGCGGGTCTTGATGGAGCCGCCCACGTTCAGGCCCTCGTATTTGACCAGGATCCGCGCGGCGCCCTCAGGGACCATGTGGTTGAGCTGCACCATGGGCGTGTGACCCATGGCGTCCAGAATATTCTGATAAATCATATCTCTCATTTCTCCTAGAATGGAATTCTATTGGCTATTGTACCGCAGAATGCCTTTTCCCGCAAGACCCAATTGAAAAAGAAAATCGGCAAGTCCCATGGAGAGCTTGCCGATTTTCTGTGCGATGAATGCATTCAGTTGCTGACTGTTTGTCAGAAGAAATCAACCACATCATACCCGCTTCCGTTCCAGATGGCGGGACGGGTATGGCAGGCGTGGAGCTGGTCGACAAAGTCCGGGAGGGTGGTCACCTTTTCCGGCAGCCAGGTCACGTATTTGCCGACCTGGCCGGTGGTATGGGCGTCACTGGCGCCAATGGCTTTCATTCCCAGTTCCCGGCAGTAACGCAGGGCGGTGCGGTTGGCCTCCATGTCGGCACTGCCGTTGAGAACCTCCACACCGTGAAGCCCCTTTACCCGCCGCAGATTGTCCTCCAGGCCCCGCTTATTGTTCCGGAAGGGATGGCAGGAAACGCAGAAGCCCCCTGCCCGGTTTACCTGGTCGATGAAGTCCTGGGCGTCGATGCGTGCATCCGGGAAAGAATCGATGCCCCAGGCGGTGATATCGCCCTGGAGAGAAAAATACTCCACACCCACGAAGATGGGAAAATTCACCTTCTTCGAATATGCCGCCGCGAAATCCCGAAGCTCCATGGAATCGTGGTCGGTGATGCACACCGCATCCAGACCTTTCCCCTTCGCGATTTCCACGATCTCCTCCAGGCTGATGAAGCTGTCGGTGGAGAAGCGTTTTTCATGTAAGTGCATATCGACCAGCATGGTTTATCCTCCTTAAGGCTCTTTAATGACTTTCAGCAGGGTGCCGTCCTCCTCCCAGCGCAGGCTGGACAGGCTCAGGAAGCTGGAAACGAATTCGTTGGCGGGATTGCGGAAGATCTCCTCGGGAGAGCCCATCTGGATGAGCCGCCCCTGATCCATAATGGCCATCTGGTCGGACAGCAGCATGGCCTCCTCCTGGTCATGGGTGACGAAGACCATGGTGATGCCCAGCTCCCGCTGGAGCGCTTTCAGCTCCTTGCGCATCTTCACGCGAAGGGCCGCGTCCAGATTGGAGAACGGCTCGTCCAGCAGGCACAGCTTCGGCTCCACGATCAGGGCTCTTGCCAGGGCAGTGCGCTGCTGCTGGCCGCCGCTGATCTCATGGATGGCAGAATTGGCGTAGTCCTGCAGGCCCACCATTTCCAGATACCGCATGCCCTTTTCCCTGGCCTGGCGCTTCTTGTAGCCCCGGAATTTCAGGCCGTAGATCACATTCTCCAGCACCGTCATGTGGGGAAACAGGCCATAGGACTGGAACACCGTGGACACAGGGCGCTTCTCCGGCGGGATGGTGGTGATATCTGCACCGTCCAGAAAAATTGTACCGGTGTCCGGCGTCAGGAAACCGCCGATCATATTCAGCGTGGTGGTCTTGCCGCAGCCGGAGGAGCCCAGAATGCAAAGCAGCTGCCCCTTTTCCAGGGTCAGATCCAGATTTTCCACCACCTTCTGGCCATCAAAGCTTTTGTGGATGGATTTGAGTTCAAGAAACACGGCGCTTTCGCTCCTTTCCGGTGATGAGATACATGCCGCCTTCGGTAATGACCACCATAACGATGATGATGGATGCAATGAGGGATGCGGTGGCGTATTCGCCGCTGTACACCGCGTCAAACAACTGGAACACCGCCAGCTTCCGGCTGGGATCGATGAGGAAGATAATGGCGCCGGCGGAGGTCATGGAACTGGAGAAATGATAGGTAAAGCAGCTGAAGAAGGCCTGCTTCATGTTGGGCAGGATCACGTCCCGGATCACAGCCCCCTGTCCGCCGCCCATATCCCGGGCCGCCCGTTCCAGAGAAGGGTGGATCTGGGTCAGGGCCGCGGAACAGATCTTGGTGGTGGTGGGCAGCTGCTTGAACATCATGTTCACCAGCACGATGATGGCGGTTCCCGTCAGCCGCAGTGGCTCAGAATTGAAAGCCAGAATGTAGCCGATGCCCCAGCAGGTACCGGGGATCAGGTACGGGAAAGAAGCCAGGGAATCAAAGAAGTGATGCCCCCGGACCTTCTTTCGGTCCATGTAGTAGGCAAAGAGCATGGCGAAAAGGGTGCCCGCAAAGGCCACGATCAGTGCGTACACAATGCTGCGAATGAACATCTGGCCGTTGAGCCGCATGAGGTTTTCCAGATTTTTCGTCGTCAGGGCATAGCTGCCGCCGGAGCGGGTCAGAAAACCCGTGATGAAGATCACAATATACTGCAGCGACATCATCACGAAGAACAACGCGCCGGACAGGATCACCATCCAGCCCAGCACACCGCTTCTGCGCAGCCGCAGCGCCGGATAATTCTGAGCGCCCCGGGCACTGCCGCCCTGGTTGGCTCTCGCCATCTGGCGGCGGTAATAGAAGAAGGCGATCATGGCCGGAAGCAGCAGGAAGATATTCATAGCCGATGCCTTCTCCAGGTTGGAGTAGCCCGTCAATTGCAGATAAATGTCGGAGGCCAGGGTATTGAACCGGCCGCCGATGATGATGGGGGTGCCGAAATCCGCCAGGGAGCGGATGAAGCTCAGCAGCAGTGACACGCAGATGCCGGGCCACAGCAGCGGGATCACGATATCCCGGAGGATATGACCGGGCCTTGCCCCCAGATCCCGGGCGGTGCGGATGCTGTCGGCGTCCAGCTTCGCCAGCATGCCCAGCAGGAACAAAGCGTTGGTGGGCACGAAGGAGATGGACTGCATGATGATGACGCCCCAGCAGTTATAGGGATCCAGCCGCAGTCCCAGCAGCCGGAAGGTGATCCAGCCCCGGCGTCCGTAAAGCTGAATATAGGCCAGGCTGGAAACGAAGGGAGGCGATACCATGGCCAGCAGCAGAATACCCATCAGCAGATTCCGCCGCCATCCCTTTACAGAGGCCAGGCACAGGGCAGCGGCCACGGAAAAGAGCGTGCACAGCACCGCACTGACGACACCCACCCAGATGCTGTTCCAGAGACTTTCCCGGTACTGGTTCCACACAGTCAGATAGTGCTCCAGCGTCAGTCCTGCATCTGTCTGGAGAGAGCGCAGCAGGATGCAGGCGATGGGATACAGGACGAACAGTCCCAGTCCGCCCAGCAGGATCGTCAGCGCGGCATAATCAACGGGATTTCCCCGCAGACAAAAAGGGGCATCCGAAGATGCCCCTCTCTGCGATAATTTGAATGGCTTGTCCATTATTCCTCGACAGCCTTGTCGCCCATCAGGGGCTCGAACTTAGCCAGGATGTCCTCACGCTGGGAGCCGAACAGGGACAGATCCAGCTCCATCAGGATGGAGGTGTCGAATGCCACTTCCAGACCCTCCAGGGTGGGGTTGATCAGGGCAATGCCGTCCTTCTGATCGATCTCAGCCAGCAGCAGCTGGTTCTCATCGCTGCTGAACAGCCACTCGACGAAGTAAGCGGCGGCGTCGACATTCTCAGCATTCTTGAAGACAGCAACACCCTCGGGAACCCAGGGCATACCGTCGGTGGGGTACACGATGGACAGGGGGTAATCAGCCAGCAGCGCTTCGATGGTACGGTCGATGTAGGAGATGCCGATGGCGAACTCATCGGAGGAGACCTTGTTCTTGGGGTCAGAGCCGCGGCGGCCGTAGTAAGCGATGTTCTCGTTCAGCTCTTCGAAGTACTTCCAGCCTTCTTCCTCACCCATGGTCTGCAGCAGCGCGTTGACCACGGAATAGTTGGTGCCGGAGACGGCAGGGTTGGACATGATGATCTCGCCGGCATACTCTTCCTTCAGCAGGTCAGCCCAGCTGGTGGGAGCGGTCAGCTGCAGATCCTCCAGCAGCACATCGTTGACCAGGAAGCCCACGATGGTGATACCCTTGGAGTACCAGTAGCCTTCGGAATCCTTGAATTCGTCAGCCAGGTTCTCGGCAGCGTCGAAGGTGACCTGCTCCAGCAGACCGTCTTCCTTGGCGCTCATGAAAGCATCAATGCCGCCGCCGAACCACAGGTCAGCGGAGGGAGTGCCGCCCTCAGCGCGGAGCTTGGACAGAACTTCGCCGGAGGACATGCTCAGCAGCTCGACCTTGACACCGGTCTCCTGGGTGAACTTGTCGAACAGGGTCACATAGGCGTCACTGGTAGCGACGACCTTCATGGTTCCGGACAGGACGGGGCTGTCTTCAGTCTGCGCCTGAGTCTGACCTTCGGTCTGACCCTCGGTCTGGTCCTGCGTCTCAACGGGATCAGTGGTACCGCAGGCCACCATGCCGAGCAGCATCAGCATGACCAGCAGCAGAGAAATAATCTTCTTCATTTCAGTATTTCCTTTCAGAATTAATACGAATACCCACAGAAGTACTGCGGGCATCAGGGGTATTATATCTGATTTTCAGTCATTTTTCAACAGGGTTTCATATTAAATATTTTGATAGTTTTGCGTATTTATTACGATTCCCTATAACTCCCGTTTGGCACCCCTCCAAATGTCAGTATCCAGAATGAGCGGACAATCAAGGCAGCCTCCTGTACGCCGCCGCATCGTGATATTAAGAAACAAGGAGCAAGGCTTTTTTACCTTGCTCCTATGGGAGAATATTGCTTTTGAATGAGATTGGTTATAATCGTTCTTCTTCCAGCCTATGCACCTTTGCCGTAAGCATTATTCCCTGGATTACCAGCCCGGCGGCAAGGAGCACACACAGAACAATCAGAACAATGGTTCCGGGACTCATCTTTTCCGTTTCCGGCTCCATGGACGGTTCTGCCTCCGGGAGTGGCTCGTCAACGGTCAATGTGACATCCAGAGTCCGAGAATCCTGGTTTCCGTAAGCATCCTCACAGGTGATGCTCACCGTGCCCGGATGGGTGCCCGCGGAATCCGGCTTCGGGGTGAAGGTCAGCTTGGCCTGCTTGGTCTCACCTGCGGCCATGGTACCAACCAGTACGCTCTGAGCATCCAGGACACCATCCATTTCAAGCTTTACCAGAACGTTCTGCAGCTCTCCCTTGCCCATGTTCATCAGGGGCAGAGTCATGTCAGACAGCTCGCCTGCGATGGCCGTGGGCATCTGAACACCGCCCTGTTCCAGCCGGATCGCCTGGGTAACAGGAACCGTAAAGCTTTCGTTCCATTCCGCGTCCGTACCCAAAACCTTGTAACTGAATTTTACTTCGAGCGTATGCTGGGTGATGGAAGCATTACCCTTTACTGTCATGGGTATTATCACGGTTTCACTCTTACCAGGCAGGATCTCAGAAACCTTCACACGGCTGGAGCCGGACATGAGGATCTCTCCGCTTGCATCCGTCACGGTCATTTCACCATCCATGATGGACTGGGTGGTGGTAGGATTGGTGATGGTCAGTCGCAGGCTGCCATCACTGCCCACATTCAGATCGGGCGCCAAGTCAGAGATTACCGGCTCCATGGTTTCGTGATTTCCGTAACCATCCCGGATCCGGATGACATAGGGAATATTCTCCACGATCTCCTTCCCTGCCCCGTCCGTGCCTTTGATGGTAATGATTGCCGGATAGTCGCCGTTGCGGCGGTAACGCTCCAGAGCCAGGGACAGCTTCACAGGATAGATCCCATCTTTTGGGGATACGGTTACTGCCTTGGATTCGCGGGTGAGTAAGAATACATTGGGGTCATCCAGCGCAATGGATGCTGTGATATCTCCGGTATAGCTCTCTGCCCGGATCGGTAAGCAAAGAGTCATCGTATGATAGCTGATGGTAGGTTCGTAACCTTGGTACCAGCTTCGGCTCATGCCGTTCATGGTGGTGTGCTGATCGATTTCAAATTCTGCTGCAAAGGCCGTCACACTCATAGACAGCACCAGCAGCATGGTCAGAAAAAAGTAAATCAATCTTTTCATCGTTACAGCTCCCTGATGTTATCGATGATGGACTTGTTTATGATTTCCCGGATACGGAAGCGCAGGAGGAATTTGCAGACTACAAGGCAAAGGAATCCCAAAACCGCGATGGTTGCGGAGATAATTATCATCAGTCTGATGTCGCTGGACACAAGGTAGCCTCTGCCAAGGGTACCTACAAGATAAATGATGAAATAGAGCAGGAAAAATCCGAAACTGATTCCCATGCCGCCAAACACACTTGCATTCATTCGTCCACTGTAACAACCGAGGATTGCCTTTTCATCAGCACCGACTGCCCGCAGCATTCCAATAGTTCTGCCTTCACTGTGAAGCTGCCGGGTCACGGAGGAAACAATCATACCGACGGACACGGAGAAGAACACGATTGCGATGGCAGCATACAGGAGAATTTGCTGTTGCTTTGCAGCCTCTCTCTCACGGTAGTTTTCCAGATAGTTAAAGACGCTATATCCGTCATTTCGTCGGGCAATGGCATTGAGCTGACGCTCCAGTGTTTCCTCCTCTTCCAGAGATAGGTCCCCATCTAAAAACACGCCGATTTCCCACAGTCCCTCCAAAGGAAGGCCCAAATTTTCAAGGCCCTGTTCTGTTGTGATAATGTATACATCGCTCATTGCACCATTGATCAAATCAGCATCAAATGACAAAACAGCACCGATTGCAGGAGATGCATCAATTTTGGTAACAGGTCCTTCTTCTTCTGTACGGTAAAGCTGGAGCAACGATAATTCGTCACCGGCGGCAAAAGAATCATTCCATGCAGCAAGCACTGCACCTTCTCCATTGGGGTCATTCTTGACGGATTCCTCGGAATACCAGGAGTTCACGCCATACCCACTCTCGTCAACCTTGACCCAAATCTCCGGCGCAACGATCAGGACCTCATTTCCTGCGTTGATGGCGTCCACATCAATCTTACCGGATTCAATATAAGGTTTCAGCTCATCGAGGTTTTCAGAATTCAAATCCAAGGTAGCAATCACCGTTCTAAAGGCTTCGCCTGAAATATCATAATCCTCCAGGAATTTAAGATAAGAAGTTCTCTCTGCATCCCTGGCTTCCCGCCAGAAATCTGAATTATTGCCCTGATATTCCATGGCCTGCTCAAACTGTTTGTCATCCAGCATTCCGAACTGCGTGTCTCCCCATCCAACAAGCACATAGCTGGGTACATGATCCAAAAGCACAGTAACAGTCATATGTCGGTCAATTTCAATAGATTTCACATTGGGCAGCGCACAGATCTGAGAAAGGCTCTGCTTGTTTATAGAAGTATAACGGGAAAAACCAATATGACCATCGTAAACCCAACTGGCGCTGGAGTTGATCCGAAACGCTTCGTGATCGCCAAGGGAATATTCTGAATAGGACATAATAGAGCCGGACAAAAGTCCAGAGCATAGAAGCATCAGGCCCACCAGCAGCGACGCACCGATCTGCCGGGTGGGATTGAACCGTATCTGCCGTGCAGAAATCAGTTTGGTGGCAGAGAATTCCTTTTTGGATTTTATTTTTTTACTGCGGCGCAGCATGGCAGTGTCCCGGATAACGCTCATAGGCATCAGCTTCGATGCCCGGACAAGGGGCAGATAGCCGGAAATCAGGATAACCACGATACTGAACAATGCAATGGGTATAATTAGCCACAAATTGACTGTAAATTTCATACTGCCTGGCAGCAGCAGAGAAAGTACCCAGACCGCAGTCATGCTGACGATTACAGATAGGGGCGAAACAATCATCGCTAAGATCAGGTTTTCCCGACCGAACATACGCCGAATTTGGCGCCGGGTAGCACCCAGGGCACGAAGCACACCGATCTCCTCCCGCCGCTTCATGAGAACCCCCTCCATGGCGCCGGAAATGCCGATGCCGCAGCTCATGACCAGGGCGCCTGCCAAAACAGCGACAATGGTGATCAGACTGAACATCTCGCGGTCAGCCTCGATGACACTGGTCAATCCATATACCTGCTGCTGTTCACCCGTGACGCTCAGGCCATAGAATTCGCCCAGGATACTCCAGTTGCCATTTGAATTCTGAACCTTATCCCAGATTGCCTGAAGTGCCTGAACCAAAGTAGCATGATCAGCTAACCCCATCAAATAATGGACACCCAATCTGCCAACCTGAAAAGCGGGTTCCTCTGCACTGGTGAGAATGGCAGGGAATTGGTTTAATCCAGTATTATCCGATACAGATAAATGCAGGCACCGCTCCGGCAGGATTCCCACCAAGGTGAAGCTCCGCTTTTCAGGAGAACCGTCCACCGGGGTAATATCCAGCTCAACAGCTTCACCGATACGCCAGGACACTTCCAGAACATCCATGGCAGATGCCTCTATGGCGATCTCGCCCGCAGCTTCCGGCAACCGCCCCTCGACGGGTTCCAGATTCATCAGGGAAAGACCAACTTCGTCGTAATAGCCCACATACACATTCCGGTCCTTCACTATGCCGGAAATATAGGCATGACCGAATGTGCCAAATTCGTCAAAGGAACGGACTTCTTCTTCCGTTACAATGTTGTTATCCAGAATGACGAAATCCAGATAACCGACTTTATCATACCGCTTTTGTAATTCCGCCTGATAGATGCCCCAGACGCTGAAAACCAGAGTACTGATCATGAAAATAGACAGGAAGATCCCCAGCACCAGGCTCCGGTATTGCCGCTTGTTCGCCCGGAGCCGGGCGGCAGCCATGGAGGAATAGGTCAGCTTCTTCATAAGCGCACCCCGCTGTCAGCGGCGATTTTGCCATCGGAAAGCTGGATGATCCGGTCCGCCTGTTCGGCCACCTTCATGTCATGGGTGACCAGCACCAGGGTGATGCCCAGTTCATGGCTGACAGTCCGAAGCAGGGTCAGCACTTCCCTGCCCGCCTTGCCGTCCAGATTGCCGGTAGGTTCGTCAGCAAACAGAACCGCAGGCTTATTCGCCAAGGCTCTTGCGATGGAGAATCGCTGCTGCTGACCGCCGCTCATGGCACCGGGCAGATGGGACAAGCGGTCACCAATACCCAGAATCTCAATAATGCGGTTTAAGTATGCTTCGTCAGGCTTCTTTCCGTCCAGCATCACCGGCAGGAGCATATTCTCGTAGCCCGTCAGCTCCTTCACCAGATTGTAGCTCTGGAACACAAAACCAAAGCGCCGCCGCCGCAGGACGGAAAGCTGGTTGTCATTGTACTTGTACAAATCCTTATCCCGATAGGTCACCGTGCCTTTCGTGGGCTTGTCCAGGCCGCTCAGCAAATGCAGCAGCGTAGACTTTCCACTGCCGCTGGGGCCGGTGATGGCCACAAAGCTGCCCTCTTCCAGAGAAAGAGTAACGTCGTTCAGCGCATAGACAGCAGATTCGCCTGCCTGATAGATCTTACTCAGGTGGTCCGCTTTCAGAATTTCCATAAAATATCCCTCCTTCGCATCTATCATAACAGGCGAATCTTTCTTTTATCTTACATTTGCCTTACGAATTCGTAAGGTTACGGTCCAGCATGGGCATCGAAATCTTCATTTTCAGCCCCTTTGTTCCGTTTGCGGCAGTAATTGTACCATGGTGCCGCTGAATGATCTCTTTTACGATGGCAAGACCGATGCCAGCACCGTTCTTGTTCTGATGCTCCGCCCGGTAAAACCGCCGGAAAAGCATCGGCAGCTCCTGATTTGTCACACCGCCGCCGTCATCCTCGACGGTACAGAAAAATGCTGCATCCGTCCGCTCCAATTGTACCCGGATCTCTCCGTTTTCAGCGGTATGCTCGCAGGCGTTTTTCAGCAGATTCAGGAAGGCTTCCCCCAACCATTTTTCGTCGCAGCGGATATGGGCACCTCCTTCTACCGTCAGGCTCTTCTTAGGATACAGTACCTGTAATCCCTGCCACTGTTCCCAGATGATGGCTTCAGCATCGGTCTGTACAAAGGTAAAGGCATAGCCATCGGCGCAGAGCCGCTCCAGCCGCAGCAACGCTCCGATCAGATCCTCCATCCGCTGGATCTGGTCGAGACATGCATCTGCATGGGGCGCGTTGTCCAGTTCTGTATAGAGACGAAGTGTGGTCAGCGGTGTCTTCAACTGATGGGAAATGTCTGCCGTGAGCTGGCTGGTGCGGTTACACTCTTCTGCATTCAGCTGTCTCGCCCGTGCCAGGGCCTGCTGAGTGTCTGCGATTCCGTTATGGAGCTGGGCAAGGAGATCCTCCTGTAATGCCACATCCAGCATCTCCGACCTTCCTGAATTGAAGCCCTCCACCACCTCCGTCAGATTTCGGATCCTACGGTTCAGAAGAAGCCTCTGAATCAGCAAAACTGCACAGATCGAGGCAAGGAGGATGCAGGCAGCAATCAATCCACCCACTGATATCCCACCCCCCGAATGGTTTTGATATGACTGCCGCCCACCTTCTCCCGGAGGCGGCTGATATGGACGGACAGGGTGTTGTCATCCACGAACCGGCTGTCCACGTCCCACAGCGCATCCAGCAAGGCCGCCCGGGTGATGATGGAACGCTCGGAAATGAGTTTCGCCAGGATCTTGTATTCCGTCACGGTCAGCGGCAGCGCTTCTCCATCCCGGCTGGCCTGAAGCTTCGTTTTGTCCAGTGTGATGCCGCTGCGGGTAATGGCGGTATCCTTCTGATTCCGGCGCAGCAGCGCCCGGATGCGGCTGAGCAGCTCCTGCATTCGGAAGGGCTTGGTCACATAGTCATTCCCCCCGGCGTCCAGTCCCCGGACAACATCCAGCTCCTCGTCCTTTGCCGTCAGGAACAGAATGGGCGTCTGTAGGCCCTCAATCCGCCATTGGCGGCACAGATGCACGCCGTCCCCGTCCGGAAGTCCCACATCCAGCATGACCAGCTCAATATCAGAAGTCATGGCTGCCTGCGCGGAACGGACATTGGATGCTTTTACGACCTGGTAATCTTCCCTGCAGAGCAGCTCCTCCAATGCGCCCCGCAGGGCAGCGTCGTCCTCTACAAGCAATATTTTCATCGGGCTTACTCCCTTCATTTTACTGCTAAAACTATATCATATCGAATATTTCTTTTCAATCAAGCATACCTTGTCTTACGAAAACTTAAGGTTATATTCATCCTTCCATTCCGGCCTTATTTCCCGGAACTATTCTGACCATGCTTTCATCGCCATTGCCTTCATGATAAAACCCGGTTCAGTCCTGTGCACCGAACCGGGTTTCCCGATTTACTTCTCTTATGCCTGATCTCTTAGCTGCCGTCGGCAGTCTTCCAATACGTCCGCAATGCTTTCTTTGGTCACGGTAATGACATCCATCGCCAGCTTCATGGAATTCGAGGGTGGATTCTCGGGATCTTCCATATTGGAAATGGCGATGGAAACCAGGTGATCCGCTTCATCCAGCCACATTTCCAGCGTATGGGTGTCCATAACCATACCGGAAACACTGACAGGCTCGTTTACCCTTAGGGTGATCCGCGTCATATTTTCATCAGTCTCCATGCTGACATATTCTGAACTTTCGTGCCAGGTATACTCAAATGGCCAAATCAGGTGATTCCGGGCAGAATCCGATTCAATGGTCATCCATTTGGAAGTTTGGCTGGCTGTAATCTGATTGTAGAGGGTTCCATCCAGATACAGATGCTTATGGGAGCCTGTGCTGGTTTCTGCGATCCGAAGCCAGCTGCCATCATGCAGGTAAAACTGCACTGTGGTCTCCCTGTCCAGATGACTGTAAATATAGAATTCATTCCGGCCTGTCATATAACAGCTTTCACGGGCCTGCAGTTCCCTCAAGGCTGCCTGGCAGCGCTTGAGAATATCCTGTTCCTGGATCTGCTGCCCGATTTCTTCCTTCATGCCATCTATTGCATCCTTTTCCTGCTGTGCCGTTCCGGCATCCTCCGTCCCAATCGTTTCCTTTGCCCCGTCAGATGCCGTCAGCCGGGTCTGGTCCGGCGGCAGCAGCAATTCCAGGGCGTCTTCATAATCCGAGGAAGAAATATTGTAATAGCGCACTTCCCCGTCGCATTCCACTGCCGCGAACCGGCGGTCATATAATGTAATCTGATAGCCATCGCGAACCGTAAATGCCACCGAGCCCGGTGAAGAGAGATCCGCCGGATCCCACCGGCGCCGCCGCCACTGTACATGATCCAGATAAAGCGCCAGCGCATCTCCTTCTGCCATTCCCACATTGATTGAATCTTCATCATAGAAGACCGCATGAACCACATCCCGGTCTGCAACCAAGGAGATGGCATTCTCATAATTCAGCAAGGAAAGGTCTGGTTCCTGTTCCGCTGGGTTGGTCAGGAAACAAACAGCCACAAAGACAATGGCAACCACTGCCATCAGACAGATCCAGAACCGGGGCTTGCGGTAGTTCAGTACCCCCAGGATCCGGGATTTCACAGATACCTCGCCAAATGCCACGGGGCATGCGGCAAAGGAGCGATGGCCGGCACTGCAGGCAAGAAGGGCGGCAGAGTAGGCCTTGCGCTGTTCCAAACCAAAATCTCGCACGGCCCGCTGGTCACATGCCATTTCCAGATCCCGACACATGCAGAAATATGCGATCCATACCAGGGGGTTAAACCAGTGAAGTGCCAGCGCAGTAAACATCAACAGCTTGAACCAGTGGTCTCCCCTGCGGATGTGCGAGCGCTCATGGTCTACAATATACGTCAGATTTTCCAAACCCATGGGAATATAGATCCGGGGTGTCCAATATCCAAGCACAAAGGCCGTGTCCAGTCCGGCACATTCATATATATTATCCACCAGCTTCACAGCTTCCCGAACCCGGTGCTTCAGCCTGACGTAGGCAGCGATGCTGTACAGCATCATTCCAACGGCAACGGCTGCCCAAACGCAGGCTGCAACGTCACCCCAGTGAATTGTCTGATGATGCTCCCCGGTGACAGCATCATCCCGGATGACGGTCTGAATGCCTTCTCCCTCCGGCAGGATTACATTGTCTGGCACAGCGGGGACCATCGGAGGGATCGGCTCCGGCGCTTCCTGGGTCTGGATCTGAGGCAGTGGCGTCAAATCCGGCTGGAGACTGAGGCTGCTCTCTATCTGCAGCGGACACAGCAGCCGTACCGCCGCCAGCAGCCACAGCAGACAAATCATCCACCGGGGAGCCTTCCTCAGAACCAGCCGCAGTACCAGCACCAATGCGATCATGATGCCGCCGTAAAGACTGGCCTCCAAAACCTTCGTAAAAAGATCGTACATGGGTTATCCCTCCTCGTAGCTGTCAATCAGCGCCTGAAGCTGATCCACTTCCTGACGGGTCAGCTTTTTGCTGCGGGAAAATGCGGCAATGAACGCCGGCAGGCTGCCTTCAAAGGTTTTTTCCACCAGCTCCTCCAGCTGAGATTCCTGCGCCTGCTCCTTGGAGATCAGAGAGGTGACGATGGTATTCTCGTTTTTCAGCACACCGCGCTCCGCCAGCCGGCGGATCACGGTATAGGTGGTAGCCTTGGACCAGCCCAGCCTCTCCTTGCACAGCGCCACCAGCGCGGTGCTGCAGATGGGTTCGTTCTCCCACAGAATCAGGCAGAAGCGGTACTCACTTTCAAAAATCTTAGGTGTTTCCATTCGATTCCCTCCTTTCAGTTTAATGCATTAAACCTTGTACTTGAAGTTTAACACGTTAAACCTATTTTGTCAAGAACAACCTGCCCCGAATGGGATGCGGCAGGGAGGAATTTATCAGATGGTATGCCACCATATCTTTTCCCTTGTGCCTTCCATTGTAGCACACAGGCAGTTATCTGCCGTAATACATACAGCTCAACGCGTTATTCAGCCCCGGAGATCATCAGCATCTCCGGGGCTTTCTTACTGGGAAACCGTAAACAGAGAATAGAAGTAGCCCTTCTTCTCCATCAGTTCATTAAAGCTGCCAGACTCAGTGATGCCGCCATTTCTCAGGGTCAGTACCATGTCGTACCGTTTCAGCAGGTTCTCATCCAGCGTGTGCGTGACAACAATGCGGGTCAAGTCCTTGAGGTCCAGGATCGCGTTGGAAACCTGGAACGCAGTCTGGGTATCCAGAGCTGCGGTTGCTTCATCCACCAGCAAGACCTGGGATTTTTTCAGCAGACTCCGGGCAATGGAGATCCTCTGCTTTTCCCCGCCGCTGAGTCCGCTGCCATTCTCACCGCAGAGATAATCTTCGCCACGCGCGGCAATGAGCTTGGACAGGCCGGACAGTTCGATGGCACGATCTACTTCCTCTCTGGTGAAGTCGGAGAACATGGTGATGTTATCCCGGATGGATGCGTTGAAGATAAACACATTCTGCTGTACCATGGACACCATCTCGTACAGGCTTTCGCTGCTGATCTGCTTCAGCTCTGTGTCGTCATAGCAGATAGAGCCTGTATAACCGGAGCTGGATGCCATCAGCAGATTCAGCAGTGTACTCTTGCCGCTGCCGGAGGCGCCAACGATGGCATAGCTCTTGCCTGCATTGAAGGTAAAGTTCACATCCTGCAATACAGGTTTATCCGCCTGGTAACCAAAGGACAGATGATCCACACAGATTCCGCGGTTCACAGTCCGCTTGCTTTCCAGACCTTCTTCACGGACATTATCCTCCAGCGCATCTGCCAGTTTGTCAATCAGCGCCAAGGATGCTTTGCACTGGGCTATGTACTGCGGAACAGAGCCGATGGGATTGACCACATAGTTCATCAAATTCACAAATGCGATCAGGGTACCTGCGGAGATGGCATGACCGTTCAGGGCAAGCGCAATTCCGATGAGAAACACGCCGAACTGTGCAATGGCACCGGCAATGACCGCCAGACTCTGTACGATGACGGATATTTTGCGGCGCATGGTCTTGGCTTCGGACACCTCACGCATCCTCTGCGCAAACATGCGGCACATGGCTGCTTCCGCCCGAAAGGATTTGACCACAGCAAATCCGGCCAAGCTGTCATTCAGCGAGGAAATATAGGCTTCGTTTTTGGCTGATACGATTTTTTCTGCATCCGCCACCCGATTACCCGCCACAAGTGATACCAGCACCGGAAGAAGAGACAGTACAACACCGATTCCCGTCAGCAGTGGTGAATACCAGAGCATCAGAAGAAACGCACCGGAAAAAAGAAAAACATCATCGACCAGCACATTAAACAGGTTGCACAGCACTTCGACTTCAATGCTGTTGGCATCGTTGCTCAGAGCAGAAATATAGAAGGAAGTGTTCTCCTTTGAGAATGCGGAGATTTGCTTTTGTGCGATTTTTTGAAAGGCATACTCCTTGTACTGTCCGATTGCCCTTGCGATGAATCTGGGCTTAGAATGATAGGACAGAAAAAATGCAAAGGCAAAAACCGCCATGCATGCTGCGCACAATACTGTGATCCGTTTCAGGCTGAAGGTGTTGTCTACGCCGGTGGCCATATCAATCATAATCTGCATCAGCCAGGAGATCATCAGATTTGCCCCCACGCAGATTACGGTGCTCAGGACACTTGCTATGAAAACAGCCGTATTTCCTCTAAAGAATTGATAAACATATTCCCATCTGCGTTTTCTGATTCTTCTTTCATCCATATTATGTAAACCTCCGTATTTCAGCCATTGTGTTTATTGTGCAGCCGGGGGCCGGTTGATGCAAGCAACCATCTTTTGAGTTGGTCCGTTTTTCAAGCCAACCCCCGGTTGAGTTTATTCTTCTGCGCAAATCTTCTCCCAGACGGGACGAAGGTAATTGCCGATTTCTTCATCTGCCAAATGATTCTCGATCACAGACATTGCGGTTTCGCCCATGTCATCATAAGCGGTTGACCGTTCGCTTCCGTGGTAGAATTTCATTCCCACCATCGTACGATATTCCGGGCTGGCATCAAATCTGCGGGCAGAATCCCGCGCTTTTGCGAGCCAGTCATAGGCCCCTTTCTGATTTCCCCGAAGCGCTTCCATATACGCAAGGATCATACAAAGTCCCACATCCCCACGATCCATCCATGTGACAACCGATGTATCCCGAATTCCTTTTCCCAATTCATACAGCCACAACGTATATTCTGTAACCTCATCCAGTTTTCCGATGGCGCTGTAGGCGTTTGCATAGCCAACACAAAGGTTGTACAGTTCATTATAGCAATACACCAGCGCCTCGGACAGATATTTCAGTGCTTCTGCTGCATGATCCTTTTCCTTGGAAAGCAGCAGGCCGATCCGATAATTGTTCAGACCTTCAACATTATTCTTCTTGAGCAACTCCACGGCCTTATCATCACGCCCGATATAGCAATAGCACATTGCAATCCGGTTCTGGATTGTCAACGAGCTGATTTGTTCGTTTGTATTCTGATCGATCAGAGAAAGCGAATTCCGGTAAAGCTCAATCGCTCTGGGGGCTTTTTCCGGGTCCATCGAGAGAGAATAAATCTCCGCGCTGCGGAACACCACATCGAAGCTGTAAGGATACCTCTGCAGTGCTTTCTCCGCAAATTGAATGCCTTCTTCCAGTCGTTTGTCCGTCGCAAACTGTGACAGCTTTTCTACAGCCTGCCCCATGCTGAGTTTTTGCCAGCTATAATTCAGCATGGCATCCACAGAGGTTTCAAAGAACTCCGCAATATCCACCAGCATTTCCAGTTCCGGGGTTGCCTTACCCGATTCCCACTTGTGGACTGCGCTTACAGATACACCCAATGCTTCCGCAAGCTTCTCCTGGGTAAAACCAGATCCCTTCCGAAGCCTGCGGATACTTTCGCCCAATCTGATCTCCATATTCGTTGCTCCTTTCCTGGATGGTGCCTTTATTATAGCACCGCCAATGGAAAAGTCCACGGACTGATAGTAAAGTCAGTAAAGTATTTTTTTGACTGTTGGTAAAAATCAAGCGGTCTGGTTTCCCAGGCCGCTTGATTTTACTGTCAGATCGCCCCAAAGCATCCGTATCGATTTCGTCATCATGGGCATGTCATATTCCGGATCATTAGGATACCCGCACAATGGGAGATCCTATTGAAATGGACTCCAATGATCTCCTTTGCGATCTCCTCAGCCACAATGTAGAACTCCTCTTCGTCCCATTCTTCACCGCACCGGGCGCGGCAGGTTTCCAGTTCCCCCCGGGCAGCAAAGGCCACATCGCCGATAAAAATCTTCCCACCAGGATTCAAATGGGTCATGAGTTCTTTCAGGAATACGACCTTCGCTGCGTCATCCAGGTGGTGGATGGCGTAGGTGCAAACGATGGCATCGAATTTCTGGTCTTGAAGTTGGGCCGGAAGACCATACGTAAAGTCATGCTGAATGAGTCTGGCAGCGGGCATCTTCTCCCGTGCGATCTGGATCATCTTCTCTGAAAAATCGATTCCCGTGATGTCATACCCATTTTCATAGAGCTTGCAGGTCAATACACCGGTTCCAAATCCGATATCCAGTATCCGCTTCCCCTGTCCAGCCCGGATGGAATCATAGATCGTTGACAGTACATTTTTGTAACCCGCAAAGGGATAGGTATTTTCCTCATCGCTCAGTCCCACACTGCGGTCATAACCGTCAGCCCATAAATCAAAGCCTTTATTATCTAACATATAACCCTCCAATACAAAAAACGGCGCAAGCAGAAGCTCACGCCATTCACGTCGGATCGTAGAAAAAGGCATGGCTTCTGCGGCAGCAATCAGCATTGTAATTGTCCATCGCGAAGCCCATCCCGCACTGAAACCTGAAAATATCTTACCACTCCCGCAAGAGATTGTCAAATCAATGTTCGGTGACAAAACTGTAGCAGAGGCTCTGGGTAATCTTAATCAGAACTTAATGGAATCTTAACCACCCATGCATTGCATTCACCATCTCCCGGTGCTATCATTGTGAAGTTTAATCCGAACAAGGAGGTGGTCCCCATGCATATGATCGGTGCGCTTCTGGAACTGCTGAATGCTAAAATGGACGTCCCGGAAATGTACGGTTGGTTCCATGTTTTCTTTTTTGTTTTGTCGATTTTTGCCGGGATCGTGCTGTGCAGACGGTGCCCAAAGCCGGATGAAGCGTTTATCCGGAAATTGCTGCTGATCATTTCTCTGACAGTGATGGCATTGGAGGTATACAAGCAGATCAATTTCAGCTTCCGCTATGATGGAGAAACCATCAGTTTTGATTACCAGTGGTACGCCTTCCCCTTCCAGTTCTGCTCCACACCGATGTACATCGGACTTCTGTCAGCAGTGGCCAGGAACAGGCATCTTCACGAATGTCTCTGTGCTTATCTGGCAACCTACGGCTTCTTTGCCGGGCTTTGCGTCATGTTTTACCCATCCACCGTGTTCATCGACACCATTGGCATCAATATCCAGACCATGATCTGCCATGGTTCCATGGTCACGATCGGCATTTACCTGCTATTTTCCGGCTATGTGCAGCAAAAAGCCGCTACGATCCGCAAAGCACTCCCGGTATTCGCCATACTGGCAGCAATGGCCATGGGAATGAATGAACTGGCCTACCGAACCGGCCTGCTGGAAACAGAAACCTTCAATATGTTCTTCATCAGCCCTTACTGCGCCCCGGAGTTGCCCGTCTACTCTCTGGTGCAGGGTTTTATTCCCTTCCCCTGGTGTCTACTTTTCTATGTCGCCGGATTCACGGCAGCAGGCGCATTGGTCCTTTGTCTTGTCAGACTACTGAGCATATTTCTTTTTCATTCGTGCTGTAAAACCAGCATACCTGTTAAACAAATGTAGAAGCAGCCGCAGCCGGAGTGTCATTTCTCCTGCTGCGGCTTTTTTTAACATGTTCCAGGGTCACTGCGATGGCGAAACACAAATTGCGCATACCGTTTCCGGGCGACCAAACAGCGAAAGCCCCCTGAAGCTGGCAACACTGGAGCACAACTATGCCTGCGAGAACCAGCTCATCGACGCCGTCAGCAAGGGAAAACTTCATCTGGTCACCGCCGTGGCAGCATCCGTATTCAATAACGGCGCACAGCCGCGGCTTGCGGACTCCCTCCGGGACCGGAAAAACAAGCAGACCATCACCAACGTACAGTATGACCTCACCGCCGATCTGAGCCAGAAAGCCATTGCCGCCAACTGCATGTCGATCCCAGTTATCTGTCCAATCTGTTCCACAAAGAATGCGGCTGTACTTTGACAGAGTTCGTCAACCGCCAGCGCATCGACCGGGCGGTGCTGGTTCTGAGCAACAGCAAAATAGCCGTTCAGGACATCGCCGCCGAATGCGGCATCCAGGATGTGAATTACTTCATCAAGCGGTTCAAACGACAGACTGGGATGACGCCGAATCAATACGGCGGCAACGAGATAAAAATCCGATAAGAAACGCAAATTTTCGAACAGAAATAAAAAATCCGCGGCAACAATCGTTGCTACGGATTTTTTGGTCCGAGTGACTGGATTCGAACCAGCGGCCTCTTGAACCCCATTCAAGCGCGATACCAAACTTCGCCACACCCGGATATTTTGTTGTGTCGCCTGACGACTTGCTTATATTAGCATATGTATCTCAAAAAGTCAAGTATTATTTTCAGAATTTTTTTACTTTTTTAGGGGTCCTTGTTGAGCCCTGCATCTGGGCTTGAAACCTGCATCCTACTGACAGGCCTTCCCCGCCCCATCTGCTATGATATAGCTGCGTCATTCAGGAGAGGTGGCTCAAGCCATTCAATAAACACATTCACCAGATTCCCTTTTCACAGCACATTATACCGGCACCGTCAATGCATGAAAAGTGCGGCTCCTTGACAAAAAGTTCCCGCTAAATTATACTGAACACATTCATAAACAACAGGAAGGTGCATTCCATGAATATTCTTGTTCTGAACGGAAGCCCCAAGGGCTCCAACAGCATTACTTTGCAGACCATCCTCTATCTGCAGAAGAAGAATCCTGCCCATCATTTTGAGATTCTCCACGCAGGTGCAAAGATCCGCTCTTTCGAAAAGGATTTTTCCCCCGCTCTGGACGCAATCAGCCGGGCCGACGTATTTCTTTTTTCCTACCCGGTGTATACCTTCATCGCCCCCTGTCAGCTTCACCGGTTCATTGAACTGTTGAAAGCCTCCGGGGCTGACCTTTCCGGCAAATTTGCCACCCAGCTTACTACCTCCAAGCATTTTTATGACATCACCGCCCACCGCTATATCCAGGACAACTGCCAGGATCTGGGCCTGAAATATATCCGCGGTCTGTCTGCCGATATGGACGATCTGCTCAACGCAAAAGGACAGGCTGATGCAGAAGCCTTCTTCAGACATGTCTGCTGGAGCGTGGAAAATGATATTTATGAGCCTTTCCCCGCCGCGCTGCCTGCACCCATTCACAAGACTGTGGCAGTACCCGACATCTGCGAATCCGGCAGGCAGGGCGATGTTGTTATCGTTACGGACTGCGAACCGGAGGACACTCAGCTTCAGTCCATGATCGACCGTTTCCGGGCTGTTCTGTCCCGTCAGAGCCGAATCGTCAACATCCGGGAGTATCCCCTCAAGGGCGGCTGCCTGGGCTGCTTCAATTGCGCTGTGACAGGCAGGTGCATCTATAAGGACGGCTTTGATAACTATCTGCGAAATGAAATTCAGACCGCCGATTCCATCGTCTACGCCTTCACTATCCGCGACCACTCCATGGGCGCCCGGTTCAAGATGTACGATGACCGCAATTTCTGCAACGGCCACCGCACTGTCACCATCGGCATGCCTGTGGGCTATCTCATCAGCGGCAATTATTCCCAGGAGTCCAATCTGCAGACCATTATAGAAGCCCGGGCTCAGGTGGGCAGTAATTTCCTGGCCGGTGTCGCCGCCGATGAAACCGATCCCAACGGCGAGATCGACCGTCTGGCAAAGATTCTGGTCTACGCCCTGGATAACCAGTATGTCCCGCCCCAGAATTTCTACGGTATCGGCGGCATGAAGGTCTTCCGGGATCTGATCTGGCTGATGCAGGGTATGATGAAGGCCGATCACAAATTCTACAAGGCACACGGCCAGTACGACTTCCCCCAGAAGCAGTGGCCGACGATGCTCAAAATGTATCTCGTCGGCGCGCTGCTGTCCAATGAAAAGCTGAAATCCAAAATGGGCAGCGCCATGAACGAAGGCATGCTGGCACCTTACAGGAAGGTTCTGGACAGCACCAAATAAGAATAGCGGAGCCGGTCATCGGGACCGGCTCCGCATTTTTCATTCCGGGCGTGCTGCTCCGGGAACAGATGCGCCATAATCGCGGAGTGACCGCCGTGGGTGATGATGCAGATATCCTCCGGGATTTCGGAGAGTGCCGCAAAACACGTTCCGTCATCTCTCCCCCCTCACCTGAAGCGCCACACCGAAATAGCCTGCCAACGCCGCCCATACCGGGCGGCGTTCTGATTTGCAGGTTCGTTATGCAGCGGGGACAAAAGTGACCTCGTAAGGCTCCTTGGCCATCTGGGAGGCCATCAGGGAGATCACCAGGGTGTTGTCGGCAGTAACAGCACCCTCGGTGATATTGCCTTCGCTGTCGGTGAAGGTGAAGACACCGTTTTCTGCGGTGTAGGTGCCGGAGGCTGCAGAGCCGTCATAGACGGTGCCGCCCATATCGAAGGAAACGCTGTAGGAGAAGGTGCCGTCTGCACCGATCTCGGCAGTATACTCGTAAACCACGGTACCGGCCATGGCGCTCTCCTTGGTATAGCTTGCGGTATAGGTACCGGCGGTCAGGGCAGCGTCAGCGGAAGCTTCTGCATCGGCTTCACCGTCATCCTCACCGCCTGCGGCAGCAGCCTCACCGGCGTAGGTCAGAATAATACCGCCGACCTTGTCCGCTTCGATGGTGGCGGAGCCGTAGGGCAGCGCACCGGCAATCTCCAGAGTACCGTCTTCCTGGACAGTGAAGGTGCAGGAGCGGTCATCGGCGCAGGTCATGGTGTAGCAGGTATCAGTCAGCATCCAGGTGCCTGCGGCCTTTTCCTCGGCAGCGTCATTGACCAGGGTGAAGGTGCCGTCTTCCAGGAAATTGACAGTGAAGACCCAGCTCATGCTGAAGTCGCCCTCAGAAAAGGCCGCGCTGCCGGTGTAGGCGCCGGGTTTCAGCTGGCCTGCATTGACGGCGGGAGCTGCGGGCTCCGTGGGATCGGTGGCCGGGTTGGTTTCGGGAGTGGTGTCCCGGGCGGTGCAGCCGACTGCGCAGAAGATCATGCACAGGGCCAGAGCGATGGTGATGATGCGTTTCATGTTGTTTCTCCTTTATTCGTTTGATATTTGTTCCAGAGCGACTCGAAAAGCGCTTTGGATTTTTCCTCGATCTGCTTATCGCTTCCGCGACGCAGGTAGATGGATAGGGTAATTTTTTCGTCCTCCCCCACCAGCGCAAGGCTCAGGCTCTCCCTGCCCTCCAGCAGATGTTCCCGCACCAGGAAGATGGCGTACAGGGTTTCCGGGAAGATCAGGGCGGTCAGGTCCATATTCCCACCCTCGCGCCTGATGATGGCGGCCTCTCCCCGCTGCTTCCGCGGGGGCAGCGGAGTGGTCAGCTGAAGCACTGTACTGCCTGTATCCAGATGGAGCATGACGCAGTCAAGGGCCTGGAGCTAATCGTAGATTCTTCCCAGATCGTCCACCGGGACGGATACCGCCCCATCCATGGCGTCCAGCAGCTGCCAGTGGGTAATGTTCAGCGCCTCGGCGGCTGTGCGCAGATGGGCGCTGGGATTCTTTTCGAAGTACGCCGCCACCCGCTCCGGCAGGGTCTTCTTCAGGTGCGGGTTGGACGGATGGAAATGATTTTTCTTCATCTCCTCCTGCATGAGCTTGATGCATTTGGGAACCGTGTAGTAGGCTGCGTGGGCCGCGATGCACTGGCGGCATTTGCCGTAATTGGGGCACATGGGCATGCAGGGACATTTCAATTCATCAGGATTCATAGGGTCCACTCCTTTCCGGTCAGGTGGCACCGGGCGGTATGATCAGCGCCAACGCAAATCGCCGGTGGCAGCGGTGCACAGCGGCAGATGTCACAGGCCTCGGGGCAGCGGGAGGCAAAGCGGCACAGATCCGGCGGATTGATGGGGCTTCTGGCCTCGCCGGTGAGGATGATCCGCTCCCGTTTCCCGCTGGGGTTGACCTCCGGGATGGCTGACATCAGCGCCCGGGTATAGGGGGTGACCGGATGCGCGAAAATCTCCGCGGTTGCACCGGACTCCATGACCTCCCCCAGATACATCACCGCCATATGGTCGGTGATGTGCTTGACCAGGGACAGGTTATGGGAAATGAACAGATATGTCAGCTCAAATTCGTCCCGCAGATCCAGCAGCAGGTTGCAGATCTGGGAATGGACGGATACATCCAGCGCGGAAGTTGGCTCATCGCAGATGATCAGCTCCGCGCCTGCGACCAGTGCCCGGGCGATGGCCACGCGCTGCCGCTGACCGCCGGAAAACTCAAAGATGTAGCGGTCCAGGTCCTCTCGGGACAGGCCCACCTTTTCCACCAGTGACGCTGCCCGTTCCCGCAGCACCCGCTCATTGCGTTCTCCGGCAATAAACAGTGGTTCCGAAATGATCTGCCACACGGTGAAACGGCTGTTCAGGGAGGTATAGGGATCCTGGAACACGGTCTGCATGTGGCGGCGTACCGCTTTCCATTGGTCGGGCTTTGTTCGGTGATCAATGGTATGGCCAAAGCACTCGAAGGCGCCGGATGTGATGGGCACGAAGCCAAGGAGGGTATTGGCCAGGGTGGTCTTGCCGCAGCCGGACTCTCCCACCAGGCCGTATACCTCCCCCCGGCGGACTTCAATATTCACATTCTGCACGGCTGACAATCGGTCCGGCCTGCCGAACAGACGGTTTCTGACCTTGAAATCCACGGTCAGATCCCTGGTTTTCAGAATGATTTCTCCCATAGCGCCTCCGTATCGTAGTAGCATCGAACCTTTCTTCCCTCCCCCCGGTCAAAGAGCGGGGGCATCTGCTTCCGGCACAATTGGGTACAGTAGCTGCAGCGGTTCGAAAAGTAGCAGCCAGCGGGTTTGTGCATGGGGTGGGGAACATTGTGGGGGATCTGAACGAAACGATCCACCTTTTCATCCAGGTCCGGGATGGTATCAATGAGGGCCTTGGTGTACGGATGCTTCGGGGATTTCAGAATCTCATCCACACGCCCCTGCTCCACGATCTTGCCGCAGTACATCACATATACCCGGTCCGCCATCTCCCGTACCACGCCCAGGTCATGTGTGATCATCAGCAGTGCCATTTTTTCATGTTCACAGCGTTCCCTGATAAGTCCGAGAATCTGGGCCTGGATGGTGACGTCCAGCGCTGTGGTGGGTTCGTCAGCAATGAGCAGCCGGGGCGACAGGGAGGTAGCCATGGCGATGAGGATCCGCTGCTTCAGGCCGCCGGAAAGCTCATGGGGATACTGCTTCGCCCGCATTTCGGGATCCGGGATGCCGACCCTTTTCATCATTTCGATGCTGCGGGCTCTTGCTTCCTTCGGTCTCATCTGCCGGTGGTAGATAAATATTTCATCCAGCTGCTGGCCGATGGTCATGACAGGATTCAGGAATGAGGAGGGATCCTGGAAAATCATGGCCATCTCCTCTGCCCGCAGGGCAAGCATTTCATTTTCTGTCTTCTCCAGCAGGTTATGGACAGTGCCGTCCCGGGAAATGAAGCAGAATTTGTCCGCCGCCACATAGGCGGGCGGCGTGTTCAGCAGCTTCATACAGGCCAAGCTTGTAACAGACTTTCCGCAGCCGCTTTCGCCCACGATGGCCACCTTTTCGCCCTCCCCTACTGTGATGTCCACACCTTCCACGGCCCGGACAAAGCCTTCCTCGCTGCGGAAGAGGATCTTCAGGTTCCGGGCTTCCAGCACATTCATCCGTACACCTCCTCTGCTTTCAGCTTGTTTGCCTCTTCTTCACTGATGTCCGTCATGGCGGCAAAGAGGATTGCCACATCTTCCTCCCGGGTCTTCTGTCTGCGGGTTTTCATTCTTGGATTGAGGATCTCCTCTAGGGCGTAGCCGATCTGCATGAAGCCGAAAACAGTGATGAAGATGGCAACGCCGGGTGCGATGACCCAGGCCCACAGGCCCGAGGTAAAGGCACTCTCCTGAGCAGCAACCAAGATCTTGCCCCAGCTCATGACAGCCGGATCGCCCAGACCGATGAAGCTCAGGCCCGCCTCCGCGATCATGAAGCCGGCGCAGGACAGGGCGCAGTTCATGATCAGAAGATGGGACACAGCAGGCATGATGTGCCGGTACATAATGTACCAGCGGGAGGCGCCCGCCAGTTCCGCCGACCGGATATAGTTCATATTCATCACTGCCAGAACCTGGGCTCGAACCATACGGGCGGTGCCGCACCAGCCGATGAGGGTAAAGACCGCGATCATCATCACATAGCTGGACGACACGTTGCTCAGAATCATCATCAGGGGCGTGGTGGGGATCACCAGCAGCACATTGATGATGCCCAGGATCGTTCCAGCGCTGACCTTGCCGAAATAGGCAGAAACGATGCCCAATGTGGCGCCCAGCAGCGTCACGCACAGGCCCGTGGTGATGCCGATGATCAGGCTGATCCGCGCGCCGTAGAGGATCTGGGTCAGGATGTCAATACCGTTTTTGTCCGTCCCCAGCAGGTGCTCCGCCGAGGGCTGCTGCAGGCCGCCCGCAATATCGTAGGCATCCAGTTCGTATGGCGTCAGCCAGGGAGCGAACACCGCCGCCAGCACCACGATCCCCACCAGAATGACGCCCAGTCGGCCCTTGGGATTTGTCAGTATTTTCATTAGAAAGTTTCCCATATCAAACCTCTTGCACTCTGGGGTCAAATTTGTGGTAGACCAGGTCAGTAATAAAATTGCAGACCACGGTGATAACTGCAAACAGAAGCAGAATCGCCTGGCTCAGCAGGTAATCGCCGGTGTTGCAGGCTTCCAGCAGCAGCTGGCCCATGCCGGGCCAGGAGAAGATCTTCTCCATCAGCACGCTGCCGCCCAAGAGCCCCGCCATGGACATACCCACATTGGTGATCAGCGGCAGCAGAGCGTTGCGGAAGGTGTGCCTGTACAGCACCACGTGGGGCGGCAGTCCCTTTGCCCGGGCGGTAAGGATATAGTCCTCCCCTGTCACGGCGATCATGCTGTTGCGCACCAGCAGGCCGTAGGAGATGACGCCTGAGAACACGGAGATAGCCACCGGCAGCGCCGCGTGGTAGGCAATATCGGCTATGTCCGCAATGGGTACGGATGCCAGCAGTGCCATCAGCAGCGATGCCGGGATACCTGCAAAAATAAAGGCAGATTTTTTCGTCACGATCCGCAGAATAACCGCCAGCGCCAAACACACAGCCAGAACGACCACAAACAGCGTCCCGTCCATAACCAGCGTATAGCCCGGTGTCATGGCTCCCCGGTACGGTAAAATCTTCAGTGTAAAGCCGAAGAGCATCACAGCCACCATGGCCAGCCAGAAGGACGGAATGGCGGTGGTGACGCCGGAGAGCCACAGCAGAATCCGGTCCGCTGTCCGGTCCCGTTTTCTTCCCGCCGCCGCGCCGAAGAGAATGCCGAAGAATACGGACAGCAGCATGGAAGAGACCGTCAGCACCATGGACCAGGGGATCCGGCTGAACATGACGGTCCAGACGGATTCCTTGTAGTAGTGGGACTGGCCGAAATCCAGAGTCAGTACCCGGCCCAGATAATCAAAATACTGCACCAGGATCGGATCATTGAAGCCGTATTCCTCCCGGATCTGATTGCGAAGCGCAACCGCATCCTCCGGCACACCCACAAAATAGGGCTGGGCCGGATCGCTGAAGATCATGCGGGGCAGAAAGAAATTCAGCGTCACGATGATAAACAGAACCAGCAGGGCGCTGATCACCTTTTTCAGATAATATCCTTTCAACCGGCGTCCTCCTGCGTTCTGTGGAGATAGCGAATAGAGTTGCTGTTCCAGATGGACATTCCCTCTGCCTCGATCCAGCCATCCCACTTCTGATCAGAGTAGAATGTAATGGTGTTTTCCGAAAACAGCGGGATCTCCACGGCCAGGTCGGCAATGTATGCCTGAACCTCCCGGCAGCGGGCGTACTGGGTCTGGGTATCAGGTGCCAGTTCCATGTCCTGCATCATGGTGTTCAGGGTCGGGTCGATAAGACCGGAATAGTTGAACAGCCGTGCTGCGCCGGTGGCGGGATACACGCCATAGCGGGCATTGAACATCAGCAGCTTGTCGGCGTTGTAGGTGACCCGGTTGATGATCATGTCAAAGTCGGCATGGTTCATCTGCTTGATATCCTCGGAATAGGTGGAGGTGGCCTGGTCATATTCGATGGTGATACCGATTTTTGCCAGCTGGGTGGCCAAGGCCTTGACGGTGACCTCATTGTCCGGGGTAGCAAAAATGGTCAGACTGATGCCACGGCTGCCGTTTTCGTCCATCTGATAGGGGGTGGTATCCAGCAGGTCGTTGGCAGCATCCACATTCGACTCGTGATAAATGTAATCGCCGTTTTCATCCACCCGGGCGTGGGCGAAGTAGTCCTGTACCAGACCGTCTCCCACGGGAACTCCCATGCCGTGAAGCACCTCATCGATGAGGATATTCTGATCGATGCACAGGGAGATGGCCCTGCGGATCTCGTGGGAATATCCTTCGAAGCTGCCTTCCCGGAACACGCCGTAGGGACCTACATTGAACAGCAGGGTCGTCACAGTCTCGCTGGTGACAGCGGAGATGTTAACGTTGCTGTACGCGCTGTTGTTTGCCACGGCATAGGCCTTGGAAGAGGTCACGGAATCCAGCATCAGATCCAGGCCCCCCTCATTCAGGGCGTTGATGAGGACATCCTCGTTGCTCATGAGGATCACGGACACATTCTCAATGGGGTCCCCGGCGAATTCCTCCCGCAGCAGGGCCTCGTCATAGTTTTCCCGGAGGGTGGCCGTGATGGTACTGCCCTCAATGTAGCCGCCCTCGGCAATATGGTAGGGGCCGGTGCCCACGGGAGACAGGTTCTTCTCCTTGGCAGGACTGCGGACAGACTGCCAGATATGTTTGGGGATGATGACGATGGAATTGCAAATGGTCTTCATGGAGGTATAGTTGTTGCTGGCCAGGGTAAAGACGAAATCCCCATCCACCACCTCGCTGCCGTGGTAATCCGTAAGGAAATAAGCCTGGGCGCCCAGGGACCCGGCGTGCTTTACGATGTAATCGAAGGTGAATTTAATATCCTCGGCAGTAAAGGGAGTACCGTCGCTCCAGGAATGGCCATGGACCACCTTGAAGCGGAAGCGCATCCAGTTTGTTTTCGGAACAGCAATGAGGGCACGCTCCAGGAATTCTTCTTCCGTTTCGACAATGGGATTTCCACTTTCATCGAAGCCGAATTCGATGGATTCCCGGGCGCACTGGGCTTCCCACTGCTCCTGGGTCGGATCAAAATACTCGTAGCCATAGACACTGCCGTCTTCTTTCGGGAATGCGCCCTCCACCTCCACCAGACCGTCAGCAAAGGCCAGCGGGTTACGCTCCGGATCGGCCGGTTCGTAAATTCTGCCATCAGGGAAGGTGTAAGACTCCCCTTCCACATAATCTGCCGGGGTGGATACGCTGCCCAGAAGAGTATTATAGAACAGCCCCACGAAGAATGTGGCGGAGGCTTCCATGGAAGCGTAGGGATTCAGATTCTTGGGGAGCTGGGTGGTACCCACCCGGAGGGAATTCTGATACTTATCCTCCCGGCCGCAGGCGGTGAACAGGCTCACCGCCATCAGCGCGGCCAGGGTCAGTGCAATGAATCTTTTCATGGCGTCAATACTCGATACGGGTGCCGAAGCCGGTACGGCTAGCGGAATTGTCGAAAATCTCTTCCACCGTGAACCGATAAGCAGGACGGGTCACCCAGCGCTCGATATTGGGCGCGTGGTAGACGTCATGCTGGGCGTTGATAAATTGCTGAAGCAAAGGCAGCTCAAAGGGGGAAATGCTGCCCATCTCATGACGCTGTCCCACGATTTCCATAGTGCCCCGGACCTCATAGGAACGCATGGGGGGCTGGTAAAACAACAACGTCGCCTCGGGATTGACCTGGTAGTTGGCCCAGCTGTGCTTGAATGCCATCTCCACGGAGTAGATGTGGCCGAAATCCACAGTCTTCTCAGCTTCCTCCGAATACAGCCATTTCAGCAGCAGCTGCAGGCCCCGGGTCTGGTAGGTCCTGTCGCCGGGTTCGTAGGTCCTGATGTGGGCGATGTAGGCCGCCAGCGCTTCCTCCAGATATTCCTCCCTGGGAATAAAGCCGATGCCCTTGACAGAGCCGTTGAGGCCAGCAGGGCCATGGCTCAGAAACACAGGGTCATGGGAGGTAAAGGAAAGAAAGATCTTCTCAGGGCTCATCATCTGCCCCTGCGCCAGGGCTTTGACCGTGTTGCCGCGGGTACGATAGGCCCAGTCAAAGAATGCATTCAGTTCGCCGTTTTCCAGTCTTGCTCTATCCATAATGATTCTCCTTTTTATTTGACTCTGATGAAGGGGGATGCAGAGGCCCGCATGGTGGCCTGGGAAATGTTGAAACCCACGGACAGTGTCGTATCGGTGTAGCCGGTGCCCGCGGTAACGTCATCCTCCGCCACGATCTCGCCCTCGGTGCTGAGAATATCGTAGGTGAAGGTGATATTTTCACCGTCAACGGTATAGGTACCGCCGGTGCCGCCCCAGACATGCATGACGCTGGCCATCTGCATGATACTGACGTCAAAGGTCATATCCTCTCTCAGGCACAGGGCATAGGCGTAGACCATGGCGCCCATACCGCCGGTTTTGGTCAGATAGCCCACATAGACGTCGCCGTCCATGGCTGCGGGGGCGGATTCGTAGAAATTGATTGCCCCGACGGACATGGAACCTGCCAGATAGAAGGGCATCTCGAAAATACCGTCGATGATAACGGCATCCGTAATCTCACCGTGGGGATAGGTAAGGCTGATGGTCTCATCGAACTCGTCATTTTCGCCCAGGGTGTAGGTACCATCATATTGTTCGGTGCTGTGGACGCCGTTTTCCAGGGTGCCCACAAAGATTTGCGCAGCGCCGTCACCCATCAGGTTCACCAGCACTCTGGCGCTGAGACCGGCAGACTCGTCCTCGTATCCGGCAATAAAGGTACGAACAACCTCCGTACCGGACTGTTCTTCCTCTGCCTGACAGCCGAACAACGCAAATACCATCACGGCTGCCAGCGCAATGACCAGAATCTTTTTCATCGTTCTTCCTCCAATTTCAGGTTAGTTGCAACTAACCCATTTCGTTTCGGTATCCGCCGGGCATTGCCCAACGGATACCTGATTATCATTTACTTTCATACAACCTGCCGTTTTTTACCCGGTAGATCCGGTCGGCTACGGCCATGGTGGACTCCCGGTGGGAGACCAGAATGATGCTCTTTTTATTCTTCTGCTGCCGCAGTGCTTTGAGAATCATACCCTCATTGATGCTGTCCACATTACTGGTGGGTTCATCCAGCAGAATCAGATCGCTGCCCCGCAGGAAGGCCCGGGCCAGACCCAGCCGCTGCTTCTCACCGGCGGAGAGGTTGTCGCCCAGGGCGCCAACTCTGGTATCATAGCCATCGGGCAGCGTCATGATGAAATTATGAACGGACGCCATCCGGCAGGCTTCCTCCAATTCCGCATCCGTCGCGCCGGGCTTAGCGATGCGCAGATTGTCAGCGATGGTCTCATCGAAGAGATAGGTGACCTGGCTGACCATGGTGACATTGTCCAGAAGGGAATCTGTATCGATCTGTTCGATGTCCGTGCCGTTGTAGGCGATCTGTCCATGACTCTTCTGCCAGAACCGCAGCAGCAGCTTCAGCAGTGTGGACTTGCCGCAGCCGCTCTCGCCCACGATGCCGATGATCTCACCCTTTCTTGCGTGCATACATACATCGGCGAGGATCTGTGTATCCCCGTCATAGGAGAAGTCCAGACCGGTGACCTTCAGGTCTTCGAAATGAAATTTCCGTCCGTTCTCCACCGGCGTCACCGCAGGTTTTTCAGCCAGCAGATCCAGCATCCGGTCGCCGCTGGCGAAGGTCTGGGTCAGATTGCCCGGCAGGGCGGAAATGGCGATGACGGGGCCGAAGGAGCCAAAGACCGCTACCACGCCGATGATCATCCGGCCCAGGGAGAGCATTTCCATATGAACCAGAATAATGCCCGCCGTCAGGGCAGCGAAAATGAACAGAGAAACCATCAGCTCCGTGGCTGCACCAGCCCGGGTGATATCATGCTTCATCTTCTTCGTCTCGCCAAGCAGAAGATCGGAGCGGCGGTTGACTTCCTCTTTCCGCATTTCACCGGCATTATTCAGAACGATATCCTTAATTCCCTTGATACTGTCGAGAAAATACGCGTTGAAGGAGGCGAATTCTCCCCGATAGCGGACGCCGGAGGCCTTCAGTTTGCCTGAAGAGATCATAGGCGCCACGATGCCCACGGCAATATAACCCAGCAGAGCGATCAGGGCCAGATACCAGCTGGATACCACACCAACGAAGATGACCACAGCCCCAGACACAATCACCGCGATGCAGATGGGAGAAATGGTGTGGGCGTAGAAGACCTCCAGCGTTTCAATATCGGAGGTGATCATGGCGATGATGGAGCCTTTCTGCTTTCCCTCCAACTTGGCAGGACACAGAGTCCGCAGCGCGCCGAAGATCTTATCCCGCAGCACCGCCAGCAGGCGGAAGGCAATATAATGGTTGCCGTACTGCTCGAAATACCGCAGCAGTCCCCGCAGTACGCCGCAGCCGACGGCCAGGGCGATGAGGAATCCGTAGCTCAGTGGGATGTGTTCTCCCATCGCCTTGGCGATGGCCATGGCACCTGCCAGGGGAACGCCCATGGCGCAGATAAAGCCCAGGGAGCCATTGATGACTGCCAGCAGCATGATGTACGCAAGGCTGCCAAGCAATGCGATGAGGCTTGCCATAATGACCGCGCCGCTGCGGCGCGTACTTTTCTCAGCCATTCCCGTTCACCTCCATGTAGCCTTCTTCCAGTTTCTTCTGGGTGGTATAGAGCCGGGCGTAGCCGCCGTCCATGGCCATCAGTTCGGCATGGCTTCCGGATTCCTTCACTTCGCCTGCTTCCATATAGTAGATCCGGTCGGCATCCACCACATTGGCCAGCCGGTGGGAGATGACGATGACATTCCTGCGCTTTGCCAGCGCCCGGAAATTGGCGGTGATAATAGCCTCGCTCTCGATATCGATGTTGCTGGTAGCCTCATCGAAGATATAGATCTTCTTGTCTGCCACCAGATTTACCGCCAGGGCCAGACGCTGCTTCTGTCCGCCGGAGATATTGCTGGCATCCTCGGTGATCAGCTTGTCCAGTCCAACATTTTCCCGAATGAACGCATCCAGATTTACCGCTTTCAGAGCTTCAAAAATCTCCGCATCCGTCACATCTGGCTTAGCCAGCTGGAAATTGGCCCGGACCGTCTCGTTGAAGATATAGGTATTGTAGCTGACCACCGCCAGGTCACTGTAATAGCCTTCACGGGACAGGCTCTCCAGCGGCCTCCGTCCTACTGTGATCCGCCCCTGCTGGGGACGGAACGCGCCGCACAGCAGATTCACCACAGTGGATTTTCCACAGCCGCTTTCGCCCACGATGGCGGTCATACCCGCAGGCGGGAAAACCATGCTCACATCCTGCAGCACCTCCCGCTTGCCGTCATAGGAGAATGTCACACATTCCAGGGATACCGCCGCGTCTTCCGGGGCTTCACTGCCCCAGACCGGATCAGGCTGGTTCAGCAGGGACAGAATCTTCCTGCCGGCGCTGGCGCCGTTCATGGCCACATGGAAGGCAGCGCCGAAGGCCCGCAGGGGCAGGAAGAAATCCACAGCCACCAGGATCAGAAACAGCGCATGAACAGTCAGAAGGCTTCCCTCCATGACCCCCAGCACCGCAAAAGCGATGCCCAGACCTGCGCCGCCGTAGGCTACCAGATCCATAATGGTGGTGGAGGCCAGCTGCATCACCAGGACTTTCATGGTGATGACCCGGAATTCCTCGGCGCTCCGGTTCATTTTCTCATGCTGGTCGGCATCAGCCCGAAAGATCTTCAGCTCCTTCAGGCCCTGGACGCTGTCGAGAAAGCTGTCGCCCATGGAGGTGTACTTCCCCCAGTATTTTGCAAAAATCTTCTTGGCGTATTTCGACACCGCCACGATGGATACCGGGATCAGCGGCACACAGGCCAGCAGCACCAGCGCCACCCGCCAGTCGATCCAGACCGTGATGCCGAATAGGATCACCGGAGCCAGCATGGCGTAGAAAAACTGGGGGATGTAGGAAGAATAATAGAGATCCAGCTGTTCGATGCCCTCCAGAGCCACCTGGGTCAGACCGGCAATGCTCATACCGTCCGTGCTGCGCACACCCAATTTGACGATTCTGTCGTAGGTCCGCTCCCGCAGATCCTTCTTGGCTTTGCGGCCCAGCAGATCCTTCAGATCGCCGGCAGCACAGCCCGCGCCGTAGCGCACGGCGATGCCTGCCGCGGCGCAGACCACAGGCATAAGGTAGGCTCCGCCCCCGGCCCCCTGCGTCAGAAGCCATAGGCTCCAGCAGATGCTGGCTGTGATGGTCAGATTGGCCAGCAGTCCCAGCACCATGCAGGCCACCGTGTAAAATATGTATTTACGGTTGCCGCCCAGCAGGCGCAGCAATTCTTTGTCAATCATTGGTATCCTCCTTGTTCCCCTGCCGGTTCTGTGCAAAGGCTGCGATCGCGTTGCGACTGGCTTCGCTGAACTCACAGGCAGCGCCGATGGCGTCATTGTAGGCAATCTCCGCCGAAACGCCGCATTTCTCCCGCAGATGACTGCTGATCCACTGAATCAGTATGTTATATTTTTCCAGCTGTTCATAGCCGAACGGAACGATCACGACTTTGTTTTTGTCATCACGGCGGATGTATCCGTTTCGCTCCAGCCGCTCCACCGCCCGGTAGACACTGACTTTGGAAACGTTCATTTTTGCCGCGATGGCGGTAAGCCTGAGGCCCGCAGTGCGGTCATACAGCTGGTCAATGGCGATCAGGTATTTCAGTTCTGCCGATGTCATATTCAAACTCCTTAAAGTTAGCCATGGCTAACACTTCCTTAAAATAGAAAAGCCGGCAAATTTCTTTGCCTGACCCCGCAAAAGTTAGCCATAGCTAACCTATTCTCTTAAAAAATAGAGTCCGAAAACTCTTTCATCAGTATATCACAAACGCGGGTTTTGTCAATCAATTCATTGCCTCTGCACTGACTGCGGCAGGGATGGTCTTGACACCCCAGATGAAATAGACCATGTGGAATACCCACACTCCCGTCAGCACCGCGCATCCGATGATCACGTTTTTCAGAAGCATCATCGTAAAGCCGATGCTCATCAGCACGGTCACCGTAACCATGATCCGGACCTTGGTCCTCCACGTCATACCGCGGCCTGCAACATAGTCTTCCAGATTATCCCTGTAGAGCTTCGTGTGAATAAACCAGGTGTGCAGCTTCTCAGAAGACCGGGCAAAGGAGAACGCCGCCAGCAGCAGGAACGGGAATGCAGGAATCATCGGTACCACCGCGCCCACGGCTCCAAGTCCCACGCCGATGCAGCCCAGGATCACATACAGCACTTTTTTCAGTTTCATTTCTGATTCTCCAATCGATTCTTTTCTTTTTTGCTTTCGATCACATGACGGATCGCCATAACGGGATGATGAAAGATCATCCGCGGCCCCGAAAACCGCATGACGCTGCGGATCTTTTCCCGCATGTCCGGCTTGTAGCAGTGGACACGGCAGTTCGAGCAGAAGGTTTTCGTCTCCATAAATGGGCACCTGTCGCTGCGAAGCCTGGCGTAGGCGTCCAGAGCGGCGCAGTCCGGGCAGAGTTCCCTTCCCCCGTGTTTGGCGCGGCAAAAAATGGCGATCATCAGCGAAACGGTCTGTTTTTCCAGCGCCCGTTTCATTTGAATATCCACCGGTTCACCTCCTTATTTGCAGTTAGCCGCCGCTAATCACCAGGTATTCTAGCATAAATGGGTCTGATTGTCAATTGGAATCTACAGGAAACGGCATCCTCATCGCCACAGTCCCAGACTGCTTCCGTGCCAACCAGATTTCCCTATATGCAAGCAGCGCTCCCCGGTAATGACCGGAATTTGGTTGAAAGGATTGCCAATGCGTGATATTATGAAGCGAAAGATTATTGCCGCAAAATGTAACTTGAGTCAAGTCGAAATAGCGTCTGTGGAGAATCCCGAATTTATCGATACAGACAGTTCAGATAATCGATGAAATTCCAGGTGCTGTCTTTGGCCGTATAGCGTTCCGGGTAGATCAGATATATGTATCCCACATTCCGGAATTTGGACAGGTCAAATTTCAGCAGCCGCCGGGACTGGACGAAATCCTTCGCCGCGATCTCGGAGATCACGGACACACCCATTCCGCCGGCAACCATAGTTTTGACGGTTTCCAGACCGTCCACTCTGGCAACGATCTGCAGATCCCGTTCATCCATCCCCATTTGATCCAGCAGTCCATCCAGACTCTTCCCATCTTTCCTGAGAATAACGGGTTCCTTCAGCAGCTCCGGCACCGGGTTCTTGTGCTTCAGCAACCGCTGGCACCCCTCGGTCACCGGGGTGATCAGCACCGGAGGGTCGCTGCAAAGGGGCACACATTTCAGGCCTTCCCGCTCCAGGGGATCGCTGATCAGACCCACATCAAACCGTCCCTCCTGTACACCGACCACTATATCCCGGCTGCTGCACTGGCTGACCTTCAGCAGATCCTGGGAGAACAGTTCCCCATATTGCCCCAACACATCTGGAAGGATGTAGGCAGCAGGAATGGCGGAGGCACCAATACGGATGATCCGCCGGGTGCCCGCCGAGCAAGTTTCGAGGACACACCGCTCCATTTCCAGGATCTGGCCGGCGTATTTGTAGACGACCCAGCCCGCCTCCGTCACCTCCATGGTCTTGGTGTTGCGGTTGAGCAAGGTCACGCCCAGTTCCTTCTCCAGCTGCAGCAGATGGGTGCTCACGGAAGCCTGGGAGATATTCAATTTTGCGGCAGCCTTCGAGAAATTGCGGTAATCCACAATGGCCACAAAAGAACGCAATTGCTTGATATCCAAAATCCAGACCTCCGAAAAAGCGGGTGCTTCCGAAGAAGCACCCGCAGTTGCTATATCTTACTTCTTCTTGCGGTAGGGGGTATCTGCCAGAGGCAGGGACTGACGGAACTTGCCGTCCAGGCGGTAGTAGGCGTGTGCGCAGGCGGGAGCGGTGGGGATCATGCACAGCTCGCCGCAGCCCTTTGCACCCAGGGAGAAGGGCAGCTTGTCCTCTTCCTTGGGCTCGCAGAGGATGACTTCCAGTTCCGGAGCGTCGGTGGCCTTCATGAAGCCGATGGTGCCGAACTTGCTCTTGGGGATGGAGTCGATGCACTCGAACTTCTCGGTGACGCCGTAGCCGATGCCCATGATCATGCCGCCTTCGATCTGGCCTTCAACGGACTGGATGTTGACGGGAGTGCCCACGTCGAATGCGGAAACAGCCTTGGTGATCTTGCCTTCCTCATTGAGGATGATGACCTGTGTGCCATAGGAGTAGGAGACATGGCTGATGGGATTCTCCTTGATGGCGCCCAAAGGATCGGTCTTGACGGAGTACTCGCCCAGGAATTCCTGACCTTCCAGGTCGGCGATGGTCTTGCCGCCGGCCAAAGCCAGCTTCAGCTTCTCACCGACACGGCGTGCAGCTTCACCAGTGACGACGGTCTGACGGGAAGCAGTGGAGGTACCGGAGTTGGGGGTACGGACGGTATCGGCGTTCTCAAAGACGAACAGAGCGGGATCCAGCTCGGAAACGTGGCAGATCTCCGTCAGGACCATCTGGCCGATGCCCTGACCCATGCAGGAAGCGGAGGTACGGATGTGGATTTTGCCGTCTTCAACGCTCAGCAGGACACGGCCGATATCCTTCTTGCCCATGCCGGTGCCGGAGTTCTTGAAACCACAGGCGATACCAGCATAGGGGTTGGAGTAGTAAATATCCTTAACGGCCTCGATACAGGCCAGCATATTGGTATTGGGGTCTGCGGTCTGACCGTTGGGCAGGACGTCGCCGGGCTTGATGGCGTTGCGGCGGCGGATCTCCCAGGCGTCGATGCCGACCATTTCAGCCAGCAGGTTGATGTTCATTTCGGTGGCGAAGCAGCTCTGGCTGACGCCGAAGCCACGGTATGCACCGGAAACAACATTGTTGGTATAGACAGACATGCCGAAGATGTCGATGTTCTGGTAGTTGTAGGGACCTGCGGCATGGGTACATGCACGGTGCAGGACAGGACCGCCCAGGGAGGCGTATGCGCCGGTGTCGGCGATGATGACGCCCTTCATACCGGTCAGGATGCCGTTCTCATCACAGGCGGTGGTGAACTCCATCTCCATGGGATGGCGCTTGACGTGGTAGTTCAGGGATTCCTGACGGGTGAACTTGACCTTGACGGGGCGCCCCGTATGCCATGCCATCAGGACAGCGTACTGCTGGACGGACATATCTTCCTTGCCGCCGAAGCCACCGCCCACCAGGGGCGCACGGGCGTGGACCTTCTCAGCGGGAATGTCCAGCATGATGGCACATTCTCTCTGGACGTCATAGACGGACTGGCTGGTGGTGTAGACCAGGATGCCGTCGTCGCCCTCAGGCATAGCCACGGCGCACTCAGGCTCCATGAAGCCATGCTCCTGCCAGGAGGTCTTGTACTTGCGGGTGACAACGTACTTGGAGTTCCTGATGGCCTCGTCGGCGTTGCCCCGGACCAGGTTTGCACGGCTCATGATGTTGCCGTCGGGATGCAGCAGAGGTGCATCGCCCTTCAGCGCGTCATAAGGATTGGTGACAGGCTCAAGAACCTCATAGTCGACCTCCACCAGAGCAGCGATCTCGTCCATCTTCTCCTTGTTCTCGGTGGCAATGACGGCGATGACGTTGCCAACATAGCGGGTGATGTCACCCTCGCCCATCATAACGTCCCAGTCCAGCTTGATGTGGCCGATCTTGTTGACGGGCACATCGGCCTTGGTCAGGACCTTGACGCAGTCGGGATGGGCCTCAGCCTTGGTGGTGTCCACTCTGGTGATCAGAGCACGGGGATGCTTGGAATAAACAGGCTTTGCATACAGCATACCCTCAATGCGGATGTCGTCAGCGAAGATACCAGTGCCGTTGACCTTCTCAGCAGCGTCGATACGCTTGGCATGCTCGTTCATGTGCAGGGTCTTGGGAGCAGCGGGGATTTCTTTCTTCTCACGGAAGAACTCAGCAGCCATCAGGATGGCGTCCTCGATCTTCTTGTAGCCAGTGCAGCGGCACAGGTTACCCTTGATGGCTTCCTTGACGTCCTTGCGGGTGGGGGTCAGGTTCACATCCAGCAGGCTCTTGGCGGAGATGATCATGCCGGGGATGCAGAAGCCGCACTGGACAGCGCCAGCTTCAGCGAAGCAGTGCTCATAGATCTTCATCTCCTCGGCGGGGATGCCTTCGACGGTCAGGATCTTCTTGCCCTGGAGCTTGCTCAGGGAGGGCACGCAGGCCTTGGTCTTCTTACCGTCGATCAGAACGGTGCAGGTGCCGCAGGCGCCCTCGCTGCAGCCGTCCTTGGTGGCGGTCAGGTTCAGGTCGTCCCGGAGGAAGGGCAGCAGCTTTTTGTCATGGTCAGCTGTGTAGTCCTTGCCGTTAACATTGATGGTATACATTTGCAACTTCCTTTCATATTTGGAATGTTTTGCGCAAAATGATGAGGCAGGCAGAATGGGTCCGTCACCCCACCCTGCCTTGCACTCATTTATTAGGTTACCGCTACCAATATTATAATTCCAAATAAACACATTTGCAAAATGCATAAAAAAGGAACTCGCAGAATTGCCGGATCGGTTTTTGTTGAAATGAACTGTGATTAAAATCGAATACCAATAGATCACGGATCACTTTCAAGTAATTTATAATAAATACCGCAGTCGAATAATAAATAATTGTCCTACCATGAGCCATCCTCTGCGCCTCAGGACACCCTCGGTATTGATGCAACGATGAAAGATATGGGTTTTGGTGCTTTCTCTAAGCCTGCATGCAGGCTACTGAAAAACAGTTCCATATTCATTGCGTCGAAGGGGATGTGGGCAGATATGTTCTGCTGCCCGGCGATCCTGGACGCTGTGAAGCCATTGCCAGACACTTCGACAATCCTGTTCACTTCGGTATGAATCGAGAGTACAACATCTGGACAGGCTATCTGTTGGGTGAGAAGGTATCTGTCTGCTCCACCGGTATCGGCGGCCCCTCTGCTTCCATCGCCATGGAAGAGCTGGTGAAGATCGGCGCAGATACCTTCGTTCGTGTGGGCACCTGCGGCGGCATCCACCTGGACGTCAAGCCCGGCGACATTGTGGTTGCAACCGGTTCCGTCCGTTATGAACACACCTCCCTGGAGTATGCTCCCATCGAGTATCCTGCAGTCGCCGACTTCGATGTGGCGCTTGCTCTGAGAAACGCCAGTGAGGCGCTGGGCTACGACACCCATACCGGCGTCGTCCAGTGCAAGGACGCTTTCTGCGGCCAGCACAGCCCCGAGAAGTCCCCTGTTTACTACGAGCTGCTGCAAAAGTGGGAGAGCTGGAAACGTCTGGGTGTCAAGGCCAGTGAGATGGAATCTTCTGCGCTGTTCGTGGTCGCCAATGCCCTGAACGTCCGCTGCGATTCCTGCTTCCATGTCATCTGGAACCAGGAGCGCGAAAAGGCCGGTCTGTTCATGCCAATGACTGAGGACACCTCCGGTGCTGTCAAGGTGGGCATCGAGGCAGTCAAGAAGCTGATTATCTCTGACAGGAATCGCAAATAAATCTGTAAGTCAGCAGCCGGTTGGATTATCCCCGGATCCAACCGGCTACTCGTGCGTTTATTATCAAGGAGGAAAATAACCGATGTCCAATATTTTCGTTGTGGATCATCCGCTGATCCAACACAAGCTGTCCATTCTGAGAAACAAGGAAACCACCGTCAAGGAATTCCGCGAACTGGTGGGCGAGATCTCTGCGCTGATGTTCTATGAGGCATCCCGGAACCTTCCCACCCAGGATATTGATGTGGAAACTCCTCTGGCTATTGCCCACTGCAAGCAGCTGGCCGGTAAGAAGCTGGCTATCGTTCCCATTCTCCGCGCCGGTCTTGGCATGGTGGATACCATTGTTTCTCTGCTCCCCTCCGCAAAGATCGGCCACATCGGTTTGTATCGCGATCCTGAAACCCATAAGCCCGTGGAATACTTCTGCAAACTGCCTGATGATATCGGCAACCGCCGTGTATTCGTGGTGGATCCCATGCTGGCCACCGGCGGCAGTGCCATCGCCGCACTGGACGCCCTGAAGAGCCATGGCTGCCGTCACATCACCATGATGAACATCCTGGGCTGTCCCGAAGGTGTGGCCGCTGTGCAGGCCGCCCATCCCGATGTGGATCTGTATTTGGCCTGCATCGACGAAAAGCTGAACGAGCACGCCTATATTCTCCCCGGTCTGGGAGACGCAGGTGACCGGATCTTCGGCACCAAGTAAGGAGACCGGCATGAAGAAAATGAGTCCTCTGCTGGCTTTGAGCATTTCCACTGCCGTTTTCTGCGGTATCTGGGCTGCGCTGGCCCCTCTGGCCGGCCTGATCGGCTGGGCCGGATTTGCCGGATGCACCACCTATTTTTCCTGCGGTAAACACGGGATTGCAGGGCTGAAAAAGACAATTTTTCCGAATCTTGCAGGTGTGCTGTGCGGTATGAGCATCATTGCACTCAGCAATCTTGTACCTGCCCTGGGCGATTGGGGCATCTGGTGTGGCGTCATTACTTTTGTGATGTGTATCATCGCCCGCTTTGGCTTGTTTGATTTCTGTCCCGGAACCTTTATGGGCTGCTTCTGTACTTTTGCCGCAAACGGCGATTGGAAGACGCTGGTTCCTTCGCTTCTGATTGGCGCCATTTTAGGTCTGGCGTGTGACTGTGGCGGAGTGCTATTGAGAAAAAAGGTCAATAAGGACTAATGCATTTCGGTGATTTGCAATACGCCTTGGCGGCATACCGTATTTTACTTTATCCAGCCAATTGCAGTACAAAAAGGTCGGCATGGAACCCTGAATGGGAACCATGCCGGCCTCTTTCAATTTACAACTCTCTGTGGATAATAAGATAACACGGTTTGGAAGCATCCTTCTCCACCGATTCATATTCCCGACGATAATAGTTTAGGCGGGCTTCTTCATCATTGATCCGGTGACCACCGCCAACTTCATATTGATAGATCAGCTTCACCGGTCTGTGGGCTGCATCCTGGGATAACGCTATGCGCGCTCCCGTAGGATTTCCTCCTGTTTTTTTCATCACAGATTGCGTTCCTTCCGATTGGCGATTTTGCGAAGGTAATTGCCAATGTTCGTCAGGCACATCAGCAGTGCCACCAGGAATGCACCGGGAATCAGGATGATCCACCAGCTGCCCGTCAGCAGGGCTTTTTCCGACAGGCTGAGCATACTACCCCAGGAGATGATCTCAAGCCCCAGGCCCATACCCATAAAACTCAGGGCTGACTCAGCACCGATGGCCCCCCGGACATTCATGACCACCATGAACATGATGGAGGCAATAAAGTTGGGAGCCAAGTGCTTGCCTAAGATGTGGAAGAATCTGCCGCCCATGCACTTCGATGCCACCACATACTCGCTGTTTCGGATCTGCCGAACCTCCGTTCGGATCACCTTGGCGATGCTTGCCCAGCTTGTGACGCCGATGACGATGGACAGGGAGATCACATTCGCTTCGCCCAGGCTCGCCTGTAAAAACAGAACGATCAGCAGGCTGGGAACGCTCAGAAAAATCTCCGTGAAGCGCATCATCAGCGTATCCAGCCATGCCGGAGCGACGCCGCTGACGGAGCCGTAGATGAGCGCAATGACAGTGGAAATCACCGTTGCCAGAAAACCGATGGCAATGGATATTCTGCCGCCGTACCAGATGCCGGAGAAAATATCACGGCCCAGGGTATCCGTACCAAAGAGGAATTCCGCGTTGGGAGCCACATTGTAATTCTTCAGATCAAGGTAAGTGGGATCTTTGGTCATCAGCACCTCTGCAAACAGGCAGCAAAGAACGATAATTACCATGAGAGTCACCGAAATCCAGGGAAAGTCGGTGCGGCGCTTCTGCTTCTTCATAGGTGCAGCCGGTTCAGGGCGGATGCCGACCTGGGTAAACAGTTCTTTTTCTGTCATTCCCTGACCACCTCACTTGCTTTGATTCTGGGATCGATTTTTTCGTTGATGATCTGGCCGATCAGATTGCAGAAGATGACGAGGATGCCCGTCATCATGCAAAGCACCATCAGAAGGTTATAGTCATGGTACTGGGCGCTTTCAAAGGACAGTGTTCCGATGCCGGGATAGCTGAACACCTTCTCCACGATGTAGGTTCCGCCCAGCACATGAGGGACGGAAATGGCCATAATACTGATGTAAGAGGGCAAAATGTTGCGCAGACAATGCTTGAACATGATCTCTTTCTTGGAAAGTCCCTTGGATTTGCCCAACAGCACATAGTCGGCTCTGGTTTCCTCCAGCAGCTTGTTGCGGATCATGTAGGCATAGTACCAAAGGTGCTGCAATACCACGATGGTCATGGGCAGGATCAGATGTTCCACGCGGTTGAGCATGTCATGCTTATGCCCCACATCGTAGGCACCACTGCTGGGCAGCACGCGGAGCATCACCGCAAATACGAGGATCAGCACCAGCGACAGCCAGAATTCCGGGATGCAGCTGAGAAGGGTGCCGCCCTTGCACAGCAGCCTGTCCGGCCATTGATCCTCGTACCATGCGCAGAGGATTCCCAGCCCCAAGGCACCTATAAAGGTCAGGATGAAGCCGATACCACCCAAAACGAGGGTGTTACCGATCCGGCTCCCGATGACCTCCATCACATCCTGCTTGTACTTATAGGAGATGCCGAAGTCACCCTTGGCAGCGTTTTCCAGCCACCGTACATACTGGACATGGATGGGATCGTTGAGGCCCAGTTTTTCCCGGGCGGCCTCCTTTTCTGCCACGGACATTTTCTCCGTGCGTTCTCCGTAGTAGCTCATCAGCGGATCGCCGGGAGCCAGCCGGGAGATATAGAATACCGCAACAGAGAGGACGAAGACGCTGGCAAGAAAGATCAGCACCTTCTTGCCGTAATACACGAAAGGATTGCCTTTCATTGCGCATCCTCCTTCCGCAGCACGAAATGGCCGGGCGCAACCTCTTTCAGCACGCCTTCCCGGTCGAAGTCCAGCTCATCAAAATCCATTCGTTTCCGATTGCGTTCTGCGATGGGATCTGGGATGGGAATAGCGGACAGCAGTGCCTGGGTATAGGGATGCCGGGGGTTCGCAAAGAGTTCTGCCGTGGGAGCCATCTCCACCAGCTTGCCGTGATACATGACACCGACCCGGTCACAGAGGTATTCCACCATGGATAGGTCATGGGCAATGAACAAGATGGAGCAGCCGTGATCCTGGTTGCAGTGCTTGAACAGATTGATAATTTGAGCCTGAATGGACACATCCAGAGATGCAATGGGCTCGTCGGCTACCAGCAGCTCCGGTTCCATAGAGAGCGCACGGGCTATGGCCACACGCTGCCGCTGACCGCCGGAAAGCTCGCTGGGGTACTTGTCCAGGCAGCTTGCATCCATACCTACATAGCTCAGTTGGAACTCTGCTTCTGCCCGGAGCGTTCCTCTGGGTGGCTTGATGCGGTGGATATACATGGGTTCTGCGATAATGTCTGCCACCTTCATGCGCCCGTTCAGACTGGAGGTGGAATCCTGAAAGATGATCTGGCGATTGGCTTCCAGCACCTTATGGTGTTTCTTGAATTCCGCCCTATCACAGATATTGATGCCGTTATAGAGGATTTTGCCTGCGGTGGGCTTGTAGACGTTCATAATACACCGGGCAACGGTGGATTTACCGGACCCGGATTCACCCACCAAACCGAAGATCTCGCCCTTTTTCATTTGAAAGGAAACATCGTCCACAGCCTTAATGACGGCATGTTTGCTCGGCTTAAACACATGGGAAAGATGCTGAACATCAAGGAGAATTTCAGACATTGGCTTTCCCTCCAATCGGCGGTGTGATCTTCGGCGCTCTGGGGTCCAGGAGCCAGGTTGCCGCATAGTGGGTATCGGTGATTTGAAACATGGGCGGCTGTTCGTGGTAGTCGATCTCCAGCGCATACTCATTCCGGCAGGCAAAAGCATCCCCCACAGGGGGATCGATCAGCGTCGGCGGCATTCCTGGGATGGTTTTCAGTTCTGCCTTACCCTTATTCAGCGCAGGCAGGGACTGCATCAGGCCCCAGGTGTAGGGATGCCGGGGATCGTAGTAAATCTCCTCGGCGGTGCCGATCTCCACGATCTTTCCTGCGTACATGATGGCGACCCGGTCAGCGGCTCTTGCCACCACGCCAAGGTCGTGGGAAACCAGAATGGTAGCTGTCCCCAGTTTCACCTGGATCTCCTTCAGCAAGTCCAGGATCTGTGCCTGGATGGTCACATCCAGAGCGGTGGTAGGCTCGTCCGCCAGCAGGATCTTGGGGTTGGCTGCCAATGCGATGGCCATAACACTTCTCTGCCGCATACCACCGGAGAAATTATAAGGATACAGTTTGTACCGCTCATGGGGCTGCCGGATGCCTACCAGCTCCATCAGTTCAATAACACGGTTGTAGACTTCCTCTTTGGGGAGTTTGGGTTTATGGACAAGGATGGCTTCCGCGATCTGCTTGCCAATGGGGATGGTGGGGTTCAGTGCCGTCATAGGATCTTGGAAAATCATAGAGAACAGCTTGCCCCGGAGCTTCTGCATATCCTTATCGGAATAATTCGTAATGTCCACGCCGTTTGCGATGATCTTACCGCCCTCGATTTTTGCAGACTTGGGCAGCAGCTTCATGATGGACTTGCAGAGCATACTCTTTCCGCAGCCGCTCTCACCCACGATGGCCAGCACTTCGCCGGGGTGCAACTCAAAGCTCACATCCCGGACAGCCTGCACCTTTCCTGCCGGAGATTGGATTCCTACGGAAAGGTGTTCAATTTTCATTAATTCATCCATATTGGTTATTCCTGTCTTTATGGCAAATAAGGGGCTGATTTCAGCCCCTTATTATATCAATTCTCAATGCTCCACTCCGTAATATTCCAGAAGATACCCACGCCGTGATGACCCAGAACAGTATCCGCAGCAATGCCCTTGAGGGAACTGTCAGCCACAAAGATACCATCGATGTAGCAGAAGAAGGTATAGGCGGGAGCCTCTGCCAGCGCGATCTGGAACTGCTTATAGTATTCTGCACGCTCCGCTTCGTCATCGGTCTGGCGGGCCAGGGTCAGGTACTTGTCCACATCGGCATTGGAATAGCCGGAGTAGTTGGCACCCTTGCCGGTGCCGAAGACCTTGTAGGTGTGGTCATCCGCATCGAAGGGACTTCCCCAGCCGATGATGCAGCACTCCTGTCCGCCCCAGTCGATGCCTTCAGCGGGAACATTTGCCTTAACATCCAGGCCGATCTCCTGAAGCTGCTGGGCAGCGATCTGGGCCATGTCGATACGAACCTGGTCGCCGGGGGTGGCATTGATGGTAAAGCTGATGCGCTCACCGTTCCGGCACCAGTAGCCCTCTGTATCCTTCTCACAGCCGACAGACTCCAGAACCTGGGCAGCTTTTTCAGGATCATAATCGTAATGCTCAACACCGTCGTAGTTATACTTGTTCAGCTGAATGGGACTGTAAGCGGTGAAGCCCTGACCCAGCAGAACAGCGTCCACGATGGACTGACGGTCGATTGCATAGTTGATGGCGGGGATCAGGTCGGCATTTTCCTGCCAAAATGGATTCCAGAAGTTGTACAGGATACCACGATAATCAGCGGTAGCCATGTCATAAACAGTCAAACCTTCCTCACCCTCGAAGGCAGCAGCATCCTTGGGCGTGACCTGTGCCAGATCCAGTTCGCCGCTGCCCAGCTGCAGCGCCTTGACGGAGTCATCGGTGACGATCTTGAAGATAATGGTGTCAATATTGGCAGCGCCTGCGAAGTAGTCCTCATTCTTCACCAGGGTGATGGCCTGCGATGCATCCCAGCTTTCCAGCTTGTAGGGGCCGGTACCAATGGGGTTCTTGAAATAATCAGATTCCCACATATCCTCGCCGCTCAGCAGATGCTCAGGCAGAATGGCCATGGTCATGTAGTCCAGGAATGCAAAGTTGGGCTCGGAGAGAACAAACTCGATCTCAGTATCAGAAATGACATTGATGGCGGCAACTTCTTCATAGTTGGGGTAGTTTTCGGAGCCATTATCGGGATTCATAATAGCTCCGATGGTGAACTTGACGTCATCAGCAGTGAACGCTTCGCCGTCGTGCCACTTGACGCCCTCTGCCAGCTTGAAGGTGTAGGTCATGGTTGTTTCGTCGTAAGACCAGGACTCAGCCAGACTCGCAACCAGGTCGCCGTCGCCGTCACGCTTGACCAGGCTGTCGAACAGCAGATGTTTGATCTCACAGTGCTCGTTCATGATGGGGTTGATGGAGTCATAGTCACCGGAACCATAAATCAGGGTATTGTCGGAGCCGTTATCGCCCGAACAGGCAACAAGGCTAAACACCATGGCCATGCACAGCAGCAGGGCGAACATCTTTTTCATACACGTTTCCTCCTGTGATTTATTTATGGGCTCATTCTACCAAACACAGAATGGACCCACAAGCCGGGTGGGGGGATATTTATCGATAATATTTTATCAATATCCCCCCAAGGGGGTTGCGCCGCCAACCCGAAGGCGATAGAATAGCAGCATATATTCCCGGGAGGTTTGGTACATGAATGACTCTTTGTATCAGATTCGCAATCGAATCGATGAATTGATGTCACAGAAGGAGCAGGTCATCGTCGCCATCGACGGTAATTGCACCGCCGGCAAGACAACCCTTGCCGGAAAATTGGCAGAGATCTATGACTGCAATGTATTCCATGTGGACGATTTCTTCCTCCGCCCGGAACAACGGACTCCGAAGCGGTATGCAGAAGTCGGCGGTAATGTGGACTATGAGCGGTTTATGGAGGAAGTGCTGCTACCGCTAAAAGCCGGGCGTGCCTTTTCTTACCGGCCCTTCGACTGCGGTACATTTACACTCATACAACCTGTGGCGATCGAACCCAAGAAGCTGAACGTCATTGAGGGAACGTATAGCCATCATCCTTACTTCGGCGATTCTTATAACCTGAAAATATTCCTGACAGTCACCCCGGAAATCCAGCGGCAACGGATTCTGGAACGCCCTGCTTTTCTTCATCAACGTTTCTTTGAAGAATGGATTCCAATGGAGCAGCGCTATTTTGATGGATTTGATATTATAGCCCAATGTGATATTTCCTTTTAGCATGGCAGGTATGTTTATCCTGCCTGCGCCCTTTCTGAAAACGCACCCATATCCCCCGCCTTCCAGATCCATACTCTTAAATCTTCCTGAATGCAAAACGAGCCGGAAATCTGAGAGCATCGCTCCCGGATCTCCGGCCCATAATGGATCTGAATTCTATTGAAAAAGAGCGCCGTTGACTTATGCTCTGACCTTTCGGAAAAAGCGCATGCAACCGCACTATTCACTTCTTATCTCCGCTGATATAAAAGAAAACACCATAGATGCCAACCATTATCAAGTTACATCTACTGTGTTGTCCAAAGATGATCCGAGTCAATGGATCCGATTTGCATTTTCACTCCTCCGGGGTAATCATAACCACTAGTAAACTAGTGGTTTGCTCAGCCCCTAGAAGGGTCTTTTCTTTCTGACCCCTGAAAGGGGTACTGAAAATTTACCATGGCATCGCTAGCCCTGCAACTGGTGAACCAGTCAATAATTGTTCACTGTAACTGCATTGGTAACTTTCAGATTGCTAATTCCCAACATAAAGCCTCTTGTCTTGATAGTGATGCGATCGCCAAACCCATCTCTGTTGATTCAAGAGGTTTTATTAT
>JAFTVM010000035.1 GCA_017465745.1 Oscillospiraceae bacterium
AGAATCGTGGATCTCAAATAAGAATGTTTGAAACCGCCTCCTTTTGGGTAAGATGACCCCAAAGGAGGCGGTATTTTATGGTAAAAGGGATCTCAAAGCAGGTGATCGTGGTGCACAGCCCCGACCGGAAGCTCTTCGAGCAGGCCATTTTCATTCTCCGGGATGACATGGGGGAGGGGGTCACAGAGGAAGCGCTGCTCAAAGAGGCGGAGCGGGTCATCCGTGTTCCCCAGGTACGAAAGAACTGGCAAGCGCCCTTGTGGGCCGCCGGCGGCGCGCTGGCCACCGGGGCGTTGTGGCTGCTGACGGCACTGTTGTGACTTGCGCACTTAGAAGAATCGTGATATAATAAACCGAATCGAAAGAAAGAGAGACACGCTATGCGAATCGGTAATCTGGAAATTGAAAATCCCCTGATCCTGGGACCCATGGCCGGCGTCACGGACTGGGCGTTCCGCACCGTCTGCGCCCGGCTGGGCGCCAACATCACGGTGACGGAAATGGTGTCCTCCCGGGCCCTGGTCTACAAGGATCAGAAGAGCGCCCGGCTGCTGCGGAAGAATGAAGGATCCCTCTGCGGCGCCCAGATCTTCGGCAATGATCCTGCCATCATGGCGGAGGCGGCGGGGCTGGCCCTGGATATTTCCGGCTGTGATTTCCTGGACATCAACATGGGCTGTCCCATGCCGAAAATTGCCAATTCCGGCGACGGCTGTGGCCTGATGCGTACCCCGGAGCTGGCGGAACAGATCGTGCGGGAAGTGGTGAAGGCCGTGGATGTGCCTGTCACCGTCAAGTGCCGCCTGGGCTGGGACAAGGGGAGCATCAATGTTCTGGACTTTACCAAACGCATGGAGCAGGCGGGTGCCGCCATGGTCACCGTCCACGGCAGAACCCGGGCCATGCTGTATACCGGCGTGGCCGACTGGGACACCATCCGCAAGGTCAAGGAGCAGCTTTCCATTCCCGTCATCGCCAACGGCGATATCGTGGGCGCGGAATCTGCCCGGCGGTGCCTGAAATGGACAGGGGCTGACGGCCTGATGATCGGCCGGGCCACCTTCGGTGATCCCTGGATCTTTGCCGAGGTGGCGGCGGAAATGGCGGGGAAGGAAATTCCTGAACGCCCCTGCCTTGCTGACCGCATCGATGTGGCGGTGGAGCAGTTTAAGCTGGCTGAAGCCGACCACGGCGAGAAGATCGCCTGCCTGGAGGCGCGGAAGCACTTTGCCTGGTACCTGCGGGGTGTCCGCAATGCCAGCTACTACAAAAAGGAGATCGCCTCCCTGACCACCATGGAGGATATCTACCGGGTGGCCAAGGATGTTGTGCGGGATCTGAAGTAATGAATGTATGGGCGACCGCAAGCGTTGCCCATACAGATAAAAACGAAAGCGTGCTGTTGTTTGCAACAGCACGCTTTTAGTATTTTGACGAATTTTTCGAATTATCATTTTAATCGATACGGCTGAAGCAGAATGTGATTCCTTCGTCGACGCAAATGAAAAGAAGGTTGTTTGTTTCAAGACGCATTGAATAGGGCCCGAATTCCTTATAAGTTCCATATTTATCGGTCCCTAAGTACAGACTTTTTCCGTCGAAAACGGTATTGTAATTTCCATAATTGTCTTCATCAATTTGAAAGGTACCGTCGGAATAAAAGCTTATGGAATCTCCTTCCAAGTTATAGTAACCAGAAGAGAAATAGAAACTCTCGAAGTGAGGCGTTAATAACTGCCATGTACCGATGATGGAAGGCGTAACAGAAGGATCCACAACTAGTTTGTGTATCCATTCTTCTCCGTCAAGATACAAGATGTTATCGGAAACATGGAAGATGTGTGTTTCGCTCGTATTTTCATCGGGATCATTTCCCCAATAACTTAACCATTCATCTGCATAAGTAAGGGTAATTGTATCACCGCTAATCTCGTAGGTACGAATGAGAAGTTTGCCTTCTGGGGCAGAATCCAAGGCGATGTGGATTGTATTGTCTTCGCCGATGTAAAAAATATTGCAGGTAGAGGGATCAAACCAAGTTCCTGTTAACTCGTTTGAAGTGGATGTGGAGGTGTGGGAATGCCAGAGAGTGCCTACTAATACTAAGGCCACTATCACGATAAGGAATTTGTGTTTCATTTCAAATCACTCCCTTTGTATGATGCATCGATAATGGGATTATACTCAAATATTGAGTAAATGTCAATACTCAAAAAATGAGTATGCTATGATACCTCCAGATCATAGCAGGAGGAGATATGATGGCAGATTATCGGATACGGTTACGGGATGTGCGAGAGGATCGGGATTTGACCCAAGCAGAAGTTGGAAAACTGTTGAATAAATCCCAGCAAGGTTATAATCATATCGAAGCCGGGCGAGCAGAATTGAAAATCGATGATTTAGTGACGTTGTGCAAGTTCTATGATCTCTCTGCTGATTACATCATTGGATTAACAAACAAGGCTAAATCCTATAAATAAAAGACGAAGAACAAACAACCCTCTGGTGTAGTTCTTCGTCTTTTTTATATGGAGGGGATTGCCACGACAGTGGTTGTCGCTACCTGGCTGCACCGCATGCGACAGAGTGATAAACTACAATTTTTATGCCTTACTCACTTCCACTACAGTCAGAACACCTTCGGCCACCTGAAACCGAATATCGAATCCGGCGAAGGTCAGGCCGTAGATGCGGTCGGGCTTGCGTTGATAGGAGGGGCGGGGGTCGTGGCTCAGGACCGCCACAGCGGCGTCCCGTTTATCCGCAGGCAGCTTTGCCAGCAGTTCGTCGGGGAATTCCACGGTCAGGATGAAATCTCCCGCCGTGTCGGTGAAGCCGCCCTTTGCCTCCGGGTGGGCATCGCCGTAGGCGATGTAGGGCTTGATATCAAAGATGGGGGTCCCATCCATCAGATCCGCGCCGCCCACATGCAGCACGGTACCGTATTTTTCCGTGTGCTCCACACCAAGAAGCTTCACGCTGCTCAGGCCCAGATTGTTGGGCCGGAAGGGGGAGCGGGTGGCGAAGACGCCGATTCTCGTGTTGCCGCCCAGGCGGGGCGGGCGCACCGTGGGATTCCAGCCGGTGCGGACGGCTTCGGAAAACTGCCAGATGATCCACAGGTGGGAGAAATCCTCGATGCCCCGCAGAGCGTCGGGATTCCGGAATTCCGGCTCGAAGACGATGGTGGAGCGCAGCTGCTCCACCAGGCCGCTCTGGCGGGGGATGCCGAATTTGGTGGCGAAATCGGAATGCATCCGGGCGATGACCTGAATATTCACATTTTCCATTATCCATTCACCTTTCTGAATCCGAAGGTCACGGCGAAGACCAGCGCCAGGGCCAGGGAAATGGCTGCGCCGGCGGAGCAGCCCCAGTAGTAGGACACCGTCAGGCCCGTCAGACCTGCACCCAGGGCGAAGAGGACGGAGAAGAAATGGTACTGCCGCAGATTCTTTGCCACGTTCCGGGCGGAGGCGGCGGGGAGCACCAGCAGGCTGTTCAGGATCAGCAGACCCACGCTGGAAATGGACAGGGTCACCACCACGGCGATGGCCACGGTGAAGATGGTCTGGCTCATACCAACGGGAATGCCCCGGGAGGAAGCGAGAGCCGGATGGATAGCGGTCAGGGCCATGCGGTTGGAGTACAGCACCCAGAACACCACCACGGCGATGAGCACCAGGGCCAGCATGCCGATGTCGCCGGGGGTCACGGAGAGGATATCACCGATGAGGTACTTGTTGTACTTGGTAAAGCTGCCGCCGCCCAGGGTGGCGATGAAGATGCCCAGGGCCACGGCGGTGCTGGAGAAGACGCCGATGAGGGTGTCCGCCGCCTGGTTGGAGCGGGAGCGGACATAGCTGAACAGCAGCGCGAAGAAGACGCTGAACAGCACTGCCACCCAGGTGGGGGCAGCCACGCCGCAGATGCAGCCGATGGCGATGCCCGTAAAGGCGGAGTGGCCCAGGGCATCGGAAAAGAAGCTCATCCGGCCCGTGACGATCATGGTGGACAGCAAGCCGAACAGGGGCGCCATGAGGAGGATCGCCAGCAGGGCATTTTTCATGAAGTCCCACCGGAGCATCTCGATGGGCAGAAATTCACAGATTGTGTACCAAATGCTCATGCCTTGCCTCCTTTCGTGCGGAAGACCCGTGCAAATTCCGAGGAATCCAGCACCTCAGCAGGGGTACCCTTGCACAGCACCGCGTGGTCGATGAGGACGACTTTATCTGCGTACCGGGGCAGCATGCCGAAATCGTGGGTGGTCATCAGGATGGACAGGTCGTAGCGGTGGCGGATCTCGTCCAGCATGTCCATCAGGCCTGTCTGACCCTCCACGTCCACGCCGGACAGGGGCTCGTCCAGGATCAGGATATTGGGCAGAGGCTCCAGGGCCAGGGCCAGCAGCACCCGCTGCAGTTCGCCGCCGGAGAGGGCGCCCACCCGCTTGTCGATGAGATCCTCTCCGTGGACACGCTCCAGGCACTCCATGACCTTATCCCGCATGGCGGCGGACAGGCCCAGGAAAGCGGGCCGTTTGCTCATGCAGCAGGCGAAGAGGTCGGCAACGCTGACGGGATCGCCGGGATCAAAGGAGGGACTCTGGGGCACATAGCCGATGCGGGGGGGCTTGCGGTGGCGCATGCCGGGGGCGGAGAAGGCGATGACGCCGTCGTATTCCCGCTGGCCCAGGATGGCTTTCAGCAGCGTGGACTTGCCTGCGCCGTTGGGGCCGATGAGGGCCACCATCTGGCCGCAGTGGATGTGCAGGTTTACGTCCTTCAGAATTTTATCGCTGCCGATCTTTACGGACAGATCCTGCACCCGCAGGCAGCAGGAATCGCCGCAGGAACGGCCGTGGATCCCTTTTCTCATTCCAGTGCCTCCTTTAATGTGTCAATGTTGCAGAGCATGGCTTCGAAATAGCTGTCGCCGCCCATGGCCATGTCCAGGGCGAAGGATTTGATGCCGGTCTCCCGGGCGATGATGCCGGCGGCGGAAACGGAGCCGTTGGTTTCGGTGAAAATGGCGGGCAGATCGTGGTGCTCCACCTCTTCGATGAGCGCAATAAGCTCTGCGGCGGAAGCCTCGCTGCCGGATTCCTCCTCCACAGCCCGGATGATGTGCAGGCCATAGCAGTCTGCCAGGTAGGCGAAGCCGTCATGGAAGGTGATCAGATCCCGGCAGGACAGCTCCTCCAGCGCCCGCTGGCCATAGACCTGGAGCGCGTCCAGATCAGCGGTGAGCACGGCCAGATTTTCGGCAAAGAGGGTCTCATACTGGGGATACTTTGCGGAAAGGCCGTCGCAGATGTTCCGCGCCATGATTTTCGCGTTCTCCGGGGAGAGCCAGATGTGGGGGTCCTCCTCGTGGTGGTGGCCCTCGTGGGATCCTTCCTCATGCTCATGGTCGTGATCGTGGTGGTGTTCCTCCGGCTCTATGAGGGGGATATCCTTGGATGCGTCGATGGCGGGCTTGTCCACCAGAACGTCCTCCATGAATTCCTCCAGCCCCGCGCCGCTGATGACGATAATCTCGGCGGCTTCGATGGCTTTGACCTGGGACACATTCAGGGAGTAGTCATGCAGGCACGATACGCTCTCCGTCACCAGCCGGGTGGCAGAGATGGTGGTGCCTTCCAGGATGCGGCAGGTGAATTCATAGACCGGCAAAGTGGTGGCAGCCACCTGGGCCGGGGGAGAAGAAGCGGCACAGCCTGCCAGGGAAAGCCCCAGCAGCGCAGCCGCGAAAAAACTTCGGATTCGTTTCATTTTAGTACCTCAGCACATAATTTCCTATCCTAATAGTATCACGGCTGTCAAGCAACGGGAAATAAAAAGAGTCCGCCGAATGGCGGACTCTTCGTTTATGTATGGGCTTAGTGGTTCTCCATCCAGTCCTTGACCTTGGTCTTGGCCAGGCGCAGAATATCCTCTTCGGGGTAGGGAGAAGCCTCGCCGCCGCCGACATGCAGGAAGTACAGGCCGCCGGGGGTCTGGTACAGATCCTCCTCGTAACCGGCGGGATCGCCCAGGTAGCCGACGATGTGCTGCTTGATCAGGGTAGCAGTCTCGGTGTCGTACTCACGCTTGCAGATGATCTTCTTCATGGAATGAACCTCCTTTCGGTTCGAATGATAGTCGTTTCCGCGTGGAAACGTTTTAAGCACGGTGCTATTATACACCCGTTTGTCCAGAAATCAAGGAAAAAATCGGAAAATTCATAACAAATCCATTATTTTTGGACGATGAACTGATTTTGACGGTCAAAAAACGGGGGAGATGCCGTCAAAGTGCACAAAACGAATGGAAAGAATTGGTTAGTCTGCCTGATGGAAGGTTCCGTCGGCACAGCAAACGGCGGTTTCTTCGGGCAGATCCTGGGGGTAAAGGGCCTTCCATTCATCAATGGTGCCGTCGTAGAAAATGAAGGCCAGGCTGTCACATTCGCAGAAGGCATCCTGCCCGATGAACGCCACGGTGGCGGGGATGTGGATAGCTTCCAGTGCGTCACAGTCGTAGAAGGCATCATCGCCGATGCGGACAACGTTCGCCGGCAGATCCATGCCCCGGAGGGAAACGCAGTTGAGAAAGGCGCCGTCCTGGATCTGTTCTACCGTGCCGGGAAGATAAACGGCGGTCACATCCAGAAAATTGGAGAAGCCGTAGGAGGCGATGGCAGTGACGGTTTCGCCGTCGACGGTTTCAGGAACGGTGACTTCGGTCTCACCCGTGAAGCTTATCATATTGCCGGATACAGCCCCGTCGCGGATGAAGAAATCCACGCCGTATTCAAAATTCATCTGGGGGGTCTCCGGGGGATCGGCCATCAGCTTGCCGCCGGTGGCGAAGAAGATGACGATGCCGATGATGGACATGGCCAGTATGATCAGAAGGGGGACCCGGTGGGTGCCCTTCTTTTCTATGGTAAGGGGCGCGCCGCAGGCACCGCAGAAACGGCAGCCCTCGTCGAAGATCGCGCCGCAGTTGGGACAAGTCATGGTGATCACCTCAATTCCTATCATATCACAATGCCGCCCCGGTTGCAACCTTGATTCATGGGTCCGGCTGTGGTAATATATATAATGAGGTGGAATAGGCATGAAAGATTTTCCTGTGTTTACAACGGAATACGGCGTGGCCAGCCTGGTGCTGAAGGAGATTCCATATAGAGAGGAAGCCTACATCATCATCCGCTCCTCGGAGCAGCCGGAGGAATTGCTGGCAGAGTGCGTGTCCTTCTGCCGCATCTGCGGGGCGGAGCGAATCTTCGCCACTGGGCACGAATATCTGGAGGAATATCCCCTCCACACCGCCGTACTGGAGATGCGGGGGGAGTGCCTGCCGGATGAAGAGAAAACAGCCTGCCTGTTCCCGGTAACGGAACAGACCGTGACCCGGTGGCGGGCCATTTGCAACGAGCGGATGCGTGGCGTGGACAATTCCGCCACCCTGGAAGCCAAAGATGAAAAGGATATTCTGGCCTCCGGTGGTGCGTATTTTGTCCATGAGAAGGAAGAACTCCTGGGTATCGGCTGGATCGACCAGGGCGAGCTGCTGGTGGTGGCTGCGGTGAAGCCCGGAGCGGGGGAGCGGGTGATGCATACGCTGTTTTCCATGATGCCGGGGGAGGAACTGCGGCTTCAGGTGGCGTCCACCAATACAAAGGCCATCCGCCTCTACGAGCGGCTGGGCTTCATCAAAACCAGAGAGATCAGCTGCTGGTATCAGGTATTTCGTAAGGAGGAATAAAATGGATATTCAGTATTTTGGCCCCGTGGCTGCGGCAGTGTTCGTGCTGCAGTTCATCCTGTGCATGAAGAAGGCAAGCCTGCTGCTGCGTCTGCTGCCCACGGTGGTGCTGGCGCTGGGCATTGCCGGCTGCGCCCTTGCCGCTTTTTTGGCCCCCAGTGCCTTTGCCGCGCCCATCTTCGGTGCGCTGCTGGTGATCCTGCTGGTGCTGGATGGCCTTGGCTGGCTGACGGCATTTCTGGTGGAGAAACACAGAAAGTAAGGAAACCAAAAATATTTTCAGCGTGTTCAGTAAAAATACTTGACAACCCCCGACCTCCGTGCTATAATACCTGAGCAGTCAAGGAATGACACTTGACACAAGGGGGTTCTGAATCACATGGAAGCGCTGGAAATGAGTCTGCTGTTTGACTACTACGGCGGAATGCTCACCGAGAAGCAGCGTGAATGCTTCGATATGCGCTACAATCAGGACCTGTCCCTGGGCGAGATCGGCCAGGTGCTGGGGGTGAGCCGTCAGGGCGTCCACGACAACCTGACCCGGACCGAAGCCCTCCTGCGGAAGATGGAAGAGAACATCGGCTGCGTCAGCCGGGACCTGGAGCGCCGCAAGGCGCTGCGCACCATCCTGGACGCCGCCGCCCGGCTCCGCACAAGTAACGACGAAACCGTATCGAGCCTCGCGGCCGCCATCATGGAAGCCGCCGAGGGACTTGAGGAATAAGCTATGGCATTTGAAGGTTTAACTGAAAAGATTTCCGCCACCTTCAAGAAGCTCCGGGGCAAAGGCCGCCTGAAGGAGTCCGATGTGAAGGAGGCCATGCGAGAGATCCGTCTGGCCCTGCTGGAAGCGGACGTCAGCTTCAAGGTGGTCAAGGACTTCATCAAGTCCACCACTGCCCGCTGCGTCGGCGCCGACGTTCTGGAATCTCTCACCCCTGCCCAGATGATCGTCAAGATCGTCAACGAAGAGATGATCAAGCTCATGGGCAGCGATATCAAGCACATCACCACCAACCCCAACGGCCCCACCGTCGTCATGCTGGTGGGTCTGCAGGGCGCCGGTAAGACCACCAACGGCTCCAAGCTGGCTGGTCTCATGAAGCGCCAGGGCAAGCATCCCCTGCTGGTGGCCTGTGATATTTACAGACCCGCTGCAATTCAGCAGCTGAAGGTCTGCGGCGAGAAGCTGGGCATTCCCGTGTTCGACCGGGGCACCCAGAATCCCGTTGAGACTGCCAGGGAAGCAGTCACCTACGCCCGCCAGCACGGCCATGATATGGTGTTCCTGGACACCGCCGGCCGCCTGCATGTGGACGAGGCGCTGATGGAAGAGCTGAAGAACATCAAGGTCACCGTCAATCCCGATGAGATCATGCTGGTGGTGGACGCCATGACCGGTCAGGACGCTGTCAATGCGGCCCAGACCTTCAATGAGTGGCTGGACATCGACTCCGTCATGCTCTCCAAGATGGACGGCGACGCCAGAGGCGGCGCGGCCCTGTCCGTCAAGGCCGTCACCGGCAAGCCCATCAAGTTCGCCGGCATCGGCGAGAAGCTGGAGGACATCGAGCCCTTCCATCCCGACCGCATCGCCTCCCGGATCCTGGGCATGGGCGACGTGCTGAGCCTTATCGAGAAGGCCGAAAAGGCCTTCGACGCCAAGAAAGCCGCCGAGATGGAGGAGAAGCTGAAGTCCAACCGCTTCACCCTCCAGGACTTCTACGACCAGCTGGTCCAGCTGAAGTCCATGGGCTCCATGCAGGACATTCTGGCCCAGATGCCCGGCGCGGGCAGTATGAAGGATCTGAAGGTGGACGAGAAGGCCATGGGCCGCACCGAAGCCATCATCCTGTCCATGACCCCGAAGGAGCGGGAGAACCCCGACATCATCGGCGCCAGCCGCAAGAAGCGCATCGCTGCCGGCGCGGGCGTCCGCGTGGAGGATGTCAACAAGCTGCTCAAGTCCTTTGAGCAGATGCGAAAGCTGATCCGCCAGTTCTCCGGCCCGGGCGCCGGCAAGAAGATGAAGCGTATGAAGGGCTTCGGCGGTATGGGTGGCTTTGGCGGAGGTTTCCCCGGCCTGTAAAACGTGTTCGAAAAGCGTTCTGCTTTGCGATATAAATTTTGAATTTCCGATTAGATTATTTCATGGAGGTGAAACTATCATGGTTAAGATCAGACTGAGAAGAATGGGCGCTAAGAAGGCTCCTTTCTACCGTATTGTTGTTGCTGATTCCCGTTCTCCCCGCGACGGCCGTTGCATCGAGGAGATCGGCACTTACAACCCCCTGACCGAGCCCGCTGCCATCACCGTTGACGTCGAGAAGGCACAGACTTGGATCAAGAACGGCGCTCAGCCCACCGACACTGTCCGTGGTCTGCTGAAGAAGGCTGGCGTGCTGTAAGAACCCCCAAAAGGAGTTTAGCGCAATGAAAGAACTTTTGCTGTATATGGCAAAGAATCTGGTGGACAACCCCGACGCAGTCACCGTCACCGAGACCTCTGACGAGGACGGCAAGGTGCTGGAACTCCGCGTTGCCGAAGGCGACATGGGTAAGGTCATTGGCCGCCAGGGTCGGATCGCCAAGGAGATCCGTACCATCGTCAAGACCGTGGCTCAGCGCACCGGCGAGAAGGTCACTGTCGAAATCGTGGATTAACGGATATGCGTGGCGGTTACCGTCACGCATTTTCCGTTTTTACAGGAGGAAAAATATTATGAGACTCCAATTTGTGGAAGCCGGCGAAATCGTCAGCACCCACGGCGTCAGGGGTGAGATGAAGGTCCTGCCCTGGGTGGACGGCCCCGACATCCTGTGCGAATTTGACCGCTGCCGCATTGACGGCCGGGAATATGAGATCGAATCCTGCCGGGTCCAGAAGACCTGCAACCTGCTCAAGGTCGCAGGCGTCGACACCATGGAAGACGCCCAGGCCATGCGGGGCAAGCTGGTGGAGCTGTACCGGGAGGACATCGATGATGAGGTGATCTTCGCCGCCGAGCTTATCGGCATGGAGGTCATCTGCGAGGGCGAATCCATCGGCAGGATCAGGGAAGTGCTGGACTATCCCGGCAACTCCGTCTACGTGGTCAAGGGTCACTACGAATACATGATCCCCGCCGTGAAGCAGTTCATCCTGTCTACGGACATGGAACTAAACGTCATGGAAGTCAAGCTCATCGAGGGTATGCGCAGCGATGAGAATTGATATTATGACCCTGTTCCCGGAGACTCTGGGGGATGTGCTTTCCGAAAGCATCCTGGGCCGGGCCCAGGAGCGGGGCTTCATCTCCATTGAGACCCACCAGATCCGGGACTACACTTCCAACAAGCAGAATCAGGTGGACGACTATCCCTACGGCGGCGGCCGGGGCGCTGTTATGCAGGCAGATCCCCTGTACCGCTGCTGGGAAGCCATCTGCGACCAGGCCGGCGGCCCGGTGCATACCATCTATATGTCCCCCTGCGGCCATACCTTCAGGCAGGCCGACGCCATCCGCTTAAGTAAGCTGGATAACATTGTCATCGTCTGCGGTCACTATGAGGGCATCGACCAGCGCTTCATCGATGAGTGCGTGGATGAGGAGATCAGCCTGGGCGACTTTGTCCTCACCGGCGGTGAGATCGCCGCCATGGCTGTGACGGATGCCGTGTGCCGCATGGTGCCCGGTGTCCTGGCGGATCCCGAATGCTTTGAGGACGAGAGCCATTTCAACGGCCTGCTGGAATATCCCCAGTACAGCCGTCCTGCTGTGTGGCATGGCCGGGAAGTACCCAAGATCCTGCTGTCCGGCAACCATGAAAAGGTGCGCCAGTGGCGGCGGAAGCAGTCCCTGCGCCGCACCCGGGAGCGTCGTCCCGACATGTACGAGAAGCTGGATCTGTCCAGTAAGCAGGACAGGAAGCTGTTGAAGGAAATGGAAGCGGAGGACGCTGAATAAGAATGACACCCACCGGTTTCGGTGGGTGTTGATTTTTGTCCCGGACGGGGCTATACTATAATAAATGAGGATGCGGAGGTGCTGACGATGGAAAAAATCGAACAGCTGAGGCAGTGGGTAAATCAGAGCAGACACATCGTCTTCTTCGGCGGCGCGGGCGTCAGCACCGAGTCCGGGATCCCGGATTTCCGTGGGGTGGACGGCCTGTACCGGCAGAAATTTGAGTACATGCCCGAAGAAATCATCAGCCGCAGCTTCTTCTGGCGCAGACCCGAATATTTCTATAATTTCTACCGGCAGAAGATGCTGCCCCTGGACCATGACCCCAACGTGACCCACAATGTGCTGGCCCGCTGGGAGCAGGAGGGGAAGGACGTCACGGTGGTGACCCAGAACATTGACGGCCTGCATCAGAAGGCGGGCAGTCAAAAGGTGCTGGAGCTTCACGGCTCCGTGCTGCGCAATTACTGCGTCAGCTGCCGGGCTTCCTATCCTGCCGAATTTCTCCGGGACGCCGCGGGTGTGCCCACATGCACCAAATGCGGCAGCATCGTCAAGCCCGATGTGGTGCTGTATGAGGAGAGCCTGAATACGAAAACCCTGGAGCAGAGCGTGGCGGCCATCGAAAACGCGGACCTGCTGATCGTGGCGGGCACCAGCCTGACGGTGTATCCCGCGGCGGGGCTGATCCGGTACTTCCGGGGCAGGCATCTGGTGCTGATCAATCTGGACGAAACGCCCTATGACAGCCAGGCTGACCTGGTGCTCCACGACAAGCTGGGCAATGTGTTCTCGAAATTGTAAAAGATAAGCCGGAAGGACGATCCTTCCGGCTTTTTCATCTTTATCGGTGTCTGAGATGTGCTCTGAGTGTGTAGTACACCCGCACGGCGGTGGATACCAGCAGGATGCCCACGGCCATGACGCCGGCGATGGAGGCGGTTTCCATGCCCTTGGCCCAGGCGGCGTCGGTGTTGTTCTGGAGAATATAGCTCATGGTGTAGTAGATGCCTGCGCCGGGCAGCAGCGGAAAAGCGGATACCACCAGGTACGACAGGGCGGGGTATTTGCGCACCCGGGCCATGACCTCGGAATAGGCGGCTGCCACCACTGCCGCCCAGAAATTGGCGCCGACCACGGTGCAGCCAAGCTCCGCGGACAGAAGGTATGCCGCCCAGGTCAGGGCGCCGCCCAGGGAGCAGATCAGCACACCCCAGTGGTGGACATTGAAATAGATGGCGAAGCCCACGCAGCCGATGAAGCTGACCAGGATCTGGATCAGCCAGGGATAAGTGACGACAGTGCCGCCGCCGGGATGGCCGTAGAGGAATTCCGTTGCCCGCCAGGCTGCGGCGGTACCCAGGGCGATGGCGACGGCGATGAGGACCACCTGGACCAGACGGTTGATACCGGAATTGGTATCGCCGTAGATCACGTCGCGCATGGCGTTGGTGAACAGCAGTCCCGGCACCAGGATCATCAGCGTGCCGATGATGGAGGTGTCGATGTTATCAGTCAGGCCGAAGCCGGCGATGATGTAGGCCGCCAGTGCCATGGCAAAGGCGGAAGCGATGGTGGAGAAGAAGGGATTTGCCTTGAGCTTGCCCATGAAATAGTCCACCAGGCCCAGCACGATGCCGCAGATGGCGGCCCAGAAGGCGTCCAGCAGGGTGCCGCCGAAGAACAGGGCAAAGCCGAAGGAGCCGAGAATGTCACCCACCAGCACCATGGGCAGGGAATATTTGCGGCAGAGCTTTTTGGTGTCCCGCAGCCATTGCAGGGCCGTCTCGGGCTCCGGCTTTTCGGCACAGATCCGGCGGCTCAGGGCGTTATAGCGCTCCACCCGTTCCATGTCGTTGCCGTGATAGCCGATGCGTCGCATCCGGGTCAGGGGCTTGCCGGTACTGGTTTCAATGCTGACAGTGAGGCAGTTGGTGATGGCGAAGACTTCGGAGTCAATGCCATAGGTGGCCAGAACTCTGCGGATGGTATCCTCCACCCGGAATGTTTCTGCACCGCTCATGGCCAGCTCATAGCCCAGCTCCGTGGCCATATCCACAAGCAGATAGTAGTCCATAATATCCCCTCATTTTCATTCTAGGAATGATTTCAGTATACCATAATCATGACGAAAAACAAGAGAAAAAGTAAGTGGCAGGTCCCAAGACCTGCCACATCGGCATTATTTGATGACTTGGCAGATGGTGCCGCCGCCAACCACCATGTCGCCGTCGTAAAGGACCACGGCCTGTCCCGGCGTCAGGGCCCGCTGGGGGGTGTGGAATACCACCCGGGCGAAGCCGTTTTCCTCCGGATAGACGGTGGCGGGCTGGGGGGACTGGTTGTACCGGGCCTTGGCGGTGACCTCCAGAGGGGCCGTCAGGTCCTCGAAGGGGAACCAGTTCCAGTCGTTGGCCCGCAGGGTGCGGGAGAACAGGGCTTCATTGGGGCCAACGGTGACGGTGTTCTTTTCCATATCCTTGGCCACCACGTAAACAGGCTTGCCCATGGCCAGGTTCAGGCCCTTCCGCTGGCCCAGGGTGTAGCAAACCGCGCCCCGGTGGCGGCCGACAACGTTGCCCTGCAGATCCAGATAATCCCCGGGTTCATAATGCTTGCCGGTGTAGCGCTCCATGAAGGCCACATAGTCCCCGTCGGGGACGAAGCAGATGTCCTGACTGTCTTTTTTTCGGGCGTTGACAAACCCCTGTTCCTCCGCGATCCGCCGGACGTCCGATTTGCTCATCTCACCCAGGGGAAACAGGGTGTGGGCAAGCTGGTGCTGGGTCAGGGAATACAGGACATAGCTCTGGTCCTTGCTGATGTCCACTGCTTTATATAAAAGGTATCGGCCCGTTGTATCGTCCCGGCGGATCCGGGCGTAGTGGCCGGTGACTACCCAGTCGCAGCCCAGTTCCAGTCCCCGGCGCAGCAGATGGTCGAATTTCAGGTGCCGGTTGCACTGGATACAGGGGTTGGGGGTGGTGCCGCATTCGTAGCAGCGGATAAAATTGCCGATGACCTTTTCGTGAAAATCGTCGGTGAAATTGAAAACATAATGCCGCATGCCCAGCCTTGTGGCCACCGCCCGGGCATCCTCCACATCGTCCAGGGAGCAGCAGGTGCTGCCGATCTCGGCGCCGATGTCGTGATTGTCATAGAGCCGCATGGTGGCGCCGGTGCAGTGGCAGCCGGCTTCTTTTGTCAGATAGGCCGCCACGGAGCTGTCTACGCCGCCGCTCATGGCGATCAGGGCCTTCTTTTCCATCAAAATGCCCTCCTTCAGGAATTCTGATTGGAGTATACCAGTGCGAAAAATGATTGTCAATGGAAAAGATCATCGAAAGCAATCGAAAAATTACAAATTTGTAACTTTGAGTTACAAATGGTAAATTTAGTACTTGCGTTTTTGTTTGATATCTGGTATAATACCGGCAGACTTTGGATAAAAGGAGAATTATTGTGATGAAACGGAGACTCCTGTCCCTGGTGCTGGCTCTGGTCATGGCCCTGTGCCTGTTCCCTGTGTCTGCCTTTGCCGCGCAGACCATGTCCGCCACGAATGCCTGCATCTCGGTCATCAAGTATTTTGAGGGTTTTTCCAAATACCCTTACTGGGATTACAGTCAGTATACCGTCGGTTACGGCACCCGCTGCCCGGACAGCAAGCTGTCTGATTATCGGACCTACGGCATCACAGAGGAAGAAGCGGTTGCCCTGCTGGCCAAGGAGATTGCCGTTGCAGAGAACGCGGTTCTCGACCTGGCAGAAAAGCATGGCCTGAAGCTGACCCAGAATCAGTTTGATGCGCTGGTTTCCTTTACATATAATGTCGGCCAGGGCTGGACTTATGACGAAACCAATCTGATCACCCAGGCTGTCATCGAGGGCCATACCGGCAATGACTTCATCTTTGCGCTGACCAGATGGTGCAATGCCGGCGGCTCCATCAACTCCGGCCTGATCGACCGCCGCCTGACGGAGGCCAATATCTACCTCAACAATGAATACACCGCCGTGGTGCCCTCCCATTTCGGCTATGTTCTGTTCAATCACACCAACAGCACCTACAACGGTGAGAGCATGTCCGTGAGCATCCAGGGCTATGACGCAGCGGCCACCGATGCCGTCCGTCCGGTGGGTGTGCGCAGCGGCTATCGGTTCCTGGGCTGGTATACTGCCGCTTCCGGCGGCAAGTGGGTGTCCCATCTGGACGCCACCACCAAGGGCCTGACCCTGTATCCCCACTGGCAGTCCGGCGAGGGCAATGTGTCTTCCGGCGTGATCCAGGGTACTGCTGCCAGCTATGAGCGCACCGCCGCAGACACCGTGAATGTCTACGCCGCCCCCAGCGCCGACGCTGCCGTGGTCTACACCCTGGAAAGCGGCGTCCGGGTGTCTGTTGTGGCTGACTATGTGGATGCCGGCGGCATCAAGTGGGGCAAGCTCTCCGACGGCAACTGGCTGCGGCTGAGCGAAACCAACCCCATTCTGACCCCTGCGGAGAAGACTCAGCACAGTGGCATCTGGGTCTCAGTTACCGCTGACCAGGTCAATGTTCGTTCCGGCCCCGGCACCGGTTACTCCCGTGTCCGTTACGCCTACGAGGGCGAGCAGATGCTCATCACCGAGGTTCGGGATGTGAACGGCACCCCCTGGGGTAAGTTCGTCGACGGCTGGGTTTGCCTGGACTATACAAGCTACACCGATGACGGCAACGGTGGCAGCAGCGGCAATGTCATTGCCACCGGCACCATCAGTCTGAGCAGCGGCTACCTGAATGTCCGGGCAGGCGCCGGTACCGGTTACAGCGTCGTGGACAAGCTGAGCTCGGGCACCAGAGTCAACCTGTATGAGTTCACCACGGTGAACGGCGTTGAATGGGGCCGCATCGACCAGGGCTGGGTCAGCATGACCTACGTGAAGCTGGATGAGGCCGCACAGCCTCCCGTTGAGACGCCTACCGAGGCTCCCACGGAAGTGCCTACCGAGGCTCCCACGGAAGCACCTACCGAGGCACCTACGGAAACTCCCACCGAAGCCCCCACTGAGGCACCTACCGAAGCTCCCACCGAGCCTCCCGAGGAGGAGGGCGACAAGCCCATCGCCACCGGTAAGGTCAACATTACCTCCGGCTACCTGAACGTCCGCTCCGGCCCCGGCAGCAGCTACTCCATCCTGACCACCCTGAAGAAGGGCGCCAAGGTGGAGATCTATGAGACCAAGACCGTCAGCGGCACCCAGTGGGGCCGGATCTCCGAAAAGGGCTGGGTCAGCATGAGCTACATCAAGGTGGATCCTGTCGTGTCCGATAAGGAAGAGGAGACCACCGTTCAGACCGGTACCGTCAACATCACCTCCGGCAGCCTGAATGTCCGCTCCGGTCCCGGCAGCAACTATTCCGTGGTTGCTTCCCTGAAGAAGGGCGCGGCCGTGAATATCTATGAGACCAAGGCCGTTGGTTCCACCACCTGGGGCCGCTGCGACAAGGGCTGGGTCAGCATGAAGTATATCAAGCTGAACACTGTGGCCGGGGATAAGGAGGAAGAGACCAAGCCTGAGACTCCTGCTGTCACCTCCGGCACCCGTACCGGTACCGTCAGTGTCACCTCCGGCAGCCTGAATGTCCGTTCCGGCGCCGGCACCGGCTACAGCAAGGTCGGCAGCGTCACGGCCGGCACCAAGCTCACCTTCACGCAGCTGAAGATGGTAGGTTCCACCGCCTGGGGCAAGTGCTCCCAGGGCTGGGTCTGCCTGGACTATGTGAAGCTGGAGGCAGTTTCCGGGGGTTCCCTGGTTCTGATCAACGCCTATGACCTGAACATCCGTTCCGGCGCGGGTACTTCCTACTCCAGAGTGGGCAGCTACAACAAGGGCGAAACGGTCATCGTTCTGGAGACCAAGACTGCAGGCTCCACCACCTGGGCCAAGAGTGCCAAGGGCTGGTTCAGCCTGGACTACGCCATCTAACACAAACAGAAAAGACCGCCACCGTTGCCGGTGGCGGTCTTTTGTATGCCGCGAAAAATGTCCCCTGCCAGGCGGCAGGGGACAGGACTTGTATGGATGGATTATTCGGCCAGCATCTGGCTGATCATGGTGTCCACCATGGTCAGGCTGCGGGGCAGGTGGAAGGGACCCTTGAAGGTGGAGCCCTTGGTGCTGGGCTGTGTGGGCTTGCCGTCCCGGCGCAGGTAGCCGTACCACTCGCCGTATTCGGGATCGGAGAAGTACTTCTTTACATAATCCATGCAGCGCTTGAACCAGTTCAGGTAGTATTCGTCGCCGGTGTCCCGGTAGGCCATCATGGAGGCGATCATGATCTCGTTGTGGGGCCACCACAGCTTCATGTCATGCTCGTAAGCCTCGGGGGGATTGCCCAGGCAGTCGCGGAAGTAAAGCAGACCCTCGTACTCGTTGTCCCAGCCGTTCTCGATGGCCATGCGGAAGACCTCCTGGGCCTTCAGGTGCAGTTCCTTGTCGCCCTTGAGGTTGGCGTACTCCATCAGGAACCAGCTGCACTCGATATCGTGGCCGGGGTTGACGATACGGCCTTCGGTGACGTCGCCGCGGAACTCGCCGTTGGGGCCGACATTTTCCAGTGTGCAGTTCATCTCGGGCTTGTGATGGTAGGCGAAGATGTCGTGGACGCAGGAAGCGGAGCGCTCGTCATAGATGGCGGCGTTGGCGGGATCGACGCGGCGCATGACGGCGGTGACGTTCAGCAGGATCATGGGAATGCCGAGGCCCCGGCCGTTTCTGGTGGTGGGGATTGTCTTGGGGCCCATGCCCACGGGGTCGGGGCCGCCCTGGCTCAGATTCCAGTAGATCTCGTAGGCACGCTTGGCGCGGTTCAGGTGCTCTTCGTCGCCGGTGACGCCGTAGTACTCGGCATTGGCGATGCAGTAGAAAGCCTCGGAGAAATAGTAGCGGCGCTGACGCAGGGGCTGGCCGTCGGCGGTGACGGTGAAATACATGCGGCCGTCAGCGTCGGGGTTGATGCAGTATTTTTCCAGGAAGTCCAGGCAGGACTTGGAGGCTTCCAGCCATTCAGGGCGGCTGCCGTACAGATGGCACAGGTAAGCGAAGATCCAGCCGCAGCGGCCCTGCATCCAGACGCTCTTGTCAGTGGAGTAGATCCGGCCGGTACGGTCCAGGCAGGTATAGACGCCGCCGTGTTCCTTGTCCATGCCGTGCTTCAGCCAGAAGTTGACCACGGTATCCAGCTCCTTGCGGATCCAGGCCTGTGTCTCCTGCAGATATGCTTTATCCATTGAGAAAATCCCTCTTTCCTATATAATTTGTATGATAACATTATAATCTGTGTGAAACAGATTTTCAATATGGGAATGTATACAAGATGCGGCCGAAAAAATATTTCAGTTTGACTGCCTGGTTCCATCCGGAAAATTCTGTTGCACATCGGCGGGGGCTCTGCTATAATGGAAACGATCTGAACACAGGAGGTAAACACAATGAGCAGAGCTGACGAAATTTACCGGGCCACATGCCTGGATATTTTAGAGAACGGTTTTTCCGATGAGGGCCTGCAGGTCCGTCCCCGCTGGGCTGACGGCACCCCTGCCCATACCATCAAGAAATTCGGCGTTGTCAACCGCTACAACCTGGCCGAAGAGTTCCCCATCATGACCCTGCGCCGCACCTATTGGAAGAGCGCTGTGGACGAGCTGCTGTGGATCTGGCAGAAGAAGTCCAACCGTGTCTGCGATCTGGGCAGCCATGTCTGGGACGAGTGGGCAGGGGAGGACGGCACCATCGGCAAGGCTTACGGCTACCAGCTGGGCGTCAAGTACCAGTTCGGCAAGGACCAGGAGCCTATGGATCAGGTGGACCGGGTCCTGTACGACCTGAAGCACAATCCTGCATCCCGCCGGATCCTGACCAATATCTACAATTTCCAGGACCTGCACGAGATGAACCTGTATCCCTGTGCCTATTCCATGACCTTCAACGTCACCGGTGACACCCTCAACGGCATCCTGAACCAGCGTTCCCAGGATATGCTCACCGCCAACAACTGGAACGTGGTGCAGTATTCCGTGCTGATGCACATGATGGCCCAGGTCTCCGGCCTGAAGGTGGGTGAACTGGTGCACGTCATCGCCGACTGCCACATCTACGACCGGCACATCCCTGCCGTCAAGGCCATGCTGGAGCGCGACGGCTTCGACGCACCCAGATTCTCCGTGGACGAGAGCATCACCGATTTCTACGCCTTTACCAAGAACTCCTTCAAGGTGGAGGACTACAAGTTCCATCCCTTCGAGTTCGAAATTCCCATGGCAATCTGAGGCGCGGTATGGATCTGATTGTAGCAGTATATGACGACTGGGGCATCGGCTCCGGCGGTACCCAGCCCATCGCCCTCAGCGCCGACCGGAAATTCTTCCGGGAGACCACCCGGGGCGCTGCGGTGATCGTGGGAAGGCGGACGGTGGCAGACTTCCCCGGTCAGAAGCCCCTGCCCGGCAGAACCAATATTCTGCTGACCCGCCAGGGCGGCGATTTCCCCGGCTTCACCCTCTGTGGCAGCCCGGAGGAAGCTGTGGAGATGACGAAAGACAATGAAAAGGTCATGGTCATCGGCGGCGGCAGCATTTACCGCCAGATGCTCCCGGAGTGCTCCCGGGCCTACATCACCAAGGTGCATGTGACCCCGCCGTCTGATACTTATTTCCCCAACCTGGACGAGGATGATGAATGGGTATTGTCTGAAGTCCTGATGGCAGGGGAGGAGAACGGCATCGGGTACGAGATGTGCCTGTACGTCAAAAAATAAAAAGAAAGATGTCATTCCCACGCCAGCGCGCGCTGGCGTGGGAATCCCCATAGGTTTTAGATAGGTATCTAAATTTGCAGGGGATTGCCACACCAGTCTGCGGACTGGTTCGCAATGACATCTTTTTTCTTATCTTACTTCTTCGGCGCCGGGCCGCAGGAATCCCGGACAATGAGCTCCGTGTGGAGCAGCAGAATGCTCAGATGGACATTGCCCATCTGGCTGGAAAGGGCGTAGAAGGCGCTCTTGCCCAATTCCGTCCGGTTCTGCCGCACAGAGGACAGGGCAGGGGTGGTAAGCTCACACAGGGGACCGTCGTCGTGACCCATGACGCTGATGTCCTCAGGCACCTTCAGCCCCCTCTTGGCGCAGGACTCGATGACGGTCTTTGCCATCAGGTCATGGCTGCAGACAAATGCGGTGCAGCCCAGATCCAGCAGCCGGTCCAGGTGCTCGTCCATACATTTGGTGACATGGTAATTATTGCCCATCAGCTCCTCGCCGCAGGGCAGGCCGTTCTTTTCCGCAGCCCGGAAGAATGCCCTGCACCGTTTCTGGGTGATGTAGGACTCCAGACCGCCGGTAAAGTAGCCGATCTTTTCGTGGCCCAGGCCCTTCAGGTATTCCACGACCTGCTCCATACCCTCGAAATTGTCAACACCCACGTAGGTCACATGGGGATTGCCTTCCACCTTGTTGTCATAGAGGACGGTGGGGGTGCGGCAGGTCTGAAAATCTTTCAGCCAGGGATCCAGCAGACTCAGGCCCAGGAACAGGCCGCCCCGGTAGTTGCCCAGGATCATGTACTCATCGTAGTGCATATTTTTCTGGGTGGGGATGTCCAGGGGAATGATCTCCACGTGGTATCCGGCGGGTTCCGCCAGCTTGCGGAAGCCGATGACGATGTCATAGCCGAAATCCTCGGGATTTGCGTAATCCATGTTGGTCACAAAGACGGCGATCCTGGGCTGTGCGCCCCGCAGGGCCCGGGAGTAGCCCAATTCCACCGCTTTTTCCAGAACTGCACGGCGCATGTTCTCGCTGACGTCATCTGCGCCGTTGAGGGCCTTGGAAACCGTGCTCTTTGCCACGCCCAGCTGGCGGGCGATATCATCCAAAGTTGCCATAAAATCACTTCTCTTTATTTCAAATCTGGCATTATTGTAACACATGAATTGCTGAATTGCAAGAAATTACCGAAACTTTGGTGCGATGATGTTTCGCTTTCTTTTTCGGTGAAAATCGCAAAAAGAGATATGGCGCTTTTGAACAAATTGGATTGTCACAATTTGTTCACAATGTTGAAAATTTTGGACATGATTTCGGAAATGTTGACTGAACGCCGGAAAAGTATTATACTTTCAGTAACGAAACTCTTCGAAACATAGGGGCATTATGTTTCGGAGACTTTTATCATGCATATTGGAGGGGCCCATGAGATTTACATTTGGTAAGCAGGATGTGCGCACCATCGAAAGAGCCCGTGAGAGCCTTTTTATGCTCACCAACGGCCTTGGCGGCTATGTCTCCGTCAGTGCCGGGTACTCCGTACCCCGCTGTGACCAGGGGCTGCTGGTGGCTGCTGTGAAGGCGCCCAACGAGCGGATCACCATGGTTCACCGGATGGCAGAACATCTGACCATCGGTCAGAAAAAAGTCTGGCTGTCCAGCCAGGAATTCGTTGGCAAAACGCCGGTCGAGGACGGCTACCGCCATCTGGCCATGTTTACTTTTGACAATACCCCCTGCTGGACCTACATGGTTTCCGGCGTCCGGGTGCGGCGGCGCTGCACCATGGGCTATGGGGTGAATACTTCCGCCGTGCTGTACACCATCGAGAACCAGTCCGGCGAAACCGTTTCCTTTGAAGCGGTTCCCTATATGAAATTTGCACCCAAGGAGCAGGCTCTTACCAGGAGCAAGCCCCTGACCTACAAAAACGGTGAAGTCACCGACGGCAAATACGTGCTGAAGATCGGCAGCGATGCTGCCGTTTCCGCCATTCCCGCCACCTGGCAGACCCTGGCTTATCCTGAGGATGCCAAGGACGGCCGTCCCGCCAAGGGCATGACCGGCGCCTGCTGCGCCGTGACCAAGACCGTGGCACCCGGCGAGACCGTGGAATTTTCCATCGTCTTCTCCACCACCGATGCAGGCGTTTCCGCCAGGGAGCTGCTGGCAGGGGAGGAGGCCCGGAAGAACGCTCTGCGCGCTTCCTGCGGCTTGACCGATCCCATGGCGGAGGAGCTGGCCATCGCCGCCGATGCTTTCATCGCCCACCGGGATTCCACCAATGGCAAGACCATCCTGGCAGGCTACCCCCTGTTCAGTGACTGGGGCCGTGACACCATGATCGCCCTGCCGGGCTGTACCCTGTCCACCGGCCGGTTCGAGGACGCCAGGAGCATCCTGCGGACCTTCCTGGCTTATGAAAAGGATGGCCTGGTGCCCAACCTCTTCCCCGAGGGCGGCTGCGATCCCATGTACAACACGGTGGATGCCGCGCTGCTGCTGATCGACGCCGTGTGGCAGTACCACAGCCGCACCGGTGATATGGCCTTCGTGGAGGAAGCCTACCCCGTCATGGAGCGGATCGTGGATTTCTACCAGAAGGGTACCCACCACGGCATCGGCATGGATACCGACGGTCTGATCTTCGCCGGTGAGGGTCTGGATCAGGTCACCTGGATGGATGTCCGGGTCAACGATATCCTGCCCACCCCCCGCCACGGCAAGCCCGTGGAGATCAACGCCTACTGGTACAACGCCCTGCGGATCATGGCGGTCTTTGCAGAAAAGACCGGCCGGGACGGCAGCGCCTATGAAAAGCTGGCGGAGAAGGTCAAGGCATCCTTTATTGAAAAATTCTACATCGCCGACCGTGGGTATCTGCGGGACGTGATTTCCGGCACCAATGCGGATATGCAGCTGCGGTGCAATCAGATCTGGGCCATTTCCATGCCCTTCACCATGCTTTCTCCCGCACAGGAACGGCAGGTGGTGGATACCGTGCAGCGGCATCTCTACACCCCCTGCGGCCTGCGGACCCTCTCTCCGGAGGATCCCGAATACCATCCCACTTATGGCGGCCCCATGGTGGAGCGGGATATGGCATATCACCAGGGCACCACCTGGGTCTTCCCCATGGGTGCCTACTACCTGGCCTGGCTGAAGACCCACGGCAATACCCCCGAGGCCGCGGCGGACGTCCGTGACCAGCTTTCCGCACTGGAGCCCATGCTCCGGGAGGGCTGCGTCGGTCAGCTGCCCGAGATCCTGGACGGTGAGTTCCCCACCGAAAGCAAGGGCTGCTTTGCCCAGGCCTGGAGTGTGGGTGAGATGCTGCGGGTGTTTGAGGCTGTACAGGCCATCCAAAACAACTGAGGTTAATTTATGGCAAGAATCATGCTTGACAAGAGCAAACGGGGCTGGTGGGAATCCGCTGTTTTCTACCAGATCTACCCCAAGAGCTTTCAGGACACCGACGGCGACGGCATCGGTGACCTGCAGGGCATTATCTCCCGCCTGGACTATCTGGAGTACCTGGGTATCGACGGCATCTGGCTGTCTCCCGTGTGCGCCTCTCCCCAGGTGGACAACGGCTACGATATCTCCGATTTCCGTGCCATCGATCCCATGTTCGGATCCATGGAGGATATGGAAACGCTGATCTCCGAAGCCGGCAAGCGGGGCATTTCCATCATTCTGGATCTGACCCTGAATCACAGCTCCGACCGGCACTTCTGGTTCCAGGAGGCCCTGAAGAGCCGTGACAACCCCTACCACGATTACTACGTCTGGCGCGATGGCGACGGCGTCACGCCTCCCAACGGCATGCGGGCCACCTTCGGCGGCTCCTGCTGGACCTGGGTGCCCCATCTGGGCCAGTACTATTTCCACCAGTTCGCTGTGGAGCAGCCCGACATGAACTGGGATAATCCCAACCTGCGCCGGGAGCTGTACGACATGATGCGCTTCTGGATTGGCAAGGGCATCGGCGGCTTCCGCCTGGATGTCATCGACCAGATCGCCAAGGAGCCTGACCTGGAGATCACCGGCAACGGTCCCCGGCTCCATGAGTTCCTGCAGGAGCTGTCCCGGGAAGTCCTCAAAGAAGAGGGCATCGTCACGGTGGGCGAGGCCTGGGGCGCCAACGTGGAGCGCGCCAAGCTTTACTCCGCTCCTGACGGCAGCGAGCTGAGTATGGTTTTCCAGTTCCAGCACATCGGTCTGGATCAGGAGCCCGGCAAGGATAAATGGGATATGATCCCGCTGCACCTGCCTGCCCTGAAGCAGTGCCTGCGCCACTGGCAGCAGGGGCTGAACGGCACCGGCTGGAACAGTCTCTTCATGAACAACCACGACCTGCCCCGTGTGGTTTCCCGCTGGGGCAACGACGGGCAGTACCGTGTGGAATCCGCCAAGATGCTGGCCACCATGCTCCACGGCATGCAGGGCACGCCCTACATCTTCCAGGGTGAAGAGCTGGGCATGACCAACATCCGTCTGGAGCTGGATCAGTACAAGGATGTGGAGATCCACAACATGTACGCCGAGCGTACCGCAATGGGCTACGATCATGACACCGTCATGAACTCCATCTGGGCCCGGGGCCGCGACAATGCCCGTACCCCCATGCAGTGGACCTCCGGCTGGCACGCCGGCTTCACCACCGGCACTCCCTGGCTTCCGGTCAACCCCAACTGTGTGGAGATCAACGCGGAAGCCGCTCTGGATGATCCCTACTCCGTCTTCTATTACTACAAGCGCCTCATTGAGCTGCGCAAGACCGTTCCCGTGATCCGCTTCGGCTCCTTCGAGCTGGTGGATCCCGACAGCGAGCAGGTCTTCGCCTACACCCGTGATTCTGCGGACCAGCATCTGCTGGTGGTCTGCAACTTTACGGGTGAGGAGATCGCCTGGGATATTCCAGCGGAATATCAGGAAGCCGAGATCCTGCTGACCAACTACGAGCCTACGCCCGGGATCCTGAAGCCTTACGAGGCCATGATGCTGCTCATCAATGAGTAATTTCTAGAAAAGGAGATACTCCCATGAATCGATATACCGGTGTACTGCTGTCCGTCACCAGCCTGCCCTCCAAGCACGGCATCGGCTGCTTTGACCAGGCTGCCTATGATTTCGTGGACTGGCTGGAAGATGCCGGTCAGAAGTACTGGCAGATCCTGCCCCTGGGCGCCACCAGCCACGGCGGCTCTGATGACTCTCCCTATCAGGCCTATTCCGCTTTCGCCGGCAACCCCTACATGATCAGCCTGGACGCGCTGATCGAGGAGGGCGTGCTGACCCAGGAAGAGGTGGATGCCGCTGATTTCGGCTCCGATCCGGCCCATGTGGACTTCGACAAGCTTCACGAAAACCGCTTTACCCTGCTGCGCAAGGCTTACGAGCGCAGCAACATCAGCCAGAATCCCGCATTCCAGAAGTTCTGCAGCGAGAACCACTGGTGGCTCAATGACTATGCCCTGTTCATGGCGGTCAAGGCCTACCTGGGCGACAAGCCCTTCAACCAGTGGCCCGAGGACATCCGCATGCACTGGGGCTTCGCGCTGGATTACTACAACACCATCCTGTACTTCGATGTGGAATTCCACAAGTACATGCAGTTTAAGTTCGCCGAGCAGTGGGCGGCGCTGAAGGACTACGCCAACACCCGTGACATCCAGATCGTGGGCGACATTCCCATCTACGTTTCCCCCGACTCCGCTGACGTCTGGGCAAACCCCGAGCTGTTCCAGCTGGACGAGAACAACCGGCCCACCCGCGTTGCAGGCTGTCCCCCCGATGCCTTCGCTGCAGACGGTCAGATCTGGGGCAACCCCCTGTACCGCTGGGATTACCACAAGCAGACGGGCTTCCAGTGGTGGATCACCCGTATGTGGTACAGCTACAAGATCTATGATGTGGTCCGTATCGACCACTTCCGCGGCTTCGACCAGTATTACGCCATCCCCACCACCGCCACCAAGGCAATTCCCGAGCAGGGCTGCCGCTGGGAGCAGGGCCCTGGTATGGATCTGTTCAACGCCATCCAGAATGCGCTTGGCTCCGACGGCGTCATTGCTGAGGACCTGGGCACCATGACCGATACCGTCCGCAAGCTGGTCAGGGATTCCGGCTATCCCAACATGAAGGTCATCCAGTTTGCCTTCGATACCCTGGACATCGGTGCGGCCAATGACTACTGGCCCCACAACTACGGTTCCAACCACGTGGTCTACTCCGGTACCCACGACAATGAGACGCTGGTGGGCTGGTTCGCCGGTCTGACTGAACTGGGCAAGAAGCAGGTCCGCGACTACCTGTGCGACTACAACACCCCTGACGCCGAGATCCACAAGCCCCTGGTGGCCGAGGCCATGCGCTGCACCGCCAGAATGTGCATCATCCCCATCCAGGATCATCTGGGTCTGGGCAATGAGGCCCGTATGAACGCCCCCGGCACCGTGGGTAAGAACTGGCGCTGGCGTCTGGTTCCCGGTCAGCTTACCGCCGAACTGGCAGACGAACTGGAAGGCCAGGCAAAGCGCTTCGCCCGCGCAAACTGGGTGGCCGTGAAGAAGAAGGCCGCCAGGCTGAAGGCCGGCAAGTAAGCCATTCAAAATCAAAAGAGGGTACCCTCTTTTCACATCTGTGCAACAGATGTGATACGCCCCTGGAGGGGATCGCAACAGCTTTTACAGCGCTCCTGCTGTGATTGCATAAATTGGTCATTCTGTGAAAAGCGGAACGGAACCGGAGGGTTCGAGCCTTTGGGCACGGTCACGGCGCTTTCGCCCCCTTCGCGGATGTGGAGCCGGGTATTTCCCGCCGCCCCCGTGGCTGAAGGTTCGGTCCTTCCGGCAACAGGAAGCTGCTCACCGGATACCGAAAATCAAAATAATTCTATTAGGAGGAAAACACAAATGAAGAAGATCATTGCTCTGCTGCTGGCTTGCGTGATGGTTCTGGGCCTGTTCGCTGCCTGCGGCGAGACCAAGACCCCCGATCCCACCACCGGTGAAACCACCGGCGGCAACGAGACCACCGGCGGCAACGACACCGCTGAGGTCACCGACGTCACCCTGAAGGTCTGGGGTCCCCAGGAAGATCAGGTCGACGAGAACTCCTGGATGATCAAGATGGAGAAGGCTTTCGAGGAAGCTCATCCTGAGTACAACATCACCTGGGACAACGGCGTTTGCCCCGAGGGCGACGCAGCTACCATGGTCACCGCTGACCCCGCTGCTGCTGCCGACGTTTACATGTTCGCCAACGACCAGCTGGGCACTCTGCTGCAGGCTGGCGCTCTGGCTCAGCTGGGCGGCTCCTACCTGGAGCAGGTTCAGAATGACGTCTCCGCTACCTACGTCAACACCGTCACCTCCACCGACGGCAAGGTCTACGGCTTCCCCGTGGCTCCCAACACCTGGTTCATGTACTACAACAAGTCCATCCTGTCCGAGGAGGACGTCAAGTCCATGGAAGCTTGCCTGGCTAAGGGCATCGTTGCCTTCGAAGTCAAGAACTCCTGGTACCTGCCCGCATTCTTCTTCGCAGCCGGCGGCTCCCTGTTCGGCGAGACCGGCACTGACGCCGCTGCCGGCGTTCAGTTCGGCGGCGAGGTCGGCGTCAACGCTGCCAACGCTGTTCTGGATCTGATGGAGAACCCCAACTTTAAGGTCGACAGCGACGGCTACGGCAACGCTGGCCTGAAGGACGGCACTGTCGCTGCTTACTTCTCCGGTTCCTGGGATTACGAGAAGCTGTACGAGGCTCTGGGCGAGGACCTGGGCGCTGTCGCTCCTCCCACCGTCAAGATCAACGGTGAGGACGCTCAGCTGAAGGCTTACGCCGGCTCCAAGGCTGTTGGCGTCAACCCCAACGCTAAGAACCAGAAGGCTGCTATGCAGTTCGCTGCATTCCTGGCTTCCGCTGACTCCCAGCTGCTGCGCTTCCAGCTGAGAAACATCACTCCCGCTGTCACCGCTCTGGCTGAGAATGCTGACGTTGCTGCTTCCATCGTCGCTACCGCTGAGTCCGCAACCATGGCTAACGCTTCCGTCGCTCAGCCCACCATCGCTGAGATGAACCCCGTTTGGGGCCCCGTTGGTACCTTCGGCACCAACCTGGCTGACGGCATGGTCACCCGTGACTCCGTCGCTGCCGACGTCGATGCATTCGACGCACAGCTCAACGGCGGTCTGTAATCTGACCACGATTCCACAGGACGTATAGTCCCCGGTGGCGGCCGGCTTGTCCGGCCGCCACTTTTCAAACCCAATTGCGAAACTTCTCGAAAGTTTGAAAATTAGCGAAGGGAGACGGTAGCGTGTCAACTCAAGAATTGACCAAAACCGCGGCTGCTCGTCGGAAGGGCGATCCTACCTCTCTGACCAGCGCACTGAAAAACGGCGGCCCCGTCGTATGGGCTTCCTGCCTGATCATGGGTCTGGGCAACTTTGCCGCAGGCCAGTGGATCAAGGGCCTGCTCGTTCTGTTAATTGAAATCGGCGTCATCACCTTCGTGGTGGTGCCCAATGGCGGCCTGCATTGGCTCGGCCTGCTGCCCAGCCTGGGCGACACCCCCACCGCTGAGGTCTGGAATGAGGATCTCGGCATTTACGAATATGTTCAGGGTGACAACTCTCAGCAGATCCTGCTGTATGCTGTTGCCACCATCGTTGCACTTGTGGTTTTCGTCATTGTCTGGCGTGCTTCTGTCCGCAGCGGCTACATGGCCCTGTGCAAGAAGAAGGCCGGCAAGAAGGTCCCCACCTTCGTCGACGATCTGAAGGCTCTGCTGGACGAGAACATCCACAAGCTGCTGATGATGCCTCCCTTTGTGATGCTGACCATCTTCACTGTGGTTCCTCTGGGCTACATGATGCTGATGGCCTTCACCAACTACTCCAAGGTTGGCGATCATCTGACTCTGTTTGACTGGGTTGGTATTGCAAACTTTGCTTCCCTGTTCGACAGCTCCTCTGCACTGGGCAGACAGTTCTTCCCCGTTCTGCAGTGGACTCTGATCTGGGCCTTCTTTGCAACCTTCCTGAACTTCTTCGCCGGCACCGTCATGGCCATGATCATCAACCGTCCCACCACCCGCCTGAAGGGTCTGTGGCGCGGTGTCCTGTCCCTGACCATTGCTGTTCCCCAGTTCGTTTCCCTGCTGATCATCCGCACCATGTTCAAGAGCGAGGGCGCCATCAACCAGCTGCTCATGAGCTGGGGCCTGATCGACACGGCTCTGCCCTTCTTCACCGATGCCACCTGGGCAAGAGTTACCATCATTGTCATCAACATGTGGGTCGGTATTCCCTATACCGTCATGTCCGTTACCGGCATTCTGCAGAACATTCCTGCTGAGCAGTATGAGGCTGCCCGTATCGACGGCGCAAATGCATACCAGCAGTTTGTGAATATCACTCTGCCCTACATGATTTTTGTCATGACTCCCACCATCATCAGCTCCTTTACGGGCAACATCAACAACTTCAACATCATCTACCTGCTGTCCGGTGGCGGCCCCACCTACATCGGCGACTCTGCCGGTCAGACTGACCTGCTGGTCACCTGGCTGTACAAGCTGACCATCGACAACCAGGAGTACAACCTGGCAGCTGTTATCGGTATTCTGACCTTTGTGGTTCTGGCCACTGTGGCGCTGATTACCTACCGCAACTCCGGATCTTACAAGGATGAGGAGGGCTTCAAATAATGGCTAAGAAACCTGCTTCCGTTAAGACCCAGAATATGATCACTGATATTCTGGTGCATATTTTCCTGGTGATCGTTGCCTGTGTTTGGCTGATCCCCTTCGTCTGGCTGGTCGCCCACAGCTTCCGTGCGGAATCCACCGGTCTGTTCACCCCCGGTTTCTTCCCCACTGATTTCACCCTGGACAACTACATCAAGCTGTTCACCGAAACCGACTCCATGAACTTCCCCCGGATGTTCATGAATACCTTCGTCATCTCCATCTTCGCCTGCCTGATCTCCACTTTCTTCGTGCTGGCTGTTTCCTACTGCCTGTCCCGTGTCAAGTGGAAGATGCGTAAACCCTACATGAACATGGGTATGGTCATCAACCTGTTCCCCGGCTTCATGGGCATGGTGGCCGTTTACTTCCTGCTGAAGGCCATGGGTCTGACCGAAGGCCCCAAGCTGCCTCTGGCACTGGTCATCTGCTACACCTCCGGTGCAGGTACCGGCTTCCACATCATGAAGGGCTACATGGATACCATTCCCAAGTCTCTGGATGAGGCTGCTTACCTGGACGGCGCAACCAAGTGGCAGACCTTCTACAAGGTCACCCTGCCCCTGTGCAAGCCCATGATCGTTTACCAGGTCATCACCTCCTTCATGGGTCCCTGGATGGACTTCATCCTGGCCAAGGTCATCGTCCGTGCCGAGGCACAGTACTACACCGTCTCCATCGGCCTGTACAAGATGCTGGAAATGGAATTCGTCAACAACTGGTTCACCCGCTTCTGCGCCGGTGCCGTTCTGGTGGCAATTCCCATCTCCATCCTCTTCATGATCACCCAGAAGTTCTATCAGGAAGCCATGTCCGGCGCTGTCAAGGGTTAATTGCCTATGAAGCGGATGACAAGACTTGTCTGTCTGCTTCTGGTCACCCTGCTGCTGTTTGGATGTGCATCTGAAGGCACAAATATTCAACCCACCACCCCCGACTCGTCGGGGGTGGCTTCGGATATTCAGCCCGAAACCGCGGCAAAGACCGAAGCAGCCCTGGCCGAGATTGCGAAGCTCGGCCAGAGTCCCGATGACAACTATCGGACCTTCTATGAAATTTTCGTCTATTCCTTCTGCGATTCCAACGGCGACGGCATCGGCGACCTGAACGGCGTCACCTCCAAGCTGGATTATCTGCAGGAGCTGGGCATCACCGGCATCTGGTTCATGCCCATCCATCCCAGCCAGTCCTACCACAAGTATGACGTCCGGGATTATTATGAGATCGACCCTGACTACGGCACCCTGGAAGATTTCGATGCCATGATGGCAGCCTGTGAAGAGCGGGGCATCAATGTCATCATCGACCTGGTGGTCAACCATACCGGCAATGACAACGCCTGGTTCACCACTGCCGTTGACTATCTGAAGACCCTGCCTTCCGGCGCGGAACCCAATGCCGAAGAATGCAAGTATATCGACTACTACTTCTTCAGCCGTGAGTCCGCCCCCGGCTGGCATGCCATCGAGGGTACCGAGTGGTACTACGAGGGCCAGTTCTCCCCCCACATGCCTGACCTGAATCTGGCAAGTGAGGCCGTCAAGGCTGAGATCACCGATGTGATGCAGTTCTGGATCGACCGGGGCGTCTCCGGCTTCCGTCTGGACGCCGCCAAGGAGTTCTACTCCGGCAATATCCCCGCCAACGTGGAAGTGCTCAACTGGATCCAGACCACCGCTACCTCCCTGAAGGAGGACTGCTACCTGGTGGCCGAGGTCTGGGAAGCTTTCGGCGCTGTGACCCAGTATTACGAAAGCGGCATCACCAGCCTCTTTGATTTCCCCTTCGGCAATTCCAACGGCAAGATCCCTGATGTGCTGCGCAATGCCGGTAACGCCAAGACGGTATCTTCCTATGCCACCGCCCTGCAGAAGGCCAACGAGGCCTATTCCGCCGCCAACCCCGATTATATTGATGCACCCTTCCTGTCCAATCACGACGTGGGCCGTATCGCCGGCTTTGTCGCCCGCGATGAGAATAAGATGAAGCTGGCCGGCGCCATGAACATCTTCATGAGCGGTTCCTGCTTCATCTACTACGGCGAAGAGATCGGCATGCTGGGCAGCGGCAACGACCCCTCCAAGCGTGCTCCCATGTACTGGAACGCCGAGCGGGACAACGGAACCACCAATCCTCCCCCTGAGTGCGAGCTGCCTGAAGAATATCCTCTGGGTTCCCTGGCAGAGCAGGCGGGCAACGATGCCTCCCTGTATAATTACTACCGGCAGGCCATCGCCATCCGCAATGCCATGCCCGTCATTTCCCACGGCGACACCACCGCCGAAACAGCGCTGAATGTGAACGCCATCAGCGCCCAGCGGAAGACCTGGGAGGATCAGGAATGCATCATCCTGATGAATATCAACACGGTTGCAGCTCAGGTGGACCTGTCCGCCTACGCCGACTGGAACATGGTGGCATCCCTCTCCGCCGACGGCGGTGAGATCACCATGGACGGCACACAGCTGAGCCTACCCGCCTTCGGCACCGCCATTCTGGTGCCCGCAGCCTAACCATTACCCTTCGATAAAGGAGACCTCCCATGGAGAGAATCAGTGAAAGAAGATCCAAAGGCCTGAACCGCAATGGACTGCGCACCTGGGCCATGCTTATCGCCGTAGCCGGACTGATCGGCCGTGGCCTGATCCAGCACCATGTACTGGGCATGTCCGGCCTGAATAATGACCAGCTGCTGGCGCTGCTGAACAACCCGGATATGATGGTGTTTGCCACCGTATCCCTGGTGCTGCAGGTTGTGGAGACCTGTGCCGTGCCCATGTTCGCCCTGATGCTGGCAGAGGGCTTTGTCCACACCTCGAATCTGCGCAGCTACGCCCTCCGGGTCACCGGCTGCGCCATCGTCAGTGAGATTCCCTTTAACCTGCTGATGCATGGCAAGCTGTTCGACATGACCAGTCAGAATCCCGTGTTCGGTATGGTGCTGGGGCTGGTGGTGCTGTTCTTCTTCCGCCAGTATGAGGGGAAGGGTATCAGAAATTTCCTGATTCGATTCCTGGTGGTGGTCGTGGCTGCCGCCTGGGCCGGCATGCTCCGGGTGGATATGGGAATCCCCCTGGTGCTGGTGGTCTGGCCCATGTATGTGTTCCGGGAGAAGCCCATGTACCGCAATCTGATCGCTGCCACCATGGCCATCGCCAGTTCCCTGACGTCCATGTTCTTCATCATGGCGCCCATGGGCTGTCTGATGCTGCATATCTATAACGGTGAGAAGGGTGAGGAGGAACCGAACAAGGTTCTGATCTACCTGGCCTACCCGGTGATCCTGCTGGCCATGGGCCTGGGCGCCATGTATCTGATCTGATATTCAAAACTGCCGCCGCCGGAGCGATCCGGCGGCGGTTTTTGTACTCAAGCAGCGCTTGAGTCGGCTTTTCAACCGGCACTTTATTTACATTTTTGGGATTTTTGGTATACTGGTGCCATCAGGAGCGGCCACTCCCATTACGAAAAGGAGGAACTGAATATGTTTGATACCATGAAAATCGCGGGCGTCATCAAGCAGGCCCGGATCGATAAGAACCTGACCCAGATGCAGCTGGCCGACGCCATGGGCGTCAGCTACCAGGCGGTATCCAACTGGGAGCGGGGCAATTCCATGCCCGATATCTCCAAGCTGGAGGATCTGTGCCGGGCACTGGACATTACCGTGAACCAGCTGCTGGGTATGGAGACACGAACCGCGGAAGCTGTCAATAAGGTGATAGCCGAAGAGGAATTGACGGTGGAGGATCTGAAGGAGGTTGCTCCGGTGCTGCCGCCGGAGACGGTTCGCAAACAGGTCGAAGCAAAGCGGGACAGCTTCCTGCCGGATCTGAGTTTCCTGGAGGATATTTCCGAGAAGCTGAAAGAGAAATTCAGCAATGCCCACAGCATCCATATTGAATATTCCGGGAACAAACCCAGGCAGAAAAAGAAGAAGGTCCGGGACCTTTCCGATCTGGCGGATCTTGCGGAGTATCTGGAGGAACCCTATCTGGGAGAGCTGGTGCTGGAGGCTGCGGCGGTTTCCCTGGATGGCATCGACGACCTGGCGCCTTTCCTCAGCGATGAGACCCTGGAAAATGTGGTAAAGATCGCCCGGCAGGAGGATCTGGAAGAGGTGACGGAGATCGCCTGCCATTTGAGTGACCGGGCGCTGGACCTGCTGGCACACCGCCTGGAGGCGGCGGGGGAGTGGGAACTGATCGCAGACACCGCCTGCTTCCTTCCGGAGCAGACGCTGGATGCACTGGTGGACCGCCTGATCGACAGGGAATTCGACCCGGAGGATCTGGATGATCTTTCCGACCTCTATCCGTTCCTGTCCCAGGCATCCCTGAAAAAGCTGGCCAAATACCTGATGGACCGGCGTGACCTGGAGGCTCTGGAAGATCTGATGCCCTTCGTATAAACAGAAACCGCCCTGTTCCATAACGGAACAGGGCGGTGCTTGGTTATCCGATCTTTTCCAGCAGCTGATCATACAGCGCTTTTGTGCCTTCGGAATCCTGATCGGAAATGACCAGGACCTTGTCTTCCACCGTCAGCACGATGCAGCTGCCTTTTCCGCCATAGGTATAGCGGGTGTAGAAGCCGAATTCCTCGTTGCGGAAGGTGCCCAGTAGCAGTCTTGCGGAGCCGTAGCCCCATTCCCGGGAGCCGGAGACCATGTCCTCCCGGTATTCGATGGCTTCGATGTCCTCGTAGGAAACGGAGATGGCATCCCAGTGGTCGGCGTCGATGGTCAGGGAATTTTCACCGAAGGTATATTCGATATTGCCGCTGAACATCACCCAAGCCAGGAAGAGCAGGAACACGGCGATGATCACCCATGTCCACTTGCTGTAGGGGGAACGGTAGACGGGAACTTCCTTGCCGGATGCTTTCTTTTTCCGGTAGAACTGCCAGGAATAGATCATGGGCGCAAAGGCAAATACAAAGATGACAATAAAGGTCAGCACCACCGCCCAGTCCCAGGGCAGGCAGCTGAGGACGCAGACCAGCAGACCGCCGGCGACCCACATCCTGCCGCCGAAGCGGTGGGTGGCGTTCCAGTTTTCGTCATCTGCCAGGGCCCAGGTGGTCTTGATGCCCATGGTGGAATTCCGGCGGAACTTGGGCATATAATTACCCATCACCGCAAACAGGATGCCCATGGGCATAAACAGCAGCATGCCCATATTGACCTCCAAGCCCAACGCAATGGTGTACATGATGCTGTGCATGCAAAGGGACAGCGCCGGGCAGATCCACAGTGTCAGCGCCATGGCCTTGGGGGGCTGGCTCTTCATATCCTTATTTGTGACGATGATGCACAGCCAGTGGACCGCCAGAACGCAAAGGGAAGGGGCAAAGACGGCGAAGGCCTTGCCTGCGGCACCGTCAGGCTGACCGTCGGCACCCCAGTGGATATTCATGGTGGCGGGAAGCCGGTCCCACAGCAGCAGACCCGCCAGAACGGGCAGCAGGATCACGGCGCTGGTCAGCAGCAGTTGTTTCCAGTTTTTCTTGATCATGGCTTATTCTCCTTTCAGCGTGGTGATCCACAGCATGATCTCCTCCAGAACGGAGGCGTTGAGTTCGTAGTAGATGAATTTGCCTTCCCGGGTGTCCCGGATCAGGTCAGCTTCTTTCAGCACCGACAGGTGCCGGGAAATGGAGGCGCCGGTGACGGAGAAATGGTCGACGATTTCACCGGCGGACAGCCGCCCCGCTTTCAGCAGCTCCAGAATCTCCCGGCGGGTGGGATCCGCCAGGGCCCGGAGGGTGGTGTGCAGGCTCATATGTTCCACATCCTTTCATTTAACATTTAGCCTAAATGTTAAATTTAAGATAGCATAAGGAAAGCCCGCTGTCAAGGGGCTGAATTGACTTTTTTCAGGGGCTATGGTAAAATGCATGCAAACCCGACACATGAAAGGAGAAGGATCATGAAAAAACATGCAGCGAAGCTATTGGCGGTTCTGCTGGTGCTGGCCATGGCGCTGACCATGACCGCCTGCGGCAGCGACCACGACAAAATTGTGGGCGTGTGGGAGACGGAAGTGGAATTTGCGGACGTCTTCAATAACACCCTGGGCAATGCGGAAAATGCGGAATACCTGAAGGTGGACAGCCTGAAGCTGAAAATGATCCTGACCTTTGCGGCAGATGACACCTATTCCATGGTGGCGGACCCCGCTTCTGTGGAGGCCGCCATGGACGGCCTGAAGGAAAGCCTCTGGGCAGGCATGGAGCGCTATCTGGTGGATACCATCGCCGCCACAGGACTGAACCTGGAGATCGGTGACATCCTGGAGATGCTGAATACCAATATGGATGCCCTGATCGGGGATGTGCTGACGCCGGAGCTGATCGCAGAGGTGACACAGATCATGGCCGCTGAGGGACGGTATCTGGCGGAGGAGGGCAGGCTTTACCTGACCGACAGCGTGGATAAGGAGGTCAACGAGAACATTTACGAGACCTATATCCTGAATGAGGATGCGCTGACCCTGGTGCGTCCCAGCACCACCGACCCATACACAGAACTGCTGTATCCCCTGGAGTTCACCCGGGTGCTGGAATAAAATGAAACCGCGGATCGTTCGATCCGCGGTTTTTGCAGTTACTGGATATGGGTGTGGTTGCTGATATGATCCTGGCAGTAGCAGTGGTAGCCGCTGCAGCGGGAGCAGTAGCGGAACTCCAGGTCGGGGCTGTCCACATCGGTGCGGCCGCAGACGGTGCAGCGGTGGGTATAGGGGGTCTTGGGCTTGGCCACGCTGGCCTCGTAGGAGCCGGCACCCTTGAAGCGGATCACCTGAGGACCGGCCTGGGATTTCTTGCGGAACAGCCGCCGGGCATTGGCCTGCCAGGACACGGGGAAAATGTTCACCACATCCTTGCCGAAGAACAGGAAGTAGTTCAGCAGGGCGATCAGGGGGAACAGGCTGTAGGGGAAGAAGCCGTAGACGGTCATGGTGATGACGCTGTAGAATACGATGACCAGATCCACCAGCGCGAAGATCCAGGCCCGCACGGGGATGATATACAGCAGCAGGAACTGGGAATCGGGGTAGAGGGTGGCATAGGCCAGGAACAGGCTCATGTTCAGATAGGATGCGGTGGCCACGCCGCCGAGCACCAGGCAAAACACATCCTGCAGCAGCACGCCCGTCAGGTAGAACAGGTTGAAGCGCAGGGTGCCCCAGAGGTTTTCCATGGAGCGGCCCAGGGAATAATAGCAGATCAGGAAGATCGCCATGACGAAGGGATGGCTGCGGGAATCCGTCAGCGGGTAGGAGATCAGACGCCAGATCTCACCCTGCAGGATCTTCGCCCGGTCGAACACCAGCCAGCTGTACAGGGTATTGCTGCCGTCCACCAGACCCATGACATAGACCAGGGCGCTGCCCAGGCAGATATAGAGCATCAGATTCGGGATGCCCCAGTTCCGGTTCTTGAAGCAGAACCGTTCAAAGTTTCTGCGCAGATTACGCAATTGAATCAACTCCCAATGTGTATTTCCGTTATTATAGCAATTATCCATGGGAAAGTCCATATCCCATTTGTGAACAATCAGAGGGAAATTAATCGAAAAAAGTCTTGACATTCTGCGGGAAATCTGTATAATAAAATGGCAAACTGCATACAGCCTTATCAAGAGCGGTGGAGGGAACGGCCCGATGAAACCCGGCAACCTGGCAAAGTGCTAAGGTGCCAAATCCGGCGGCAGACGAAAGATGAGGATTCGATACACGCACATCGAGTCCTTCGGTGTGCATTTTTTATTTTTTAAGGGCATCTTAAAGGATTTTTTGGTGATGCCGATTGACAAAGAAAGGACGAAACAATACAATGGAAAAGAGACTCTTTACTTCTGAATGTGTGACCAACGGCCATCCCGACAAGGTGGCGGACTCCATCTCCGATGCCATTCTGGATGCATGCCTTGCCCAGGACCCCGGCTCCCGCGTGGCCTGTGAGACCATGGTCACCACCGACTTCTGCCTGATCTGCGGTGAGATCACCACCAAGGCTGTGGTTGATTACGAAGCCGTGGCCCGTGAAGCCATCCGCCACATCGGCTATATCTATCCCGGCGACGGCTTCGACGCCGACACCGTGGAGATCCAGTGCCGTGTCCATACCCAGTCCGCTGACATCGCTCTGGGTACCAACGACGAGGTGGGCGGCGCAGGCGACCAGGGTATGATGTTCGGCGGCGCCTGCACCCAGACCCCCGAGCTGATGCCTCTGCCCGTGGCGCTGGCCCGTGCCCTGAGCAACCGCCTGACCCAGTGTGTCCACTCCAATGACCTGCTGCGCGCCGACGGCAAGACCCAGGTTTCTGTGGAATATGACGAGGCTGGCAATGTTGTCGGCATCGACACCGTGGTCGTCTCCATCATGCATGCCGCTGATTTTGAGATCGGGGAGCTGCGCCGCTATATCCGGGAGGGCGTCATCGCCCCCGTGCTGGCTGCCTACGGCTTTGACATCGCTGATGTGCGCAATATCCACATCAACCCCACCGGCAATTTCGTCATCGGCGGCCCCAACGGCGATACCGGCCTGACCGGCCGTAAGATCATCGTCGATACCTACGGCGGCTACTTCTCCCACGGCGGCGGCGCTTTCTCCGGTAAGGAACCCACCAAGGTGGACCGTTCCGGCGCCTACATGGCCCGCTACATGGCCAAGAATCTGGTGGCTGCGGGCCTGGCAACCCAGGTGCAGGTGCAGCTGGCCTACGCCATCGGCGTGGCCGAGCCCGTTTCTGTCCGTGTCGACAGCTATGGTACCGGCGTCATCTCTGACGAGAAGATGACCGAGCTGCTGCGCGCCACCTGCGACCTGACCCCCGGCGGCATCATCCGCAAGCTGGATCTGCGCCGTCCCATTTACGCCCCCACCGCCGAGTTCGGCCACTTTGGTGTCGCCGACCGTCCCTGGGAGCAGACCGACATCGCCGAGGAACTGAAGAGACTGGCCTGCCTGTAAAGAAATAAAAACAGAATCGAGATGATACTGTGAAACATCAAAATGTGAAACATAAGAAAAAGAGCATGGCCGTTACCGCGCGGCATCGGATGCTGAGCTTCATATGGTTCCTTCAGCTGATCGCGGAGGGCATGGCCCTGTTTTGCATTTGGCGGCTGAATATGCTGCCTGAAAATCTGCTGCTGATCCTGGCAGGTGTTTTCGCTGTGCTGGCTCTGTTTACGGGAATCCTGCTGCTGCCCCGGCGCACCGGCAGACTCCAGGGCAGCTGCGGCGTCTTCCTGTCAGTGCTGATCTTTGCCCTGTCCTGCGCTGCCTCCGTGGTGATTATGGACGCCCAGGGCACCATCCAGGGCATCTCCGGCCAGACCGGCGGCAAGCTGACCATGGCAGTGTATGTCCGCAGCGACGATCCCGCCCAGACCATCCAGGATGCTGCCGACTACGACTTTGCCGTGGTCCAGGGCTATGACGAAGCCCGTACCCGCCAGGCTGTGGAGGACATCGAGCAGGAACTGGGCCGCAGTATCAGCGTCACCGAATATGCCGGCGCCAAGGAACTGGTGGAAGGCTTCTTCTCCGGAGAATCCGGTGCCATGATCGTCAACAGCGCCTACGCAAACCTGCTGGAGGATCTGGAGGGCTACGAGAACTTCTATGACCGTGTCCGGATCCTGTACCAGGTGGACAGCAACGCCTGGTCCTCCATCATTGAGAACGTGGGCGGCTTCCTGCAGAGTGAACAGGAGGAAATCGCCTCCGATCCCTTCGTGGTCTACATCAGCGGTTCCGATACCCGGGACAAGAAGCTGTCCACCAGCCGCAGCGACGTCAACATTCTGGCGGTGGTGAACCCCAAGACCAAGCAGGTGCTGCTGATCAACACTCCCAGAGATTACTATATCCCCAACCCCGCTTCCGAGAGCGGCAGCCTGGACAAGCTGACCCACTGCGGTATCTATGGCATCGAGTGCTCCATGCAGGCGCTGGGTGACCTGTACGGTGTGGAAGTGGATTACTATGCCCAGATCAATTTCACCGGCTTCGAAACCCTGATCGACGAGATCGGCGGCATCACCGTCTGGTCCGACGTGTCCTTCAACACCGTCGACGGTGGTCACTTCGACGCCGGCGAGCTCCACCTGAACGGCAGCGAGGCCCTGGCCTTCGCCCGGGAGCGCAAGAATCTGCCCGGCGGCGACAATGCCCGCGGCCGGAACCAGATGAAGGTCATCAAGGCTGTCATCGGTAAGATGACCTCCGGCACCACCATCCTGTCCAACTACAGCGGCATCATGGAGAGCCTGGAAGGCATGTTTGCCACCAGCCTGACTTCCGATGATATCTCCGAGCTGGTCAAGATGCAGCTGAAGGATATGGCCCAGTGGAATATCAGCTCCTTCGCCGTCACCGGCTCCGACGGCAGCGAGATCACCTACTCCATGCCCGGTACTAAGGTCTATGTTATGCACCCCGATGAGACCATGGTCAATCACGGTGCAGCCCTGGTTGACCGGATTCTTGCAGGCGAGACCCTGACGGAAGCAGATATGACGCCCACAGAGGCGACCGAATAAGGTAAGGACGGCTGAAAAGCCGTCCTTTTCATATTTTCTTTGCAATCGCGGCAAAATATGATATGATAATCTCAAACAAGAAAATGGAGGGAATTTCCATGCTGGACTTTATCCGAATTGCCTGTGCCGTGCCTGCTGTGCGGGTGGGCGACGTGACGAAAAATGTGGAAGACATCTGCACCCGGATCGCCGGGGCTGACGCCGCGGGCACCGATCTGGTGGTGTTTCCCGAAATGGCCCTGACGGGCTATACCTGCGCCGACCTGTTTTTTCAGGAGAGTCTTCTGTCAAGCTGCCGCCAGGGTCTGGCAGCCATCACTGCATGCTCTGCCCGTTATCCCGCTGTCACCGCCGTGGTGGGTCTGCCTGCCATGGTGCGCGGCCAGATGTATAACTGCGGCGCGGTGATTTCCGGCGGCCGCGTCCACGGTCTGGTGCCCAAGACGTACCTGCCAAACTATAACGAATTCTATGAGCGGCGCTGGTTCTCCTCCTCCGAGGATCTGACACAGACCCACATCGATTCCTGCTTCCTGGGCCTGTCCGACAATTATCCGGTGCCCATCGGCCGGGATCTGCTGTTCCGCCTGGGCGACGGCACCATCATGGGCGTGGAGATCTGCGAAGACCTCTGGACCCCGATCCCTCCCTCTACTTTTATGACCATCAACGGTGCAGAGGTCATCGTGAACCTCTCCGCTTCCAATGAAACCGTTGGCAAGCGGGACTACCGCCGCCGCCTGGTGCAGCACCAGTCCTCCATCTGCAGCTGCGTCTATGCTTACGCCTCCTCCGGCTGTACGGAATCCACCCAGGACCTGGTGTTCTCCGGCCACAGCATCATCGCCGAGGACGGTGCACTGCTGAAAGAGAACGAAGACTATATCGCCGCGGATTATCTGATGGTGGCTGATGCTGACCTGGGCCGCATCCGGGCTGTCCGCCGTAAGAACAAGTCCGTCAAGGACGCCACCTCCTTCTATGGCAAGCTGGAGCCTATGCGTCTGGTGGACTGCGGCTGCGCCCCCCTGCGCTCCGACGGCAGACTGTATGAGCTGGAGAAGCTGCCCTTCGTGCCCGCTGCCAAGGCAGACCGCATGGAGCGCTGCGCCGCCATTTTCCGGATCCAGGCTGCCGGCCTTGCTCAGCGGCTGCGCTCCATCGGCAATCCCACGGCCGTCATCGGCGTTTCCGGCGGTCTGGATTCCACCCTTGCGCTGCTGGTGGCGGTGGAAGCCATGCGCATTCTGGGCCGTCCCGCATCCGACGTCTACGGTGTGACGCTGCCCTGCTTCGGCACATCGGACCGCACCTACCAGAATTCCTGGGAGCTGATGAAGACACTGGGCATCAACGCCAAAGAGATCAGCATCAAGGACGCCGTGACCCTCCACTTCAAGGACATCGGTCACGACCCCGGCAATTTCAACACCACCTATGAAAATGCCCAGGCCCGGGAGCGCACCCAGATCCTGATGGATTACTCCAGCGTAGTGGGCGGCATCGTCATCGGCACCGGCGACCTTTCCGAGCTGGCGCTGGGCTGGTGTACCTACAACGGCGATCAGATGAGTATGTACGGCGTCAACGCCTCCATCCCCAAGACACTGATCCGCTGGATGATCGACGCCATTTCCGAAACGCCCCAGTTTGCTGCCTCCCGGGCAGTCCTGAAGGATATACTGGATACCCCCATCAGCCCCGAGCTGCTGCCCCCCGACGAAAAGGGACAGATCGCCCAGTACACCGAAGACCTGGTGGGTCCCTATTCCCTCCACGATTTCTTCCTGTACTATATGATGCGCTACGACTTCACCCCCACCAAGATCTACACCCTGGCCTGCCGCACCTTCGAAGGTGATTTCGACGCGGCTACCATCAAGAAGTGGATGAAGGCCTTCTACCGCCGGTTCTTCACCCAGCAGTTCAAGCGCAGCTGCATGCCCGACGGCGTAAAGGTCGGCAACATCAGCCTCAGCCCCCGGGGCGACTGGAGAATGCCCAGCGACGCCAGCGGAAGGATCTGGCTGGACGAGATCGAGAGCCTCTGAATAACCCCGAAGGGCGGGCGCAAAGCCCGCCCTTTTTGTACAGGAGAAGGTCATGACTGAAAAAGAAATGTGGGATGCGTACATACATCTGCATCCGGATGCTGCTTCCTCCGGATACGAAGCCTGGTCGTACGGTGATGCGCCGGATGATTTGGCCCGGCTGACGGTGGACGGCATCAAAACCGCCACCGCTTCAGCCTGGGCGATCTATGGGATGGCCAATGAGCCTCTGCCGCAGGTGGGCGGATACAGTGTCATTCTATGGGAAGACGGCTCCGCTGCCTGTATTGTCAAAACTACGAAGGTCTATGTGCGACCCTTTCAGGAGGTATCCGCTGAACAGGCATACAGAGAAGGGGAAGGTGATCGGAGCCTTGCCTATTGGAGAGAAGTCCACAAGGCTTTCTTCTCCAGGGAACTGGAAGCTGTCGGTATGGAGTTCCGGGAGGATATGGGCGTGGTCTGTGAAGAATTCGAAGTGGTATTCAAATAATCAATGGCTGTATCTGCCGTCCCCCAAGCGCTGCATCCAGCGCCTGGGGGATTTTTTCGAAATGAGCCACCATGGAGGTGGGCTTCTGTTGCGGATCGTCCTGACCGAAGGGGACGAAATAATAATGCTTCTTCCCCAGCAGCTTTCCGATATTCTCCGCCGCCCCCGCCAGGGCGTCGTTGGTGGACACCGCCAGCAGAATGGGACGGCCGTTGCGCAGATGGCTTTTCGCCGCCATGGTCACCGGGGTGTCTGCGATGGAGTGGGCAAGCTTGGCCAGGGTGTTCCCGGTGCAGGGGGCAATGATCAGAATATCAAACCGCTTCTGCGGCCCGATGGGCTCCACCTGGGAGAGCGTCAGCAGGGGAGAGCAGCCGCAAATTTCTTCCGCCCGGCGCAGATGGAACCCCGCCGTACCGAAGCGGCTGTCGATGGTTGCTGCGGAATGGGAAAAGATCGGGGTAACACTATGCTGCTTTGCCAGTTCCTCCATCACCGGGAACACCTTGCCGAAGGTACAGAATGAGCCGCAGAGGGCAAAACCGATATTCATTTGCGATCCTCCTTTAAGATGGCCAGCAGCCGCCGGGCGATGAGGGTGCCGGATTCCTCCGGCGCATATTTTGCAGGCAGGCCGGAAGCACGGATGATATTGTCCCCCGCCATGCCCGGCCGGGACGCCAGTTCCAGCAATACACAGTCCGGTGTGCATCGGAAGGCAGGCAGCACCATGGCAGGGACTGTATTCAGCACCGCTCCGAATTCGGGAAGCATGGGTGACACCTGGTCGATGAACACGCCGCCATATCCCAAGGCCCGGATCATTGCTACATCGGTCTCTTTCCGGGCAGCGATCGTGACCCTCGCTCCGGCATCCCCCAGGAATTTACCCAGGCATTTCCCGATCCGCCCCCATCCCAGGATCAGAACGGGAAGACCGTTCAAGTCCTTCCCGATCAAATTGATGGCACACCGGGCGGTGATGGCGGCATTCTCCGCCAGATATTGCGCATCCTTTAATAAGTCAATGGTCTCATACCCCGGCAGACAGTGCAGATTCCCGCCGATGATGACCACGCCCTCCGGCAGATGGTCAAAGCTCCGGGTGGGTACCGGCAGCAGCAGATGGGTGGTATCGGAATACAGTTTATCCGACACGGCCATCCCGGCTTCTGTTAAGTATTGCGCCGCATATCCCGTGGCAGTATTTCCCGGGGGACAGCAAATTTTGATTTCAGACATAAAGCACCATCCTTTCGTCCCAGATTATGCGCAATCGAACGGGATGTGCTTGATTTTTCGGATGCCTTTTCGTATAATACAGGAAAGAGGTGAATGCTATGCAAAGACTTGGATTTATTCACGATATGCTGGATGTCAAGGTTCTGATCCTGTTTGTCATGGCCCGGATCAGCTATCCGGTCAATACCCAGGAGATCTATGAGCTGTGTTACCAGGATGACTGTCTGAGCTATTTCGATGTCTGTACGGCCATCCCGGAGATGGTGAAGTCCGGCCATCTGAAGGAGCTGGAAGAGGAAAAATATGAGATCACCGAGAAGGGCAGGGCTGACGGCGCCCTGACGGAGGATTCCATCGCCTATACCGTCAAGCAGCGTGCAGAGAATGCCGTGGCGCGCTACAACCGCCAGATCCGCCGCTCCAGCTTCGTCAAGACCCACGTGCTGCCCAGAGACGGCGGCGACTTCTCTGTGGTTATGTCCCTGGATGATGAATTCGGCAATCTGATGACCCTGGAGCTGGTGGCGCCGGATCAGCGCCAGGCAGTCCGGCTGGGAAAGCTGTTTGAAAAGAAGGCGGAAATCATCTATAATCTGACAATGGCCGAACTTTTGGACGAGGAGGACAGCGTCTAATCAAAATACACAAAACCTCTTGCCAAAAGATGGTATCTGTGGTATAGTATTACTACACCGGATGACCGGTGAAACGAAAGGAGCTGCCGCATATGAAATTCCAGTACAGTGAAAAGAAAGTTAAGCTGCCCAGAAACGTTGCCGCTTACGCCGAAAAGAAGGTCATGAAGCTGGCACGCTATTTCGAGGAGGATGCGGAGGCACTTGTCGTCTTCTCTGTAGAAAAGAACCGGAACAACGTGGAGCTTACCGTTCATGGTGCAGGCACCTGGTTCCGCGCTCGTGAGAGCACTTCCGATATGTTTGCGTCCATTGACGCCGCTGTCGGCACCATCGAAGGTCAGATCCGCAAGAATAAGACCCGCCTGGCCCGCCGCCTGCGTAAGGATGCGTTCGTCAGATCCGTTGACGTCGAGGAAACCTCCTTCGCCGAGCCCACCGAGGATGAGCTGAACATTGTCCGTGTGAAGTCTTTCTACTTCAAGCCCATGACCCGTGAGGAAGCTGTCATGCAGATGAATCTGCTGGAGCATAACTTCTTCGCATTCCGGGACGAGGACAACGGCGGCACATTCGCAGTTGTATACCGCAGAAATGACGGCGGCTACGGCGTCATCGATGATGTGGAATAACCTTTCGGATTAAAAGGGGGGCCTCGAAAGAGGCTCCCTGATTTTTTGTCATAATTAATCCAAAAAAGTTTGTTTTGGGTATTGACAAAAAGTTAGGCGTGTGCTAATATATGCAAGCTGTCCGCGAGGGCGGCTGGATATGGGGCGCGGATGCCTGAGGCGTCGGGATCAGAGATCAGCGAAAAATGCTGAAAAATGGGTCTTGACAAACGGGATGAGATGTGCTAAAATATTCGAGTTGCTGCGAAAGCGGCAACAAACAGAATACCGGATCCAAGCGAATTTGGAAAGGGCTTTTGAGAGTTTGAAAAAACTCGAAAAAAGGACTTGACAAAGAGCGAAAGATGTGGTAAACTGAATAAGCTGCGCTGAGCAAAGGCTTGGATGTGAGC
>JAFTVM010000084.1 GCA_017465745.1 Oscillospiraceae bacterium
CGGCGGATCAGTTCTGTGCCGCCCAGCATATTGGACCACTGGTCGTTGCCGCCGAACTGCATGTTGCAGCCGTAATGCTGGAACAGGTAGTAGAAGTCGTAGGACTGCATGGGCATGTAGTTGAACTCCAGGAAGCTCAGGCCCTTCTCCATACGCTGCTTGAAGCACTCGGCCCGCAGCATGTTGTTGACGGAGAAGCAGCCGCCGATCTCACGGATGAAATCCACGTAGTTCAGCTTCAGCAGCCACTCGGCGTTGTTGACCATCATGGCCTTGCCTTCGCCGAACTCGATGAACCGCTCCATCTGCTTCTTGAAGCAGTCACAGTTGTGCTGGATGGTCTCCTGGGTCATCATGGAGCGCATGTCGGTACGGCCGGAGGGGTCACCGATCATGGCCGTGCCACCGCCGATCAGGGCGATGGGACGGTTGCCGGCCATCTGCAGGCGCTTCATCAGGCACAGCGCCATGAAGTGGCCCACATGCAGAGAGTCTGCGGTGGGGTCAAAGCCGATGTAGAAGGTGGCCTTGCCGTTGTCGATCATTTCACGGATCTCTTCTTCATTGGTCACCTGGGCGATGAGGCCGCGGGCAACCAGCTCGTCATAAACTTTCATTGCGATTTCCTTTCTATTCTTACTCAGCCGCGCTGCCGATGTAGGTAATCAGGCAGGCACGCAGAATGTTGACATTGGTATGGTCCGGGATGCGGTCAAACAGACCGCATCCTTTGGTATAAACCCGGACGCCTGCGGAGAAAGGCAGGCGGCAGGGCTTTTTATCCAGGATTCGGATACGCTTTTGGCCGCAGCGGCGTTCCAGGTCGATCAGGCGGTTCAGCCGGTCTGCATCGGCGCAGACCGCTTTGTCCGGGCGGAAGAGAATGGTATCCCCCTTCCCGACCCGGCCGACAGACACCACCGTCTGCAGATCCAGGGCGAAGCGGTGCTTTTTACCATATGCAGAAGCACCGTTTTTTCCGTCGAAGAGGACGAAACAGACCCGTCGGCGCAGGTTAACAGGCACGGACGCAGCCGTCTCCAGAATCACTGCTGCACCGGAGGTGCCGTGATAATCGGCGGTAATGAGACAGAGCGCGGTCTCCGAATCACCGATGACCAGATTCTCACAGCCCCAGCTTCCCTTTTCAGCCTTGGTCCGGTAGCCCAGGGAACCGGCATAGGACTGCACCGCAGCCAGGAATACCTGCTTCTGATTTGTCCATCTGCGCAGCGGGAACCGGCTCAGAATATCCATGGGATGATCGGTCATGATATCACTCCTCTCCAAACAAAAAAGCCCTCTGTCCTGTTACGGACAGAGGGCGTAAAATCTACGCGGTACCACCTCTGGTTCATCTTCGCCTCACGGCGAAGACCTCACGGTGTCTGACAACACCTCTCGCTGTCTCGGGCGACCCCGTCCTCCCCTAGTCCTTTCGTTTCAGGCAGGCCACTCCGGGAGGTATTTCGGCGCGTTTCCCCGCTGCCTCGCACCAACCGGCAGCTCTCTGGCGGGAAATGGAACGCTTACTTCTTCCCATCACGGTGTTGCGAATATCCTAACAAAACGGGAACGCTTTGTCAAGGGTTTTCCAGCAAAAACTTGTTAAAGATGACGAATCAGCTGTCCCACACAGCAGAGATATCGTAACCGGAAAACAGCTCCATATACTCCGCTGCGGAGGTATGGTTGCCGTCATAGGTGTGCTGTCCGGATTTCAGGCCGTCGATCACGGCGCCGATGCCAACCAGATGGCAGGCAGCCAGCAGGCCGGAGCGGGTCACGGGGACATCGCAGTAGGTGGTGCCGATATATTTTTCCAGGTCATAATGGCGGATATACATACAGACCTTCGCATGGTACGCCGTCACAGCAGCATTCTGGGCGTCCGGTGATTGCAGGAAGTCATCCTGATCGTAAATCCCGTAGGAATTGGCCAGTGGCGTCCAGTCACCGCCCTCATGGCGAAAGCCTGCGTCTTCCAGCGCGGAGCGCCCCATCTGGTACAGACCCATATAACCGTAGCGGTTGACCTTTTCATGATCACCCGAGGATTCCCGCATGGCCAGGGCGTCGAGAAAATCAGAATAGTCTCCGCTGCCGCCGCTTTCTACCGGAGGAATCAGCAGCAATGCAGATATAATAAGCATCGCGCATGTCATCAGCAAAGGATACCGGTGCCTGCGGATCCATCTGCGCATCTTTCTGCGGAATTTCTTCCAGTTCATTGAGAAATCCCCCTTTCGGTACGCCCATTGTACCAGAAAGGGGGATATATGTCAAATTTCAGAGCAAAGCATCTCCTCGGCGCTCTTGAGCGTCGTTTCGGTGATATTCGCGCCGCCGATGATTCTGGCCAGCTCCCGTTTCCGTCCCTCGATGTCAAGGGGCGTCACGGTGGTGTAGGTTCTGCCCTCCCGCTCGCCCTTGGCGATCAGCAGGTGGGTGTCGCCCATGGCGGCGATCTGGGGCAGATGGGTGACGCAGAGGACCTGCTTGTTGCGGGCCACGGATTTCAGCTTTTCGGCCACCTTCTGGGCGGCGCGGCCGGACACGCCGGTGTCCACCTCGTCGAAGATCAGGGTGTTCACCCGGTCCTGCTCAGCCAGAACGTTCTTCATGGCCAGCATGATTCTTGCCAGCTCACCGCCGGAGGCCACCTTGCTCATGGGCTTCAATGCTTCGCCCACGTTGGCGGACATATAGAAAGCCACCGCGTCCGCGCCGTTATTGGCCAGTTCGATCTCCGTAAAGACGCAGGAGAACTGCACCTTGGGCATATCAAGCTGTGCCAATTCGGTAAGAATCCGCGCAGACAGACGCTCGGCGGCGTCCTGGCGGTTCTTCCGCAGCTCCTTTGCAGCGTCCCAGGCGGTTTTTTCGGCTTTTTTCAGCTTCTTCTTCAGCCGCTCAATGTGGTCGTCGGCAAATTCTATCTCATCCAGCTCCTGTTTTGCCTTTTCACCGAATGCAATGATGTCGGCGCAGGTGGTGCCGTACTTCTTCCGCAGCCGGTGGATGACGTCCAGCCGGGATTCGATGCGCTCCAGCTCGTCGGCGGAATATTCCAGGTCATCCCGTACTTCCCGGGACAGCTCCGCCACATCCTGCACCTGATACATCAGGTCAGCAACCCTTTCGTGGAGTCCGGAAATGTCGTCGCTAAATTTGGCGATCCGCGCCAGGGCGCGCTCCGCCATGGACAGCAGACTTGCCGCGCCGTCGGTATCGTCGCCGCCGTAGAGGTTTTCAACGGCATCGTTGAGACCATTTGCAATCTTTTCGGAATTCTGCAGGAGCTTCCGGCGGGCCTCCAGTTCGTCGTCCTCCCCTGCCGTCAGGTTAGCCTTTTCGATCTCTGCGATCTGGTATTTCAGCGTCTCCATGCGGCGCAGCTTCTCGCCCTCGTCCATGCTCATCCGGTCGATCTCACGCCGCAGCCTGGCAACGGCGTCATACTTGTCGGCATAGTCCGCCCGCAGGCCCTGATTCCCGGAAAAATCGTCCAGGAACTGCAGATGATTGCTCTCATCAAACAGGCTGGCGGAATCGTGCTGGCCGTGGATGTTGATGAGCTGGATACCCAGCTTGTGGAGGATCGTGACCGTCACCAGACTGCCATTGACCCGGCACACGTTTTTACCGTCCAGGTGGACTTCCCGCTGGATAATGGTCTCCGGGTCATATTCGACGCCGTTTTCGGCAAACCAGGGCAGTTCGGGCACGTCAGTAAAGACAGCCCGGACGGAAGCCTTGCTGGTACCGGTTCGGATCATGTCTCGATAGGCACGCTGACCCAGGATGGCAGAAATGGCATCGATGACGATGGATTTACCGGCACCGGTCTCACCGGTGAGGACATTGAAGCCCCGGTCGAAGGAAATATCCGCCCGCTCAATGACCGCAATATTCTCAATATGCAGAAGACTCAGCATGGCGCGCTCTCCTTTTCCTCATCAGTTAGTCAGGTGCTTGATCTCGCCGCAGAACTGGGCGGCAGCGTTGTTGTCGCGCATAACGATCATCACCGTGTCGTCGCCTGCCAGGGTGCCCAGGACGACGCTCATGTTCATGGCGTCAATGGCGGAAGCGGCCGCGTTTGCAAGGCCCGGCAGGGTGTGAATCACCACGATGTTCTGGGCATAGTCATAGCCCGTCACCGCCTCCCGGAAAATGGTGTTCAGCCGGTTGGAAAAAGTGGAGGGCAGCTCCTTGGCGGAAGTCGTATAACGGTAAGTACCCAGGCTGGTCAGCTCCTTTACCACCCGCAGCTCCTTGATGTCGCGGGAAATGGTGGCCTGGGTGCTTCGGAAACCGGCCTCCTCCAGTTCCTGGAGCAGCTGCTCCTGGGTCTCCACATTGGTGGTGGAAATGATCTCTAAAATTTTAGCCTGTCTCTTGGATTTCAAAGCCGGTCACCTCTCATACATTCTTGAATTTGGCATTGAGCACATCATAGAAGCTGCGGTTCTTCAGGCGCACCAGCTTGGCCTCCATGGTGGATTTTTTCACAGTTGCTACGTCACCCATATTCATCCGCACAGCCTTTCCGCCGTCGACGGACAGGAAGGCATTGCGGCGTGAATTGCGCACCAGCTCCACCGTCACCACCCGGCGGCCGGGGGCCACGATGCAGCGGCTCATGACGTCATGGGCACAGATGGGCGTGATGATGATATTGGAAGCCTCGGGCTCCACGATGGGACCGCCGGCAGACAGGCTGTAACCCGTAGAGCCGGTGGGCGTGGCCACGATGATACCGTCGCCGCCGCAGGTCATGGCGTCCACGCCGTCGCACTTGACGGCCAGATGCGTGATGCGGGCAATGGCGCCCTTGGTGATCACTGCATCGTTCAGGCAGATATCGTGGAAGACAATATCCCGGTCGCGCTGCACCGTCACATCCAGCATCATCCGGTGATCCACGGTATAGTCGCCATTTGCCAGACGGGCCAGCTGATCCAGCTCATTGCTCTCCAGCTCCGCCATGAAGCCCATGGTGCCGATGTTGACACCCAGGACGGGGATGTTCTTCCGGGTGGCGGTCTTGGCCATATGCAGGATGGTACCGTCGCCGCCGAAGCAGATCACCATTTCGGCGTTCTGGAGTTCCCGGTCCAGTCGGGTGAAGCGCAGGTCCCGGGGCAGCTCAAAGCTCTTGTCCACCTCAAAGGGCAGGCAGAGCTTGGGTTCGATCCCGGCGTCACGCAGCACCTTCATGGCGGCGCGGACGGTCTGGAAGCCCTTATCCCGGTAGGGATTCGGGGATAAAATCACATTTTTCATGGTGTACCTCAGTCAAGTGTTTTATGTGCCTGGGCCACCACATCCGCCGTGTCGGGCTGGATGCCGGGGAGATCCGCCAAAGTCAGATGACCCAAAAATTCGATATTGCCTTCGGGACCCTTCACGGGAGAGAAGGTCAGTCCCAGGATGGTAAAGCCCAGGCCGTGAACCAGAGCCACAAATTTATCCAGCACCATCTGATGGATCCTGGGATCCCGGACGACGCCCTTCTTGCCCACGTTTTCTTTACCGGCCTCGAACTGGGGCTTGATCAGGCACAGCACCTGGCCCTGTCCGGGCTTGAGAAGGTTCTTAATGGCAGGCAGGACGATCTCCAGGCCGATGAAGCTGACGTCAATGACGCTTAAGTCCAGGGGCTCCCCCAGATCCTCCGGGGTAACGTTGCGGATGTTGGTTCGCTCCATGACCACCACACGGGGGTCATTTCGGATCTTCCAGTCCAGCTGGCCGTAGCCGACGTCGATGGCAAAGACCTTGCTGGCCCCCTGCTGCAGCAGACAGTCCGTGAAACCGCCGGTGGATGCACCGGAATCGGAGCACACAAAGCCCTCGGGCTTGACGCCAAAGTCCCGCAACGCCTTTTCCAGTTTCAGGCCGCCGCGGCTGACGTAGGGACAGACAGCGCCGCGGACTTCGATTTCCACGGTCTCCTCAAAGGAGGTGCCGGGCTTGTCCGCCTTCTGGCCGTTGACATACACGTTGCCGCTCATAATGATGGCCTGTGCCTTGCTGCGGGTATCGGCATACAGCCGCTCCACCAGCAAAACATCCAATCTCTTCTTGATCTTCACCCTCTGACCGCCTCCCTGGCTTTATCGGCGATGGACCGGGCGTCCAGGCCGTAATGTTTGTAAAGTGTGTTCATGGCGCCGTGGGTAACGAATTTGTCCCCCAGATCCATGACGGTAATATCCTTATCTTTCAGCCGCTGGGCAAGCATCTGGCCGATGCCGGAGCCGGTGCAGGCTTCCTCCGCCACGATGACAGGACGGCTGTCGGGCAGTAAAGCCCTGATCTCATCAACGGGCAGCGGAGCTACCTTCATCAGCCGCAGAACAGTTGCCTCAATGCCCTCGGCAGCCAGCAGCTGAGCTGCCTCGATAATATGGCCCGCCATGGTGCCGTAGGAGATCAGCGTGACATCCTTGCCCTCCCGGTGGCATTTCACACTGCCGCTGCCCCAGTCGGAGCCACTGTAGCCGCAATCGCCGCCCCGGGGATACCGGACGGCCACGGGGCCGTTAAAGTCCTTCACTGCCCAGCGCAGCATATCCTTCTGCTCAGCCAGGCTCACGGGACACAGAATGGTCATTCCCGGCACCTGGCTCAGGAAACCCACATCAAAAACGCCGTGATGGGTCTCCCCGTCCTCGCCCACAAGGCCTGCCCGGTCGACGGCCAGCACCACATGGAGCTTCAGCATGGCTACATCCTGCATGATCTGGTCGTAGGAACGCTGCAGGAATGTAGAATACAGGGCCACCACAGGGATCATGCCCTGCTTGGCCAGGCCGCCTGCCATGGAGACCGCATGTTCCTCTGCGATGCCCACATCAAAAAGCCGCTTGGGGAACCGGTCCCGGTATTGCAGCAGGCCGGTGCCGCCGGGCATGGCCGCCGTGATGGCGCACACCCGCTTGTCCTCCCCTGCCAGCTCCACCATGGTCTCGCCAAAGGAATCGGAGAAGCTGGGTACCTTGGCGCTGAGCGTCTTGCCGGTGGCGGGATCGAATTTGCCAATGCCGTGGAACTTGGCGGGATTTTCCTCGGCGGGGCCGTAGCCCAGACCCTTGTGGGTCAGCACGTGGACCAGAACCGGCTCCTTCAGATCCCGGGCGGTGCGCAGCAGGCTGATGAGCCGGGGCAGGTCGTGACCGTCCACGGGGCCAAGATATGTCATGCCCATATTCTCAAAAATGGTGGAGGGCACCAGGAACCGCTTCACCCGGTTCTTCATGCTGCGGGTCAGGTCAAGCACCTTCCGGCCCACCCTCACCTGATTCAGGGCCTTGCGGTAGTTTTTCTTCATCCGCAGGTACTCGTCCTTGCTGCGCAGGCGGGTCAGATGGTGGGCCATGCCGCCCACGTTGCGGTCGATGGACATCTCGTTGTCATTGAGGATCACCACCATAGGCTCCCGGCTTTCAGCCAGGTCGTTGAGACCCTCGTAGGCCATGCCGCCGGTGGCGGCGCCGTCGCCGATGAGGGCAACCACCTGATAATCCTCCTCCAGCAGGGTCCTGGCCCGGGCCATGCCCAGGGCGATGGAAACGGAGCTGGATGCGTGTCCGGCCACAAAGGAGTCCGCGTCGGACTCATGGGGTTTGGGGAAGCCGGACATTCCCCCAAACTGACGCAGATGTTCAAAATCCGCCTGGCGTCCGGTCAGCAGCTTGTGAACATAAGCCTGATGGCCGACATCAAAAACCAGACGGTCTTTCATCGTATCAAAAACGGTCTCAAGGGCAACCGACAGCTCCACCGTACCCAGATTGGATGCAAGGTGACCGCCGGTTTTGGAAACGCTGGATACCAGGAAATCCCGGATCTCCCCGCAAAGCAGATCGCGTTCTTCGTCAGTGAGGCGAAGCAGATCCTCGTGACCGCCGATATTCTCTAAAATACCCACGATATATTCACGCCCTAACTTTTTTATATTGGTACGGCCCGGAATCGTGCCGAAGTGACATGCACAGTCAGAAAAGGGCGGGCCGATGGGATGGCCCGTCCACAGGACAGATGATATCATATTTTGCATGAATATACAAGATGCATCGATGAATATTTTTCAAAATATTCACACAAAAAGCCCCGTCCCGGAAGGGACAGGGCTGTCAAAAATTACAAATTCAGGAAGCATTCTTCCACAATATCGCTGTGGGTCACGGGAATTTCCAGATTTTTTACTTCCTCTTTGGTGAAGAATCTGGCCTCCCTGGATTCGGCGCTGATGCGGATACGGGGCTTTTCTTCCAGTTCCAGCTTGTATACAACGATAACCATACGCCATACACTGCCGTCCCGGAATGCCGCAATGCGGCCGGGCTCGCCGTAAACTTTCAGCTTCTGAAACTTCTCTTTTGGGATCCGAAGACCCAGCTCTTCGGATACCTCCCGGGCCATGGCCTGTTCCGGCGTCTCCCATTTCTTGCAGCCGCCGCCCACCAGTCCCCAGGTGTCGGAATCCCGGCGCCGCTCCAGCAGAAGCTTTCCGTCCCAGATGATGATGCAGTTGGATCCCAGATGGGCAGGCATATTGGGCTTGGGGGCATTGGGATCGCCCCGGTAGAATTTCACATAGGACATGGTATTTTCTCCTTATTTCAGCACCGGCAGCCAGTCGTGACCGTCGGACAGATAGATAAATTCTGTCAGGTTCTCCCCCTCGATGACCCGGATCAGTTCCTCCAGATCGTCCACCGTGGGCAGGTTTGGCACCTGATCCCGGGGATACCAGCCGACCCTTCCTTCTTCGCAGGCACGCAGCTCCCCATGGAATTCCGTCGCTTCGAACAGGAACACCAGATAGCGTCCTCCATCAATGGGAAACTGCTTGACGCCCCGGAGTTTGGGATTTTTGATCGCCAGCCCCGTTTCCTCCTTCATTTCCCGGATCACGGAATCCACAATGGATTCCCCCGGCTCCACATGCCCGCCTGGCAGCGCCAGCCCCCGCCAGTCCGCCTTCACCCGATCCTGCAGCAGGATGTCGCTCCCCCGCCGGATCAGACACAGGTTGGTCAGTTCTGCAGTTTCCGTCCTTGCCATGGATACCACCTCTCTTTATGATGATACCACATTTATCCGCCGAATTCAATAAACTTTCCCCAGCAGTCGCCAGGTGTGGGAGCGGAAGGTGTATTTCAGCTCGAATGTCCAGTCCCGGTCGTGGACCCTCGCCCGGCAGAGGAAGATATTGGCTTCCACCCCCACGTGATGCACCTCCCGGACGCTGACCACCTCCTGAATATTCACCCGCAGGAGCTGGTGCTCCTCATCCTCCAACTGAAACCGCAAGGGGCGGATCTCCCCTGACCTGTTGCATACCGATATCACGTCCACCGGGCAGTTGCGCACCATGGGGATCACCTCCGTTCTTTTATTTTATTATAGCACATTTGTTCGTATTAAGCAAGTGGAATTTCGTGGTTGCCCATATGGCCACGCTTTGGTATAATAAAAGAAAAAGGGGTGTATCTGATGAATCTGTTTCGTATGTTCAGCATCGGCGCCGACGCCATCCTGGCAAAGGGACACAGCGTTCAAACCACTGTCACCGATGTTTACCGCTGCTGGTGGCTTCGGATCAACACCAAACCCGTCCGTAGATTTTCCGGGGACGGCGCCGTCTATCCCCACATCATCAGCTTTTCCTATCAGGTTGACTCTACCACCTACGAAGGGAAGCTCTATATTCCCGTCCGCTACCGGGTACCCGCCAGGGGCGAGTCCATCCATGTTTACTATGACCCAGAGAAACCCGCAAACTATGCCTGCTATGCCTTTGGGCTGAACACTACGCTGTAAAGGAAGAATGCCATGCTCAAATACCCCTGCCTGATTCTTGACCATGACGATACCGTCGTCCAGACGGAACGCGCCATCGGCTATCCCTATTTCCGCGATTATCTGGAAAAGATACGCCCGGGTGTCGATCTCAGCTTTCACGACTATGTCCACGCCTGCCACAACACGGTTTTCCCCGACATGTGCCGCCGGATGTGGAACTTTACCGATGAAGAAATGAAGGAAGAATACTCCCTCTGGCAGGCATACTGCGCCGAAAACATCCCTCCCATCTTCCCGGGTGTGGATGATCTCATCCGCCGCCAGAAAGCGGAGGGCGGTCTGGTGTGCGTGGTCTCCCTGTCCAGCCACGCCAATATCACCCGGGACTATGCCGCCCATTTCGGCTTCCAGCCCGACGCCATCTACGCCTGCGAACTGCCCCGGGAGATCCGCAAGCCGAATCCCTGGCCCCTTCAGGATATCATGGAGCGGTTTAGCCTGAAACCGGAAGATCTGCTGATGGTGGATGATATGAAGCTGGGCTGGACCATGGCCCGGTCCGCAGGCGTCAGAACCGCCCATGCCGCCTGGAGCAAACCCGACTTCCCGGAGCTGATGGCAGAAATGCGGGAGATCTGCGATCATTCCTTTGATTCCGCCAAGGAAATGGCGCGGTTCCTGTTTGAGGAGGAATAAGATGAGAATCGAACATGTCGCCCTGTACGTGAGCGATCTGGAGGGCGCCCGGGATTTTTTTGTAAAGTATTTCGGCGCACAGTCCAACAAAGGCTACCATAATCAAGCCACCGATTTCCGTTCGTATTTTCTCACCTTTGATGACGGCACGAGATTGGAGATTATGACCCGCCCCGGGCTTTTCGATCCACCAAAATCCCCCGTCCGCACCGGCTTCATCCACCTGGCGTTCAGCGCCGGCAGCCGCGAGGCTGTGGATGCCCTAACCGCCCACCTGGCCTCCGACGGCTATGAAGTCCTCAGCGGCCCCCGGACCACCGGCGACGGCTATTACGAGAGCTGCGTGGCAGGATTCGAGGGAAATCTGCTGGAAATTACTGTATAATCCCCTTGACAGCGGTGATATAATATAGATTGAGATATTTATCAGGAGGTGAGCAAGCTGGAAAAGGAAAGCATCAAAGTCATGGCCCGAAACCGTGAAGCCTATCACGAGTACTTTGTCGAAGAAGAATTCGAGGCCGGCATCGAGCTGAAAGGTACAGAAGTCAAATCCATCCGGGCAGGAACCCTGAACCTGAAGGACGCCTGGTGCGGCATCAAGGACGGCGAGATGATCCTCAACCAGATGCACATCTCCCCCTATGATCACGGCAACCGCTTCAATCCCGATCCCCGCCGCCCCCGCCGGCTGCTGATGCACCGCCGGGAGATCATGCGGCTCTTCGGCAAGGTCAAGCAGGACGGCTTTTCCCTGATCCCCCTGAGCATCTACCTCAAGGGCAGCCGGGTGAAGGTCAAGGTTGGCCTGTGCAAGGGCAAGAAGCTCTATGACAAAAGACAAGCCGCGGCCGAGCGGGACGCCAAGCGTCAGATCGACCGGGCCATGAAGGAGAGATATTAACAATGGCAAATCCTACTTTTAAGATCACCATGGAAAACGGCGGCGTCATCGAGGGCGAGCTGTACCCCGAAACCGCCCCCCAGAGCGTCTACAATTTCATCGACCTGGCAAACAAGCATTTCTATGACGGCCTGATCTTCCACCGCTGCATTTCCGGCTTCATGATCCAGGGCGGCTGCCCCAACGGCACCGGCATGGGCGGCCCCGGCTACTGCATCAAGGGCGAGTTCTTCTACAACGGCGTCAAGAACGATCTGAAGCACAAGCGCGGCGTCCTGTCCATGGCCCGTGCCCAGAGCCCCAACTCCGGCGGCTCCCAGTTCTTTATCATGCATGCCGACTCCAAGTTCCTGGACGGCCAGTATGCCGCTTTTGGCAAGGTCACCTCCGGCCTGGAGGTGGTCGACGCCATCGCAGCCACCAAGACCGACCGCAACGACCGTCCTCTGGTTGACCAGAAGATCGTGTCCATCGTGGTCGACACCAAGGGCGAGACCTATCCCGAGCCCAAAAAGCTGCCTGATCCCTACGGCAGATTCTAAATTACAATGGTGGGATGCCACCGCATCCCACCTCCCTTTTCACAATTCACTCTTACTTCTTACCTGAAATATGGGGCCGTACTGGTTTCGACGGGGGTAGTGAGGCTGGATAAGCGGGCCGTGGCGCCTGACCACGATAAAACGGGTACTTTCTAAATTTATCTGACAACAGAAACTTTGCACTGGCTGCCTAATTAGGCCGCCCATCCGCCCCGGAAGGTCCACGAGCCGGGCTCGGGTGTCATTTTAGTGGAGACCGTGCGTACGCAAAGCTTTGCGCGTACCATGCATTATGAAGCTACTGATGACCGCAGGGTGTTTGTTCCCGGCGGCCAAAGGGAATGTAAATAACAAACTGCGCCCGGAGAAAGTCCCTCCAAGTTGCTTTCGGACAGGGGTTCGATTCCCCTCGGCTCCACCA